>JAJKIV010000373.1 GCA_021154285.1 Gemmatimonas sp. | reverse complement strand
TTGGCTCGAGGTTCTCTTGTGCATGTTGGCCAACCACACACCGCACATGCCCCCGCACTGACCGGGCGTCAGGAGATTATCCGGCGCCCTTCGGTTGGTTGTCGTGTATGCCAGCGTCCACATTTTGCCTCCTTTCGGCAAATCCCATGGATCATCTCACCGACGCTCGCTACGCCCGGACTCTCCCCGTTCGTTGTCCGCCACGCGCGCGCGAGCCGCGGTGACCGCTCGCTCGGCATCTCGCACGCGCACCGCTGCCGCCTCCGAGTCGCGTCGCACACGTTCGACGTCCGCGCGTTGCGCCTGTGCCTCGGCTTGCGCGTCCAGCAATGCGCGTTCGGCAGCATCGAGCTTCGCCCGGGCGTCTCGAACCAGGTCTTCCGTGCGCAGCGAGTGCTCGCGCGCGTCCGCCAACGACGCCTCCGCGCGCTGCAGTTCTGCGCGGGCAGCAATCTCGCGCTCGGCCTCCTTCGCCGCTCGAGCCACTTCCTGCACGCTCGGCTCGACGTTAGGCGGCGTGACGGCAGGCGCAGCGGTTGGTCGAGGCGACGGGACAACCGACGATGCAGCAACTGCGGGCGACGACGGGACACTGATCGTGATGGCCGACAGGATGTCGAGGCCGCCGCCGTCAGGGACGTCGACCAGGCGGCCAGCACGCAGGTCGTTGAACGCGCTCGTCTCGCCGATCACCGCGTGCACCGCGGTCACGAGTGCGCTCGCATCGATCGGCTGCCCGGCGCGAATCGCGACGCGCGCACCGGCCGCGGCCACGTCGCGGATCGCCGCGCGTACGTTCTCCATCGCGGCTCGCAGGTCGGCACCGGAGTGCACGGTTTGCGCTGCGCTGATCGCAGCCGAGAGCTGGCCGATGGACGCCGGATCCTCGTGGACGATGTTGTCGAGCACCCACGCCGTGCGGCTTGGCTTCCGCAGCGCCTTGACGCGATCGGCGTCGTCCCGCCGCTTGGCGGCGCGCAGCTCCTTGGCCAGCGCGTCGCGTCGGCTGACAAACTCCTCGAGCGGCCCGCGGTACACTGCGAGCATTGCCGTTTCGAGCTCGCTCGACTCCTGAGACTCGGTCATACGGGTCAACCTATCCCGCGAGCTCCCGCGCCAGCCATGCCTGCGCGAATCGCAGGTCCCGCATGGTCGTCGGCGCCGATGTGCCGAGGACTTCGGCCGTCTCCTCGAGTGTGAGGCCACCGAAGAAGCGGAGCTCGACCGCCTTCGCCTGCCGTGGGTTGATCGTCTCGAGCTTCGAGAGCGCGGCGTCCAGCTCGAGGACTGAATCGAGGTTCACCTCCGGCGCCGCAATCGCGTCGTCGAGCGTGAGCTGATGACGAGCACCGCCACGCTTCGCCGCGTTGCGTTGGTTGGCGTAGTCGATGAGCACGCGCCGCATCGTGCGCGACGCCATCGCGAGGAAGTGTGCCCGGTCCTGCCACTCCACACGCTCCACATCCACCAGCCGCAGATACGCCTCGTGTACGAGCCCCGTGGTGCCGAGCGTGTGGCCGGGTCGCTCGCCGCGCAGCCGCGCCCGCGCGAGCTGCCGCAGTTCCTCATAGACCACGGGCAGGACGCGATCCCGCGCCTCGGGATCGCCTTCGCGCCAGCGGCGGAGCATCTGGGTGACGTCGGTCATGGGCGTGATGCTGAGGGCAAATCGCCGCGATTTTGGGTGTGATGAAAAATCGGGGGGGCATTTGCCGCCATACAAGGTGAGGCAGCAAACCAGCCGATTTCAGCCCCTACCGGAGCCGTGCCATGCAGACCGCCACTTGCGCGCCGCGCCCGTCACTCGCCCGCCACGCGCTCATCGCTACCCTGGTCGTCCTTCCCGTCCTCCCCCTCGCTGGCTGCAGCGAATCCAGAGCGAGCGAGACCAACAACGCGATTGCCTACGCCGCTCCCATGCGCGTGGGCGATGGGACCGCCCGAACCTACGTCGTCCGTGACGCCATGGGCATCCCGAAGACGCTCGGCGTCGAGCTCTCCGAGTCCGCGCTTCGCAACCTGCCAGCCACTCCGGTGTTTCTAAACCTCCCATTCCCCAAGGAAGCGGGCTCGCAGTACACGTTCAACATGTTGCACTGGAATCCCGCCGGGCACATGCCCGACCACGTGTATATGGTTCCGCATTTCGACTTCCATTTCTACATGACGAACGAGGCCGACGTCATGGCGATCCCGGGCGGATGGGACCCGGTTGTCGCGGACTCCCGGTTCGTCCCGAACGACTACATCGCACCAGGGAATGAGGCGATCCAGATGATGGGTGTGCACTGGGTCGACAAGACGTCGGGAGAGTTCAATGGCAAGACCTTCGACCAGACGTTCATCTGGGGCTTCCATCGCGGCACGCTTCAGTTCATCGAGCCGATGATCACGAAGGCGTTCCTCGAGTCGACGACGTCGTTCACCGAGGAGCTCAAGCAGCCCGAGTCGGTGCAGCGCCCGGGCCTGTATCCGAAGCGCTACTCGATCCGCCACGACACCGTCGCGAAGGTCTACCGGATCACGCTGGACGAGCTGACACCGAGAGGCTGAAAGACGGGGTTGAGGAAACGGATGGATCAAGGGGTCAGAGCCCTTGAACCGATCGGTTCAAGGGCTCTGACCCCTTGATCCATCCGTTTGATCCTCAGGGTACTGGCGTGTTCGACAGGTTCGTCACCGCCTGCGACAACTTCTGTACCTTCGGTCCGTCGCACGAGCTCTTCGCGTCACCCTCGAGCTGCGACGCGAGCTTCGTGAGCGTATCGTGGCGCGCCGGACCCGACGAACGCTCGGCGCTCGCGATATCCTGACGAACCGCCGCGACACGGGCAGCCGAGAGACATTTGCCGCGCTCGAGCTGATCGACGTACGCCTTGACCAGCGCGAAGCTGGGCGGCCACACGAACTTCGGCTGGCCCTGCGCGTTCAGGTACTCCAGGCGAACGGTTTTCGCGGCGTCGATCTCGTTTTGCGTGACGTACTGGCTCGGCGTGAGCTCAGCGACATCGAGCCCTCGCGCGATCTCGGAGCTCACGATCGCCCCGTTGTACCAGTACGCCGACCACGATCCACCGCTCGCCATCCGGAGCGAATCCACCGGACCACGGTCGAAGAACGCAATCTCCTTCGGATGCGCGGCGTCGGTCCAGTCGAAGACCGAGATGCCGCCCTGGTACCACGCCTGCACCATCACGTCACGCCCGGGGATCGGGATCAGCGAGCCGTTATGCGCAACGCAATTCTCCTTGTCGGTCTGCGCCGCCGGGAGCTTGTAGTAGCTCTGGAACTTGAGCTTGCGATTCTCGATGAGGAAAATCGCGTCGGAGCCCCACTCCTTCTTGTCGGTCGCGCGGCACTTCGGCGCGCCGCCGCCGCCCCATTCGTCGGAGAAGAGCAGCTTCGTGCCATCGTTGTTGAACGTGGCTGAGTGCCAGTAGGCGAAGTTGGAGTCGGAGACGGCGTCGAGCCTAACGGGATTCACCGGGTCCTTGATGTCCAGCAGGAACCCGTGCCCCTCGCACGCGCCGCCGGCGAGACCGAGCGACGGATAGACGGTGATGTCGTGGCACTGGCGGAACGGTGAGATCGCCGACACGCCGGGGACGAGCGCGGGTCCCTGGGCGGCAATCATACGGTCGACGATCGTCTGAAGGTTCGCGTGCAGTGTGGCCGAGTCGGCCGCCGTCGGCGCGCCGGTGCCGCCACGAGCCTTGACGATGCTGTCGAGCTGCGGGCGCACGAAGAAATTCCCCATCACCATGTCGTTGCCGGTGTTGGGATTCTTGGCGACAAACCCTCCGGCCGCGCGGACGGAGTCCGCGAGGCGTTTGGCGTTTGCCACGTCTTCGGGCGCGGGCGCGTGCGTGCCGGTCGCCTTGAGGCCGCTGAAGATGTTCGCGCGGTTCACCACGGCCGCCTGCTCGGGGTGCGCGACCGGCACCTTGATGATTTCGATCCGCATGAGCGACGACCCGGCATCCTTGTCTGGCGTGTCTCGGACACAGCCCGCGAGCTCGTTAGGCGACCGGATGCCGGCCGAGCCGGAGACGTAGATGTAGACGTTCTCGCGGTCGTTGGGGTCCTCGAGCACGGTGTGCGTGTGGGACCCGCGACACGTCTGTACGTTGGCGACGAGCTTGGGATTCCGGATGTCGCTGATGTCGAAGATGCGAATGCCCCGAATCCGTTCCTTGCTCACGGTGTCGGCAACGCCACCGGGCTTGCAATCGATCCGGCCGTTATTCGCCTCGGCCGACATGAAGAGCAGGTTCTTGTACACCGAGACGTCGTTCTGCGAGGCCGGACAGGTGTACGCCGTGACCATGACGGGCGACGCCGGGTTCGTCATGTCCCAGATCACCGGACCGTTGTAGTTGCCCTGGATCGCGTAATTGCCCATGAACGCGAGGTCCGAGTTGGTGATCCCCGCGAACCCCGGCGGCGAAACGGCCTTGGCGAGGATCTTGAGGTTCGAGACCGCCTCGCCGGCGTTCGTGAGTCCGGCCTTGAGGCCGACGCGCGGATCGGGGTCGGGCTTGGGCTGCGTCGCAGGCTTGGGGGTGCCGCAGGCGGCAACGACCGTTACGGCGGCGAAACCAAAGCGACGAAGTACAGACGACATCACGGCCTCCTGGGGGCTGGCGGCGGGTTGGAGCCTAACGCGAACAACATCTCGAGCATGCGGTTGATCTCGGTGGTCTGGTCGACCTGGACATCCGATGCGAACTTGAAAACGGTTTCGTCCTGTCCGGCGCCCTGTGCGGCGAAGAGCTCCTTCACCATCGACACGGCGCCTTTGTGGTGCTGGATCATATCGGTGAGGAAGAGGCGGTCAAACTCCTCTCCTCGGGCAGCGTCCAATTCCTTCATCTGGTCTGCTGTCAGCATTCCCGGCATGAGCATTACATGCTGCTCGCCGCCCATCGACATCGGCATGCCGTCGGGGTTGGGCTGCGGGACCGGCTGTCGGCGCGCGCTCAGCCAGTTGGACATCAGCGTGATTTCGTCGGTTTGGGCGTTGATGATGCGCTCGGTCAGCCGGACGACGGCTGCGCTCGCGCCGTGTGTCGGCGCCCAACGGGCCATTTTAATGGCCTGGGCGTGGTGGTGGATCATCCCTGACATGAAGCGGATATCCGCCTCGGTGTAGGGATAGCGCGCGCTGTCGACGCTCGCGCGAGCGATGGCCGCCGCGTCACCCATCGCCTCGGCAGGGTGTGGCGGAGAGCCAGCGCTCGGTCCGCGGCAACCAAAGAGCGCGAACGCGACAAGGGCGGCGGCTTTCGCCGCGTGTCTATGGTAAGGGCACACGTGACGTGATTCGGGTGCGATGAAAAATCCGGGAGGTGTTTGCCGCCATATAAGGTGGAACAGTAAACAGCCGACCTCACCAACCAACAGAGCCATCCCCTCCCGTCATCGCCGCTTGCAGCCAGCGCGAGCGAGAGGAAGACCGAGCCGAGGTAGCCCCATGGACGCCAGCAAGCGCAGTCAATTGATCTTCCCGGCCCTGTTGATCCTCATGAACGTGGGCGCTTCTCTGGTGGCGTTCAAGGCTGGCGATTGGCGTCGTGGCGTGTACTGGATCACGAGTGCCTTATGCCTGGTGGTGGTCGCCACGTAGTCTAGAGCGTGGCAGCCGGCTCGGCCTCGTCCCATGCGTTCGCGAATGCCTCGGCGCCTAACGCCTCACGCAGCGACTCGACCTCGCGCTCGTGAGGCGCGCGGCGTCGCGGTGGCAGCACGGCCCCGATCGCCGCACGCTCCCGCTCGGCCGCGCCGAACAGCCGCGCGGCGCCCCGATGGTCGCCCTCGTCACGCCGCACGCGCGCCAGCACATCGAGGCACTCGGGGAGAAGGAACCGGCTTCCGAGACGACGCGTGATCGCGAACGCTTCATCGAGAGCGTCATGCGCCGCGGCCAACGCTCCGCGTTGGCGTCGCGCGTCGGCCTGCCGGGTGAGGACCTGGGCGAGACTCGCGTCGTCGCCTCGATGGTGGAGCGCGACGCTCTCCGCATACAGCGGCTCCGCGCCAGCGGCATCGCCGGCGTCGCGCCGAACGTCGCCGGCGGTCTGAAGGGCGAGTCCCGTCGCCCAGAGAAATCCGTGCGCGCGGAGAGTCGGGAGCCAGGCGTCGATTGATGCCACAGCGTCGTCCGACCCGAGCGTCTCGTAGGAGATGACGACCGACCATAGGCTCGTGACCGCGCGATGGATAACGTCCCCGGTCCGGTAGGCGGCATCGGTCCCGACCTTCAGGATCGCACGGGCGCGTTCGACGTTCCCCATCCACATCTCGAGCACGGCAAGCGTCGTCGCGGTGAAGGCGACGCCGCGCGGATCACCTAACGATTGCTGACCGCGGAACGCCCGCTCGAAATGCTCTCGCGCCTGCGCCAACTCGCCCCGATGGTAGAACCGCACCCAACCGAGATTGTTGTGCGCGAGCACGATGCCGCGCAGGTCGCCGAAGCGCTCGTGAACGGCGAGCGCCTCCTCGGCGAGCGCGATCGCGGAGGTTGGCTTGCCTGCGAGGTACATGGACCAGCTCAGATGATTGAGCGTGACCGCGACCGAGCGCTCGTCCCCCGCCTCACGGAAGAGTTCCTCCGCCTCCTCGAAGATCAGCGCCGCATCGATCGGGGCGCCCTGCATGTGTGTCATCACCCCGTGCGACAGGAGGAGCCGCGCGCGCGTCTCCCGGTTGTGCGCGGGACCGGCCGCACCGAGCACGCGATCGATGCGATCCCGTCCCTCGGTGAGAAACCCCCCGATCCAGAAGCGGACGAGCGCCTCGGCCATCCGGGTGGCTGCGTCGACGTGCCCTCGATCGAGGGCATAGTCCATCGCGGCGCGAAGGTTGTCGTGCTCACGCTCGAGTCGCTCGAACCACGTTCGCTGCTCGGGGCCACGGAGGTAGGGCACAGCCTCCTCGGCCGTGGCGAGCATGACCTCGAGGTGAGCGTGGCGCGCGGCGTCTTCCTCGCCGGCCTCGGCGAGCTGCTCGCGGGCGAAGGCGTGAATCGTCTCCAGCATCGCGAAGCGCGGCTCGCCGTCCGGCTGCTCGTCCTGCCGCAGCAGGCTATGGCTCACGAGCGCCGTCAGCGGCTCGAGCACGTCGCAGGCGTCGCCTAACGCTGCCATCAGCGCCTCGACGGCATCGACCGTGAAGCCGCCGGCAAAGACGGCGAGTCGGCGGAAAAAAGTCTGTTC
>JAJKIV010000372.1 GCA_021154285.1 Gemmatimonas sp. | reverse complement strand
TGGATCTGGTCGAGGGTACCGCCGTGGAGCCAATAGTCGTCGGTGAGGTTCGGGCCGATCTGGCCGCCGGCGTCGGCGCGGTGACAGGCGGCGCAATTCTGACCGAACACCTGCTTGCCTAACGCCAGAACGGACGCGTCCTTCGTCATCGCCGCGAGCTGCTCACCCGATGCCGCCGCCGGCTCGGCGGCCTTTCGCTTGGCGTTGGCCGCCGCGGCGGCGGCCATGTCGCGATCGTAGTCGGCAAGTCGGCCCTTGCCGACCCCGAAGCCAGGGACGTTGAAGAAGTACAGGATCGAGAAGATGATCGTCGCCCAGAAGAGGTAGACCCACCACCGCGGCATCGGGTTGTCGAACTCCTGGATGCCGTCGTAGCTGTGCTCGAGCAGGTGGTCCTGGTCCGGCTTGTTTTCGTTAGGCATTGTCGCCCTCCCCATCGATGGGCAGGTGGCGCAGACGCTCGTAGGTGTGCTGCTTGCCCGGCGCGAACAGCGAGATCACGATCCCGAGGAACGCGATCAGAAAAATCACCAGCGCGACCTCGGCGTACACGGAGAGACCCGCGCCGCTCACAACATCCGTAAGCCCCTTCATGGCGTGCTCCTCGCGACTTGCGGCGCCTTGATGTCGCGGCCGAGCCGCTGTAGGTACGCGACAAGCGCGATGATCTGCTTGTCCTGCAGCCCCTTCGGCCCGCCCTCACCCTCCACCGCCTTCGCGAGCGAGTCTGCTTGTGCGCGAGCCATCTCCGGGGCGCGGTTCACGGCGTCGCCGTACGGCACACCGAGCATCGCCATGACATCCACGCGCCGCTGGATGCCCACGAAATCGAGCGGATCCTTGAGCAGGTGCGGGTACGCGGGCATGATCGACTTCTGGGTGATCGCGCGCGGGTCTTCCATGTGCCGCACGTGCCAGAGGTTCGGATATCTGCCACCTTCGCGCGCGAGATCGGGCCCGATGCGCCGGGATCCCCACAGGAATGGATGGTCGTACACGAACTCGCCCGGCTTCGAGTACTCGCCGTAGCGCTCCGTCTCGTGACGGAATGGACGAATCATCTGCGAGTGGCAGTTGAAGCACCCCTCGGCGATGTAGACGTCGCGCCCCGCGAGCTCGAGCGGCGTGTACGGCTTGACCGACGCGATCGTCGGCACGTTGGAGCGGATGAGGAACGTCGGCAGGACCTCGAACAGCGACGCGACGATGACCGCCACCGCCGTCAGGACCGTGAACGTGACCGGCAGGCGCTCCCACGCACGGTGCCAGTCCATGGCGACGAAGCGCGCCCAGACGCCCGCGGGCGCCGGCGTGACGCGGCCGTTGCCCTCGACGTACTCTTTCGTTAGGCGCGGCGCCTGGATCACCGGCACCTCGTAGCTCGCCGGGCGGCGACGCCACGTCATGAGGATGTTGTAGCCGAAGAGCAGCATCCCGACGATGTACAGCGTGCCGCCCGCGGCGCGCATCCAGTACATCGGCATGAGCTTCATGACCGTCTCGACGAAGTCGGGATACGCGAGCCGGCCCGTCTCGTCGAACGCGCGCCACATGAGCCCCTGGGTCACGCCGGCCGAGTAGATCGCGACGACGTAGAGCAGGATGCCGAACGTGGCGACCCAGAAGTGGACTTCCGCGAGCTTCTTGCTGTACAGCGGTGCCTGGAACAGCCGCGGCAGCAGCCAGTAGATCATGCCGAACGTGAGGAAGCCGTTCCAGCCTAACGCCCCGGTATGGACGTGGGCGATGATCCAGTCCGTGTAGTGGGCCAGCGCGTTCACGCTCTTGATCGAGAGCATCGGTCCCTCGAACGTCGCCATGCCGTAGGCCGTGATGGCGACGACGAAGAACTTGAGCACTGGTTCCTCGACCACCTTGTGCCACGCGCCGCGCAGCGTGAGGAGACCGTTCACCATGCCGCCCCAGGATGGCATCCACAGCATGACGGAGAACAGCATGCCTAACGTGGATGCCCATTCGGGCAGGGCGGTGTAGTGCAGGTGGTGCGGCCCCGCCCAGATGTACATGAAGACGATCGTCCAGAAATGGAGGATCGACAGCTTGTAGCTGAAGACCGGCCGCTCCGCCGCCTTGGGCAGGAAGTAGTACATCATCCCGAGGAACGGCGTGGTGAGGAAGAACGCGACGGCGTTGTGGCCGTACCACCACTGCATGAACGCGTCCTGCACGCCGGCGTAAATCGAGTACGACTTGAACGGCCCGGCCGGGATCGAGAGGTTGTTGAAGATGTGCAGGCTCGCGACGGTCACGATGCGCGCGATGTGGGACCAGACGGCGACGTAGAGATGCCGCTCGCGCCGCCGCGCGATCGCGCCGAAGAAGTTGACCGCGAACGCGACCCACACTACGGCGATCGCGATGTCGATCGGCCACTCCAGCTCCGCGTATTCCTTGGCCTGGGTGAATCCCAGCGGGAGCGTGATCGCGGCCGAGACGATGATCGCCTGCCAGCCCCAGAAGTGAAATCGGCTCAGGCCATCGGAGAACATTCGCGTCTTGAGCAGACGCTGCGTCGAGTAGTAGGCGCCCGTGAAGAACGCGTTGCCGGCGAACGCGAAGATGACGGCGTTCGTGTGAAGCGGGCGGAGGCGGCCGAACGTGAGAAAGGGCGCGACGTTCATCGCCGGATTCGCGAGTTGTACCGCCACCACGAGCCCGACGAGCATCCCGACCAGCCCCCAGACGAAGGTGGCGATCAGGAACTTCCGGACGATGTCGTCGTCGTAGCTGAACGAGTCGAGCAGAACGTTCGGCGTCGTCGCGATCGGCTGCGGTATAGGCGGCTCGTAGCGGGCGGGCTCGCGGCCAGTGGTCGTCGATTTTGGGCCCGTCATCTCGGTTCCTCACGGCGCGGGGCATAGGCCAGCGAAACGAGCGCGGGGCAAGAGAGCTCGTCGCGCGCCGGCCCGGTCGGGTTCGTTGCGAAGGTCGTGGTTCCTGTCTTTTCGGACAGTCGCCGATTCCACCCACCTCACGTCGGGGAATCGCCGACAACACAACGTCCCATCGTTGATCGGCGGGAACCTGCGCGCCAGTACCCAATAGGGCCTATGCTCCACGGCGCCCTGACGAGACGCCGGGACTGCCATACGAGTGGACGACCGTCTATCGGGTCATCCAGCCCGTGCCCTCGCGACGACGGCAAGGCTCGTCGCGGTCTGCTACGACGACACGAAACCGGTGCTTCGTTCTACCCGGGCGCAAAGGTCATCACGGGGAACGCGCCACCGGGCCGACTGGCAACCGTAGACCGCCGCGGACATGCGAAGCTTCCGGTCGAGCTCACAACAACTGCATCGATCGCCGAGGTGGCGGTCTTCTATAAGGAAGCGATGGCGCGCAGCGGGCTGACCGTGGTGAGCGAATCAAAATCACAGGACTGGTGTTACGCGTTCGAGAGTCAGAACGGCCGGGAAACGGGACGCATGCCTAACGAGCCTCATGCCCCTGACCGCTCGGGGTCCACCGGCTCGATCGTCGCACCCGCCTGGACCAGCAGCTCGCCGTACCACCGCTCCGTCTCGGCGAGGGGCTCCTCGAACCCCGCACATCCCCAGATCACGCTGAGCGTCGCGCGCGTCTCGGGCGTCGTCTTCGTTCGCTGGGCATCGCGCACGGCGTTGGCGCACGGCCCGTCCGCATCCCACAGGCAGAGCAGCCCGCCGAGATCGATTTCCTGCCCCGACGCGTTGAAGACGTACGACGCACCCGCCGGTGCTGTGGCGATGTGAAACGGGCCCCGTGCACGATCGAGATCGACGACGCTGATCGGGAAGCCGCTATGGAGCGACACCGCGTTGCACGCATCGACGGCGGCGTTGATCGATCCGAGTGTACCTTCGGACGCCGCACGCACCAGATACTCGGATGCGGGCTTGCCGCGACCGGTGGGCTTGTAGCCGCCATGACGCAGCATGTCGCGCACCGCGGCCCGCAGAGCTTCGTTTCGCGCGAGCGGCGCGGCGACGTCGAGCCGCAACGCGTCGACGATGGAAGACGGCGTCGGCACCGCGCCGAGTGGCGCGGTGAACGCCGTGCTGAATGAAGCCACCCGCAGAAGCGGGTGGCGCTCGACGGCAAGACGGGTGGTGCTCACGGGTGTCACAAGCTAACCATCGGCGGTGCTTGCAGCCGCGGCCCACTCACCGCGTGGGCACAGTCACCCAGAATGCGGTTCCACCGCGTGCCGAAGGTTGAAATCCGATGTCGCCGCCGGCCGCGCGCACGATCGTCCTCGCGATTCGAAGACCCAGCCCCGAGCCCGGTGCCGACGACAATTTTGGCTTCCATCCCGGGGCCAGAAGAGACTGTCGATCCTCCTGCGAGATCCCGGGACCCGTGTCGGCGACCGTGAACTTCACGGAGTGGTCCATCGCCTTTGCCCTGACGACCACGTGCCCGCCCGCCGGCGTGAACTTGAGCGCGTTGCCGATCAGGTTCGCGACCGCGCGCTGCAGCGAATCCGCCGCGAGCGCGATGGGAGGCAACGTCTCGTGAGTCTCGAGACTGAGCTCGACATGGCTCGCGCGCGCCTGCGGCATGTACTGCTCGATCAGCTCCTCCAGCAAACGCAGCGTGGGCCGCTCGGGCTGCGCCGGAGGCTCGTCGATCCCGCCTGCCCGGGCGGCGTCGAGCGTGCGCTCGACCAGCCGGCGCATCCGCGCCGCGGCCCCCGCCGCCGCGTCCAGCTGGGACCGGATAAGTCGGTCGCTCTCGCTCCTGCCTGAGTCGATGCCGCGCTCGCGCACGAGCTCCAGCACGAGCTGCACCGTCGAGAGCGGATCCTTGAGATCGTGCGACGTCAGCGCCAGCAGCACTCGCTGGTCGGTGATGGCGCGACGCGCAGCCTCGTACTGAGCGCATCGCTCGAGCGCAATGGCCGCTCGGCGCGCGAGCTCACTCGCGAGGGCGACGTCGCCCCGAGCGTAGCGCCGGCCCGAATGCCTGGTCGCCACCAACGTGAGGCTCCCCAACACTCGGCCACGCCTCGCCACCGGAACGACCATCGCGGAAGTAGGGCCCATGGCGCGTAGGAGTTTGAGATGCTCCGAGTCGCTGGCCATTAACTCGAGCCGATGCTCATCCCTGTCTCCCCAATCCGGCACACCAGTCACTTGAACGCGGTTCGCGGGATGCCTCCGCGAAAGCAGCTCATCCGTGCCCGGAGTGGAGCGTCGGAGGAACGGGAGCAGCTCGGATCGCGCGTGTGCCGCGCACGCGGTCGCGCCCAACGCCGACGCGAGGCCAGCGTGAATTCGAAGCACGCAGAAGTCCGCGACCTTCGGCACCACGAGACGAAGCACAACCGACTGCAGCTCATCGACACTCGCGGCGACGTCGAGCGCCACCGACGCCTCCGCCAGGAACCGCCAATCGGCGACATCGAACCCGCTGTGGTGGCTGACGACTTGGGTTCCCTCTGTCAGTCGTACCCGATGGGCGACGTTGGCGGCGAAGGTTCGTGCGCGAGAGCGCGACGATGAGTTCAGGCGGTTCGGTCGCGACATGGAGTGTCCTCACTCGGCATGTTTCGGTGCGGCTGGCTGGCGCCGCGCGCGCCAACTTAATGTCGGTTCACGCGTCTCTACCGGCGCTTACATGAGAGCGACTCCGAGCGATGGGCACCGCTGCACGAGTTGCATTCGCTCGTTGCGAACGGCTCGGTGCGTGACACGAGTGGCGTGGAGAGGATTCGCATCCCATTCATCGGCCAGAGCCGGGTCGGCGTAGTTGGGGTGCGTGGGGCGGACTGACCAGTGGCGCCCTCGATGGTTCGACGTTAGCCTCTCCGCGTCCATCAACCCTGGCCTTCCATGACCCGTATCGCAGTCACCCTCGCCGTGTTCGGCCTCGCGTTTCTTCCGCCGTCGCCCGCCATGGCGCAACGGGGCGGCCCCAACGCCGCCGACTCCATCAAGTACAAGTACCCGAGCAGTCCAAAGCTCGAAGCGCTCAAGGCCGAAGCCGGCAGGGAGATCGACGCGAAGGCGAAGATGATCCAGGAGATGGTCGACCAGGTCTTCTCCTTCGGCGAGCTCGGCATGCAGGAAGTCGAGACATCCAAATACCTGTCCGGCCTGCTCGAGCAGAACGGATTCAAGGTCGAGCGCGGCGTCGCGGGGATTCC
>JAJKIV010000371.1 GCA_021154285.1 Gemmatimonas sp. | reverse complement strand
GTCGCCATGAACATCGCGAGACACATGCGCAACAGGTGCCGCGTTAGGCGAGCGGCGCCTGTGACACCACCGCGCGCGATCATCCGCACGTCGAACGTGACGAGCAGCAGCGCCACGCTGCCGAAGATGAAGTAGAGTGGCGGAGGATACTTGTCGAGCGTGTGGGTCGGCGAGAGCGCCGCCATGGTGCCGAACGTATACCCCGCGCTCGCCACGGCCGCCCCGAGTAGCGCGAGCCCGATCTCCATGCGCCCCTTCTCGCCAGGCCTGCGCCGGACCGTCGCCCATGCCGTGGCAACCATGTAGAACGTCAGGCCGCCGCCCATGACGTTGCCCCGGTTCGGCGAATACGTCATCGCGAGCGTCGCACCCATCGACGCCATGATCAGCATCGACACGAAGAACACGTGACCCACCATCTCGTGCGCCCGCGAGCCCTTGCGAAACGTCAGCGCGGCGGCGCCCGACAGGATTCCGACGAGACCCATCGAGATGTGGGCCCACCGCAGTACCATGTGCATGAGCGTCATCGTCTCCACCTCGGCCCCATCGTTAGGTCGAGCGCATCGTTATTGCCGGATCGATCCGCGCGGCACGCAGCGCCGGAATCCAGCAGGCGACGATCCCGATCGCGGCCATCATCACCGCCACGCCGACGAACGTCGTCGGGTCGTTAGGCGCCACGCCAAACAGGAGGCCGCGGATGAACCGCGTGGCGAAGAATGCGCCCACCACGCCCATGGCGAGGCCGAGTACCAGGAGCACGCCGCCTTCGCTCAGAATCATCCGCTGCACACGCCCACTGTCGGCGCCGAGGCTCATGCGAATGCCGATCTCGTTCGTGCGAGCACTCACGGAGAACGCCAGCACACCCGCGATCCCGACGGCCGCAATCAGCACCGCGAGAATGCCGAACGACGACACCAACGCGGCATTCAGTCGTCGCGGTGCGAGGCTCTGCGCCTTGATCTGCTTCACGGTCAGCACGTCCTCGATCGGTGCCGCGGGCGCGACGCGATGGATGATCCTCGTCACCGTTGGGGCGAGGCTCGCGGCGTCGGCGTCGGTTCGAACGACAATCACGCCGCTCAGCGAGAGCTCCTGAACGAACGGCATGAACAGGGCGGGTCGTAGTGGCGCGTCCATCCCGCCGTCCTGCGTGTTCCCAACGACACCCACGATCGTGCGCCACTCCGGGCTGATCGGCGTGAACTTCAAGAGCTCGCCGGTCCAGGCGATGCGCTTCCCAATGGGGTCTTCGCCAGGAAAGAACTTGTCGGCCAACGTCTGGTTGATGATCACGACCTTCCCCGCGCCAACGCCGTCAGTCGCGGCGAACGCCCGACCCTTGATCAGCGGGATCCCCGCGGCGCTGAAGTATTCCGGCGCGGCCGTCCGAAAGTCCGCGCGCGGCGTCGCTTCACCCACCTTGATCGACTTTCCCTCTGCCTTGACCTCGAACGACGTCATCGACGCCTTGAGCGGCGTGCTGGAGCCGACGCCAACCTCGAGGACACCCGGCAGTCCCACGATCTCACGGCGGATCTGCTCGTAGCGCACCTTCGCGGCGGCGTCGGACTGCATGACGGCCTTGAAGACCTCGCGCGGATCCGTCCCGGTGCCCGCGATGTTGCTCAACTGGAGGAGCGGTACCTGGACGGTCAGCACCTCTTCCGATTTGAGGCCGGTGTTCACCTGCGAGAGCTGCACCATGGTTCGTGTGAGCAGGCCCGCGCCCGCGAGCAGCACGACCGACACCGCAACCTGCGCGACGACGAGTCCGCGCTGCAGCCGCTGCTTTCTCGTATCGCCCGTTAGGCGGCGAACGCCCGCGGCGATGCGTTCGGCGAAGCTACCCTCCCGGGGAAGGGACGCGAGGAACGACAGCAGCAGTGCCAGCGCGACGGCAGTGAGCAGTGTGAACCCAAGCACCTGCGCGTCGAGGCGAATCTCGTTCGCCCGGGCGGAATAGCGCTCCGCGAGCGATGTCAGGAGCCTAACGCCAGCGACGGCGATGCCGAGACCCGCGATGGCTCCGGTCAACGTGAGCAGAAGATTCTCCACGAGCAGCAATCGTCTCAGCCGTCCGACGCCGGCGCCGAGCGCCGCGCGCACGACCATCTCGTGCTCGCGGCGCACGCCGCGCATGAGCGTCAGGTTCGCCACGTTCGCGGCCGAGATGATCATGACGAACGCCGCGGCGGCCATGAGGATCCACAGGGTCAGCCGGGCCCGTTCGCCCAGCGCTTCCTTGAAGGGGATGACGGCGACGCGGTAATGCGAGCCCGGGTCATACGCGTCCTTGTGGTCGCGCTGCATTCGGTCGTAGACCGATCCCACTTCGTTTCTCGCGTCGGCCACGCTCGCGCCCGGGGCGAGTCGCGCGATCACCGCGGTCATCCGGTGCGTGCGACCTTCGACCATCAGGGCGCTCAGGTGGTGCGGGCTGATCACCATGTTCGCGAGCGCGTCCATGCGATCCGGGAACCACGGCGCCGGTTGCAGGACGCCGATGACCGTGAGCGAGTTGCCGTCGAGCCGCACCTGCTTGCCGACAATGCTCGAGTCGCCACCGAAGCGCTTCATCCAGAAGTCGTGCGTCAGCACCATGACCGCCGGGACGCCGGGGCCATCGTCGCTGGGTCGCGTCACGCGGCCGAGGATGGGGGAGAGTCCCATGACCTCGAAGAAGTTGCCGGTGACGAGACCGACGTCGATGCGGATGGCGTCGTCCTTCCCCCGGAGGGTACCGAACCACGGCGAGAATTCGGCGATGCTGCCTAACGCAGGCGCGGCAGTCCGGAAGTCTCGGATCTCGGGTACGGAGAAGTTGATGTCCGCGCCTCCCGGGCCGTCCATCGACTGGCGGAGGTAGACGAGCCGATCGCCTTCGCGATGGGGCAGGGGCTTGAGCAGGACGGCGCGGACGACACTGAAGATGGCCGTGTTGGCGCCGATGCCTAGCGCCAGCGTGACGACGACCACGGCGGTGAACGCCGGGCTGTGGCGGAGCGCCCGCACGGCATACCGGATATCGGCCGAAACGCTGTCGAGCCAGGGCAATCCGCGCTGGTCCCGTACGGCATCGGCGGCCACTGTGAGGCCACCCGATGTGAGCAGCGCCTGGCGGCGGGCTTCAGCGGGACTCATGCCACGCCGGACGTTCTCGGCGATCTCCATGTCGAGGTGGGCCTGCATCTCCTCGCGGAGGTCGTCGTCGGCGGTGTCCTTACCGAAGATGCCGGCAATGCGCGCGAGCGCGGGGCGGATATACCTCATGGTGCCTCTCGTTTCGGCGCGAGGAACGCGGCGATCAGGTCCGCGGTCTCGTGCCATTCGCGGGTTTCGCGCGCGAGCTGCTTCCGCCCATTCGCGGTGAGCGCATAGAACTTCGCGCGGCGGTTGTTCTCGGATTGCCGCCACTCGGCCTTGATGAACCCTTCCTGCTCCAGCTTGAGCAGAGCGGGGTAGAGCGTGCCGTAGTTGAGGGCGAGGCGGTTCCTGCTCGTTTCCTCGATGCGGCGGGCGATGCCGTAGCCGTGGAGGGGGCCGAGGCCCTCGAGCGTTTTCAGGATCATGAGGGCGAGCGTGCCCTGTTTGACGTCCAGCTTGTCGGCCATGTCGCGTCCTATGGGAATCCCATACGAGCCTACGGGTGGACGCGGAACTCCGCAAGAGGGAGTTCAGTCGTCCTATGGGATTCCCATACGGGGCGCGGTGGCGGCCGGTTTCAAACGGGCTCAGAGTCGAATTTCATCCTTATCACGCAGTTGCGTGATAAGGATGAAATTCGACTCTGACCCCAACTATGGCCTTCCGAGGTCGTGCACCCACGGGTGATTGCTGTTTGATCGAGAGATCGCCAGTCGGAGCCACTCTCGTTGTTCTGTCGTGAGCGCAGGCTGCACGGCGCGGAAGTCAGCCTCGTCCGTTGGACGCGGTGCCTTGGACTTGTAGAGCAACACGATCTCCGGCGCCAGGAACAGGATTGCGTCCGCGTCGCGCTCGAGGATCGCGCGATCCAGCTCGCGTCGAACTTGCCCATCGCGACGGTAGATCCAGGAAGAATCGTCTCGTTCGTTGAGCAAAAACTCGAGCGGGGGAAGGGCACTGCTCGAGGGACGCGCGTGAATCTCGTGAATGGGCAGCGAGAGCCATTCGTCCGAGCTCCATGGTCGCAACACGCCGTTATCGGCAAGCTCCAGCACCCAATCCGGCGTGAGCGCCGCTCGAATCCGGTGTTGGTCGGCTCGCCAGATCGCGAGATCGAGGTCGGCGTGCTCGCGCGTTTGGTGGCCGAGGAAGAGGTCGAGCGCCCAACCGCCGGCGACGGCCCACGGAATGTCGCTGGCCGTCAGGATCTCGCGAGCAGCCCTGAGCCGTTCATCGACCTGCATCGACACGATGCCTAACGAAGCCAGCGAATCAGCCCCGCGACCAGCTCTCCAATAGCCTGTCGACCTTCGGCACCACCCGATCGCGCGCCTTGTGTCGCTCCCAGCCGGAACCCAGCAGCCGATCGTAGTCCGTGTGCACGTGCCGAACGTGGGCGCGCGCCGCGAGCGCAATCATCTCGGGATCGAACCGCTTCGCATCGGCGGTGCGACCAACACGCCCGGAGTGCTCGAGGCAGGCATGCGCCGCGATCTCGAACGCCTCCGACTCGGGACAGCCGGGATACAGGCGACGGATATGCGAGGCGAACTCGCCGCGGTAGCGGCCGTCCTCGCCGCACTCGGCGCACGCGGAGTGGCGCAGAATCTCGAAGACGACGATGTCGTCCGACTTCGCCTCGGTTGATTCGTCAGTCCGCATGATTGTGCGCACGCCGGTTGCCCGGCGCACGTCGTCAGCGACTCGTCGTGGTCTTCACTCGCGATGCCCCCTTGAGCTCGCGATCGAACCACGTCGCCGTCGCACCATCGGCGGCCATCCAGGACTCGTGTCGCAGGAAGCCGTGGATCTCATCGGGGAGCACGAGCTCCTCGTAGCGCACGCCGTGCGCCGCGAGCCGGCGCGCGAGATCGACGGTCTGATGGAAGCGCACGTTCCGGTCGTCGTCGCCCTGAATGAGCAGCACGGGCGACTTCCACGTGTTCATCGACGCGATCGGCGACGACTGCCACGCCACCTTCATCGCCTGCTCGAAGTCCGCGCGCTCCGAGGCGGGGCGCTGCAGCGGACCGTCGACCCAGATGCCGAGATCCTGCGTCCAGTCGTGCACGCCATGTAGGTCGACGCCGGTCTTGAACAGCTTCGAGTCGCGCGCGAGTGCGAGCGCGGTGAGCAGCCCGCCGTACGAGCCGCCCCAGATGCCGATCCGCGCGGAGTCCACCTGCGGCAGGGCGCGCAGATACTCGCCGCCGGCCTTCACGTCCTGGTACTCGGACTCGCCCCACGGTCCCCAGTGCGGCGGATGATGGAACGCGTGCCCGTAGCCGATGCCGAGCCGGTAGTTCACCGACAGCACGACGTACCCCTGATTGGCGAGGTACTGATTCACGGCGTACGCGTTCGAGTAGTAGTCCATGTAGTGCCAGCCGAGGAGCATCTGACGCGGCGGGCCGCCATGGACGAAGACGACGGCTGGCTTCTTCGAGGAGCCGCCGGCGCGCTGGAAGAGCTGGCCGTGCACGAGCGTTCCATCGGGCGCGCGGAAGACGGCCTTCGTTGGCACGACGAGATCGGCGGTCGGGAACGCACTCGGCAACGGATCGCCGGCGACGGCGCGCGGCGTGCCGCCGGTCGCGTCGACGATCATCGGGGCGGGAGGCGCCTTCGGTCCCGCGCCGATGAATGCGATCGAGTTGCCATCGCCGGTGACGACGGGCGTCCACTCCACACCGTCGCCCTGAGTGATCGCCTGCGGCTCGGCGCGATCTATGGCGACACGGAAGAGGTGCCGCCGGTCAATGTCGTTCGTGTCGCGCCCCGCGTTCGCGCCGTAGACCAGGAAACGCCGGTCGGGGCTCAGTCGGATGAACTCGTCCATGTGCTTGCCCGGCGTCAGCAGCAACGGCGCGCCGCCCGCGACCGGGATCGAATACATGTGCGGCCAACCATCGACGTCGCTCAGAAAGACGAGCCGATCGCCCGCGGCCCAGTGCAGATTCGCGCCGCCGTCGGTCTCGGGGACCGAGCCCTCGAGCGTGTTCGGGCTCTGCCACACGCGATGGCCGTCGCCCGTGTTCACGTCGGCCGCCCAGATAGCCCACGGGAACGGATGCAGGTCGAGCAGCGTCTCGGGCGTGCCGCCGACGCCGGCGACGCGCACGAACGCGATGTGCGCACCGTCGGGCGACCACGTCGGCGAATCGTCGCGCGAGGTGGACGGCGCGAGGTAGCGGATCGCCGTGGAATCGCCGGCGTACACGCCGATGAACGAGTGATCGCCGCGCGATGAGACGAAGGCGAGCTTTGACCCATCCGGTGACCACACGGGATTGCTGCTCTCGCCGCGCGCGAAGAAGAGCTGCTTCGCCGCCGCCGAGCTGTCGGTCGGCACGATCCAGACCTGTCCTCCGCGCATGAACGCGACGCGCTTCCCGTCGGGCGAGAGCAACGGCTGATCGCCCTCGGCGATCATCTTCGGCGCACCGCCCTTGGTGTTCACCGCGTAGATGCGCACCAGCGGCGGCGCGCTACTGTGGCTCGCGTTGGGCGCGAGCCCGCCCTCCGCCGCCCAGTTCGCGTCGTGATCGCCGCCGCGCGCATAGATGACGGTCTCACCGTCGGGCGTCAGCTGCACCGACGTGAGCTCCTCGCCGTCGTCCTTGTCGTATTGCGTGATGCGACGCGCGCGCCAGTCGGGTGCGGACGCGACCCAGAGGTTGCGGCGTCCCTCCTGATTGAGCGCGTACGCGATCGTGGAGCCGCGCGACGCGGCGGAGAGCTCGGTGGGAAACGCGTAGCTCAGCACCTGCTGGAG
>JAJKIV010000370.1 GCA_021154285.1 Gemmatimonas sp. | reverse complement strand
TCCGGAAGCCCGATCGCGACGATGGCCGCACGCGCAAGCACGGCAACTATGATGAATGCCGCGGCGTAGAGCGCGAGCGACTTGCCGAGCATGCCGCGCCCGCCTAACAGGACCGATGGCATCGCCGGCATCGCGCCGCCGCTTGTCACGCTGTCCAGTGCGCGCAGCACCTCGGCCGCGCTGCCCGGCCGTGCGTCCGGTTCCTTCTCGAGGCAGGTCATCACCAGCTCGGCCAGCGCTGGCGGCGTGTCCGCGCGCAGGTCCGCGATCGGCTGTGGGCGCTCGCCCATGTGGGCTGCGAGCACACGCTGCGGCGTCCGGTCGGTGAACGGCGGCCGGCCGGCGAGCAGCTCGTAGACCATGCAGCCGAACGCGTAGAGGTCCGCACGCTGATCGACGGTCGGATCGCCGGCCGCCTGCTCGGGTGCCATGTACGCCGGCGTGCCGATGGACGTTCCGATCTGCGTGAGCGTTGCACCCCCGTCGGCCTGGGCCGCCGAGATCGCCTTCGCAATGCCAAAATCCGTGACCACGGCCGTGCCCCCGCTCAGGAGGACGTTGTCCGGCTTGATGTCGCGATGGACGACTCCGCGCTCGTGTGCGTACTGGAGCGCCTTGGCCACGTCGCGGGCAATGCCAACGACCTCGGATATCGGGAGAGGACCGCGCTGCGCGAGGTGCGCCCGCAGCGACTCGCCCTCCACGAACGGCATCGTGTAATACGGCAGCCCACCCGTCTCCCCCACCGTCAGCACCGGGACGATGTTGGCCTGCTGGAGAGAGGCGACTGTCTGGATCTCGCGCTCGAACCGCTCCGCCGATACGCCAGCGGCAAGCTCTGGGGAAAGCACCTTCACCACCACCTTCCGGCGGAGCCGGGTCTCCTCGGCCGTGAATACGCGGGACATCCCCCCGCCACCGAGCTCACGCTCGAAGGTGTAGGCCGCGCCGAGGGTCGACTCCAGCTGGGTGCGGAGATCCATGCGGAATCCGGTCGCACAGGGGTGGTCAGACTGCGGCCGTAAGCTAGGCCCGCGCAGCACCGGAAACCAGTTTGCCATGGTTCCGTAGGAAGCGGAATGGAAACCCTGACGCAGGACATCCGCTACGCCGTGCGGGGCCTCCGGAAGGCCCCCGGCTTCACGCTGGTCGCGCTGCTCACGCTTGCCCTCGGCATCGGCGTCAACAGCTCGATCTTCAGCGTCGTCAACGCCATTCTGTTCCGCCCCCTGCCCGTCGCCCAACCTAACGAGCTGGTGGACATCTACGGCCACCAGTCGACCTCGAACACCCACGAGACGAGCTCGTACCCGAACTACCTGACCTACCGGAGCCAGACCACCACCCTCACGGACCTGATCGGGTACTCGAACTTCTTCGCGCACCTCTCGATCGAGGGCAGCTCCGACATCGTGATCGGTGAGCTCGTGTCCGACAACTACTTCAAGTCGTTAGGCGTGCGACCGGCGCTCGGACGCACCTTCACGCCACAGGAAGCCTCGGCGTTCGACGCGTCGGCGTACGCGGTCCTGAGCGACCGGTTCTGGAAGATGAAGTTCGCCGGCGCACCGGACGTCGTCGGCAAGACGTTCAAGATGAACGGCATCGTCTACACGGTGCTCGGGGTCGCGCCGCCGGACTTCATCGGCATGATCCCCGCCGTCACGACGCAGATGTGGATCCCGCTCGCGATGGCGGAGAAGGTCGAGCCGATCGGGAATCAACGCGTGTTCGGTAAATCCACCGGCAACACGCGGTTCGAGCGCCGTGGCCAGCACTGGATGCGACTCAAGGGACGCATGAAACCGGGCGTTACCGACGCACAGGTGCGCGCCGAGTTCGAGGGGCTGGTGCGGCGGCTTGGCGAGGAGTTTCCGGAAACGATGCAGAAGGAACGGATCAGCGTCGTCCCCTCGCGCGACGTTCGCATCAACCCGGACGTCGACTCGAAGATTGCTCCCGCCGGTATGCTGATGGTCGCCGCGGTGGGCCTCGTGCTCCTGGTCGCGTGCGCCAATCTCGCGAACCTCATGCTCGCGCGCGCCGCGGGTCGTCGCCGCGAGATCGCCGTGCGCGTCGCGTTAGGTGCCGAGCGGTCGAGGATCGCGCGGCAGCTGCTGACGGAAAGCGTGCTGCTCGCACTCCTGGGTGGTGCCGTCGCGCTGCCGCTCGCTGCCGGGCTCTCCAAGGTCATCGCGCAGGTGCAGCCGCCGCTCCCCATCGACCTCGGCCTCGCGGTGAGCCCCGACTGGCGCGTGCTCGTCTTCACCCTGGTGGTCGCCGTGGTCACCGGCGTCGTGTTCGGGCTGATTCCCGCGCTGCGCTCCTCGCGCCCCGACCTCGTCCCCGCGCTCAAGGACGCGAGCGCGGCCTCGCGGCGAAAGCGGTTCGAGCTGCGCGACATCCTCGTCGTCGTGCAGATCGCGGTGTCGCTCGTGCTCGTCGTCGGCGGTGCGCTCCTCGTGCGCAGCCTCGCCGCCGCGGGCCGCGTTCCACTCGGCTACGATGGCGATCGCACGGCGTACCTCTCGCTCGCGCTGGAGATGAACGGCTACAATCGCGACCGCGGCGGACAGTTCCTCGAGGAAGGCGTGCGGCGTCTCCAGGCGTTGCCGCAGGTGGAGGCGGTGGCGCTCACGAGCCGTCTCCCGCTATCGCTCAACAACAACGGGTTCTCGTTGTTCATCACCGGCCACGAGACGCCAGATAACAGACCGATCGAGATGGACGGCGCGTACGTGGACGAGCGGTACTTCGACGCACTGGGCGTGAAGTTGATCGCTGGGCGAAATATTCAGCCGGCCGATCGCGATGACCGACGGAAAGTCGTGGTCATCTCGAACGCGATGGCACAGCGATACTGGCCGGGTCAGCCGGAGAATGCACTCGGTCGGGAGTTCCGCGTCAGCGAGAACGGGGACCCCTACCAGGTGATCGGAGTGGCGGCGGACTACAAGGTCGATACACCGGGGGAAAGCCCAAAGCCGTACATCCACCTGCCCCTCAGCCGACAGGAGACGTTCGGCAATTACATCGTGAGAACGTCGGCCAAGGGGAGTGCCATGGTACCGGTGCTGCAGCGCGAGCTGCGGGCTCTCAATCCCGACCTCGTGTTCCTCGATAAGGGGACGGAACGCGATCTCGCGGACGTTAGGCTCTTCCCGGTACGGGCCGGCGCGTGGCTGATCGGGGCGTTCGGCGCGCTGGCACTCGTGGTGGCGGCGGTGGGACTCTACGGCGTCATCGGGTACTCGGTCAGCCGGCGCGTTCGCGAGATCGGCATCCGCAAGGCACTCGGCGCCCGGCCCGGGCAGCTTCTCGGGATGGTGCTCAGCGAAGGCATGGTGCTGGTAATGATCGGCGGCGTGATCGGTGTCGCGCTGGCGGCCGCCGCGGCTCGGGTGCTGTCGAGCGTACTCTTCGTGGGGCCGTTCGACCTCGTGAGCTTCTCGGTCGCGTTCGGCGTACTCGCGGGGGTTGCCCTGCTGGCCAACCTGGTCCCCGCGCGCCGAGCGGCGAACGTCGATCCGATGGTTGCGTTGCGATCGAGCTGAACTGCGCTGACAGGCGCTAAAAGGCTCCGGAAGGGGTCAGAGTCCTAACGCATCATTCCCACGCCGCCGGCGTGGGAATGATGCGTTAGGACTCTGACCCCTTCCGGGACGTTCGACCGCTCGTCGCATCAAATCGCTGCTGCCGGGAATTTTGGCCTGCGCCGCGTGGTCTTTTCCGTTCCTGAGACAGTGCAGCACGACAGACCAGGAACAACGAAAGGACCACTTCCATGCGAACCATTCTTCGCGGCGCGTCGAGGCTTCTCGCGCCGTTCATGATCGCCGCGCTCGGCGCGTGTGGCGGATACTCGTCGCCCACCGGGCCATCGGACCCGAACGACCCAGGCAACCCGACACCCGTGCGGGACGCGACCGTCCAGGCCACACCGGCGGAGCAGTTCACACCGGGGCGGATCAACCTCACGGTGGGCGGTACCGTGACATACGCGTTCGGCTCACTCGCGCACAATGTCTTCTTCGACAACGCCCCGACCGGTGCGCCCGCCAACATCACCGCGCCGAGCTCGAACAAGTCGGTGACGCTGACGTTCAACACGAAGGGGACGTACGTCTACAACTGCCACATCCATCCAGGGATGCGGGGGACGGTTGTCGTCCAGTAATTCGGGCCGGGCTTAGCCGTCCAGCGGCGGGATCGCCAGTTCTCAGTCACGGGTCGTGGGTCGTTGGTTGTTGGTTTTCAGTTTCAACGGCGAGACTGATAACCAATAACCCACGAGCCACGACCCATCACTCACGACTGGCGGTGCTGCCGCCGAAGTGCCTGTCGACAGGCACTCATCGTTAGGCAGCCTCCAGCTCGCGGGCAACGTCCTCGAGCCGGTCGTAGCTCGCCGCCGCCCCGCGCTCCATGCCGGACGACAGCACCATGTCGCGGATCGCCTTCGACGGGTAGCTCGCGATGACGGTCACGCGCGTCTTCCCCGCTTCCTCGGCGAACGTCGTCGTCACGAGCGACCCATCGGGGTACGGCTCCATCAGTTCCGTGTACACGAGACGGTCCGGCGGCGTGATCTCGCGGTACTCACCGTGGAAGGCGACCTCGCCCTTCGGATGTCGGTTCACGAAGCGCCACTTTCCGCCGACGCGCAGGTCGACTTCACACACGGGCACGGAGTAACCCGCCCCGAGCTGACCCCACCAGCGGGCGATGTGTTCGGGCTTCGTCATCGCCTCGAAGACCAGCGCGCGTGGCGCATCGAAGAGGCGCGTTAGACAGATGTCGGTATCCGACGTTGTAGTGACCTTGAAGGTCTCGCTATTTGCGGCGGCGCTTACGGGCATGTGTCGTCTCCTTCGTCTGGAGTTCCTTGAGGTAAGTGTCGAGCCGGTCGAGGCGCCCTTCCCAGATCTCCCGGTAGCGCTCGGCCCATTCGGCGACGTCCTTGAGCGGCGCGGCCTCGAGGCGGCACGGTCGCAGTTGGGCTTCGCGCCGGCGCGAGATGAGCCCCGCCCCCTCGAGCACACGGAGGTGCTTGGAGATGGCGGGCATGGTCATGCGAAACGGCGCGGCAAGCTCCGTGACCGTGCATTCCCCGGACGCGAGCCGGGCGAGGATTGCGCGCCGCGTGGGATCCGCGAGTGCGGCGAAGGTGGAACCGAGTTTGTCGGGTGACATGTCGTATTTAACTACTAGGTAAATTAACTATACGGTTAAATAAGGTCGATGGGCGATCCTGTCAAGCGGAATTTTGTGCGAGGCGCTGAGCGTGATGCTGAAATGCACCTGCTCCCATGCGGGGTACAGGAGGTCATTGAGCAGGCAGTTCAGCGCCAGGATACGAGAAGTCCGTGGCCGCTCGATGTGGACGCCTAACGCATCGAAGTGTCAATACAGCGTTA
>JAJKIV010000369.1 GCA_021154285.1 Gemmatimonas sp. | reverse complement strand
GGCGGTCGTGGCGGCGGTCCCGGCGGCCGCGGCGGTGGCCGCGGTGGCGACGGCCCGAACGCGCGTGATGGCCGCGGCGGACGTGGTGGTGGCGACGGTCAACGCGGCGGCCAGGACGGTGGTCGCGAGGGCAGCGAGCTCGTAGAGAACGTCATTGCCATCAATCGCGTCGCGAAGGTCGTGAAGGGCGGTCGTCGCTTCTCGTTCAACGCGCTCGTGGCCGTCGGCGACGGGCAGGGGAAGGTCGGCTACGCAACCGGTAAGGCGAACGAGGTTTCCGAGGCCGTGCGAAAGGCCGTGGATGCCGCGCGTCGCAGGATGGTCAGCGTCCCGCTCACGGGCGGGACGATCCCGCACGAGATCGTGGGCGAGCATGGCGCGGGTCGCGTCCTGATGAAGCCCGCGGCGCCGGGCGCCGGCGTGATCGCCGGCGGTGCGGTGCGGGCGGTGATGGAGTGCGCCGGCATCTCGGACATTCTCACGAAGAGCCTGGGCTCGACGAATCCGCACAACATGGTGCAGGCGGCGATGGACGGGCTGCGAAGCCTAACGACTGTCGAGCAGGCCGCGCGTGAGCGCGGTGTCGACCCGGCGTCGATCGGGTATCGCTCGCGCGCCAGGACCAAGGAGGCCGTCAGTGCCTAGAACATTCGTCTGGCACCGCACCCGCGGTCCGCACACCACGCCCAAGGAGGAGGCGCCGACCTCCGGCAAGGTTCGCATCGAGCAGATTCGGAGCGGGATCGGAAAGCCCGCCGTGATGCGAAAGACGCTCGAGGCCATCGGCCTTCGCCACCATCAGGACGTCGTCGTCAAGCAGGATTCGGCGTCGCTGCGCGGTCAGATCAAGAGGGTGCGACACCTGGTGAAGGTGTCGCCCGTCGAGGAGTAATAGGCACGTGACCAACACTGGAACCGAATCACGGACCGAGAAGATCGGTCTGCATAACCTGAAGCCGGCGCCGGGATCGCATCGCAACCGGAAGCGTCTGGGCCGCGGCCCAGGCTCCGGCACCGGAAAGACGTCAGGCAAGGGACACAAAGGCATCAAGGCGCGTGCGGGCCACCACGGCCCGGGCGGCGGCAAGCCGCAGTTCGAGGGCGGCCAGATGCCGATGACGCGTCGTCTGCCCAAGCGCGGTTTCACGAACGCATTCCGCGTGGAATCGCAGGTCGTGTCGCTCGAAGAACTGAGCCGTATTCCCGAGGGCACCGAGATCACGACGGAGTCGCTCGTCGAAGCGGGCCTGATCCGTTCCCGGAAGGGCCCGGCAAAGCTGCTGGCGAATGGTGAGCTTTCCCACGCAGTGACCGTGCGCGGCGTGAAGGTCAGCGCTGGCGCCCGGGAGAAGATCGTCGCGGCCGGAGGCCGCATCGAGGAGTAAATGGCGCAACCGAATCCGGCTGCGGCACTGGCGAACATCTACAAGACGCCAGAGCTGTGGGACAAGATCAAGTTCACGTTCCTCTGCCTGCTGATCTATCGCGTCGGCGCGCACATCACCGCGCCGGGCGTCGATGTGGTCGCGCTGACGGACTTCTTCAACAGCCAGGGCAATAGCCAGGGGCTGCTGGGGCTTTACAACCTGTTCGTCGGTGGCGGCCTGTCGCGCGCGACGGTCTTCGCGCTCGGCATCATGCCGTACATCTCGGCCAGCATTCTCGTGCAGATCGCGGGCGCAGTGATTCCCACGGTCGACAAGATGCAGAAGGACGAGGAGGGCCGGAAAAAGCTGACGCAGTGGACGCGCTACATCACCGTCCTGCTCGCGATCTTCCAGGCGTGGGGCTTCGCACTGTTCACGGAGTCGCTGCAGGGCGCGGTCGCGTCACCGGGCCTCGGCTTCAAGGTGCAGATGGTGCTGTTCCTGACGACCGGGGCGATGTTCGTGATGTGGCTCGGCGAGCAGATCACGGAGCGCGGTCTCGGAAACGGCGCGAGCTTGCTGATCTTTTTCTCGATCGTCGAGCGCTTCTGGCCCGGCATCTTCGCGACGTTCGGCTTCGTGAGCACCGGCGCGATCGGTCTGTTCTCGCTATTCGTGCTCGGAATCCTGATGGTGGCGGTGGTTGCCGGCGTGGTGGCTATCACGCTCGCGGCGCGCCGGATCATGATTCAGATCCCGCAGCGCACGATGTCGCGAGGGCGGATGCGGGAGTCGGCCAAGAATTTCATCCCGCTCCGGATCAACTCCGCCGGCGTCATGCCGATCATCTTCGCGCAGTCGGTGATCGTGATTCCAGGCGCGTTCGCGCAGTTCTCGACCGCGGCGTGGGCGCAGGATTTCGCGCAGTACTTCCAGCCTGGGACCGTCTGGTACTTCCTGCTGTCAGCGATCCTGATCGTGTTCTTCACGTACTTCTACACGTCGATCATCTTCAACCCGATCGACCTGGCGGAGAACCTGAAGAAGCAGGGCGGGTTCATTCCGGGCGTGAAGCCCGGCGCGAAGACCGCGGAGTACATCGACTACGTTCTTTCGCGAATCACGCTGCCAGGCGCGATCTTCCTCACGGCGATCGCGCTCCTGCCGGTGTGGATCGCGGATATCGTGAACGTTCCGTTCCGCTTCGGCGGCACGTCGCTGCTCATCGTCGTCGGTGTCGCACTCGACACGATGGCGCAGATGCAGCAGCACTTGCTGCTGCGGAAGTACGACGGCTTCATGAAGAAGGGCCGGGTGCGGTTCAGGGGCCGGCAGGCGACCGGAGGCTTTTAGCTCTGCGGGAACTGGGAACAGGCGGGAGCCCGCCGAAGGCGGGCCGATGGGAACAGAGACTCCTCGAGGAGGCACGGTTCCAAGTTCCCTGTTCCCAGTTCCCGTTTTCCGATCATGGATATAGTTCTCTTTGGTAAGCCTGGTGCCGGCAAAGGCACCCAAGCGCCGCGCATCGCCGCGGCGCTTGACGTGCCCACCGTAGCGACGGGCGACGTGCTGCGCGGCGCCGTGCGGGCCGGGACGCCGATGGGGCTCGCGGCCAAGGCCTACATGGACCGCGGCGACCTCGTGCCGGATGACGTCATCCTCGGCATCATGAAGGAGACGTTAGGCAAGGGGGAATTCGCCAAGGGCTCGCTGCTCGACGGCGTCGTGCGCACCACGCCGCAGGCCGAAGGCATGAGTCGCGTCCTCGCGGAGCTCGGGCGGAAAGTCGACGCCGTGCTCGTGTTCGACGTCGATGACGACGAGCTCGTGCAGCGCCTGGGCTCGCGCACGGTCTGCGAGATGTGCCAGACGCCCTACACTGGCCGGGAGGCTGGCGAGCGATGCGAGAACTGCGGCGGAAGCCTCATCCGCCGCAAAGATGACGAGCCGGAGGCGGTGCGGAACCGCCTCGCCGTCTACCAGCGTCAGACCGCCCCGGTGCTCGCGTGGTACGAGCACAACGGAACGACGATTGCCACGGTCAACGCGGTGGGCTCTGTGGATGACGTGACGCGTCGCGCGCTCGATGCACTGCGCGCTGCAGGCGTCGGAGGCAGCGAGAAACGGCGGTGATCCAGCTCAAGTCGGCTCGCGAGATCGATATCATGGCGCACGGAGGACAGATCCTTGGCGCCACGGTCGCGATGCTTCGACGGGAAGTCCGCGCGGGAATGTCGACGTGGGAGCTCGACGAGATGGCCGAGACGTTCATTCGCAGCCATCCCGGGGCGACGCCGTCGTTCAAGGGACTGTACGGCTTTCCCGGCAGCGTGTGCGTCTCGATCAACGACGAGATCGTGCACGGCATTCCGTCGCGCCGCCGCGTCCTCGACGCCGGCGACATCATCTCCATCGATGTCGGCGTGAAGTACGACGGCTACCACACTGATTCGGCGACCACGGTCGCCGTGGGAGCGGTGCCTGACGAGTCCCAGCGGCTCCTCGACGTCACCGAGCGCGCGCTCGCCGCGGGGATCCAGGCGGCGCTGCCTAACAATCACGTTGGCGACATTGGCGCCGCGATCCAGGCGGTTGTCGAGGCATCCGGGTTCAGCATCGTCCGCGATCTCGTCGGCCACGGCATTGGCGTGGCGTTCCACGAGGAGCCGCAGGTGCCTAACTACGGCAAGCCGAAACGCGGCACGAAGCTTGTCCCCGGGCTCACGATCGCCATCGAACCGATGGTGAACGTTGGCGGGCCGGGCACGCGCACGATGCCCGATCGGTGGACGGTGGTGACGGTGGACGGGTCGCGGTCGGCGCACTTCGAGCACACGGTCGCGATCACGGACGGCGGTCCGCGGGTGCTCACGACGGCGTAGTTTCGCTCCAAAAGGGGTCAGACTCCATTCGGGCCGTTTCACCGCACGCGACCGCGTGCGGTGAAACGGCCCGAATGGAGTCTGACCCCTAACGTATCAAATCGCTGCCTCCACGGCCGCGATGGCCTGCGCCGCGAACATGCCAGTTCGTGCAACCAGGTCGGTCGCCTCCGCGGCCAACGACGCGCCGCGCGATTTGTCTTCGAGCGCGGCGATGTTGATCCGAACGTTGTACGCGGCGCCGCGGCAGGCCGCCTCCGCGAGCAGCGCGGCGACGCCCGCGTCCGACACGGCGTTCGTGTTGCCCTTGACTGCGACCGTCGCCGCCAATTCGGCCACTCGAGCGCACGCGCGCGCCGTGTCGAGCGGGACACGGGAGGCGCCGAGCAGCGCTTCGGTAATCGCCTCGCTCCGCCTAACGGCGGCGTCGTCCGGCTCCTTCGGGAGCTTGTACGCGCTGGAGACCGCGGTGTAGGCCTGGGCGTCAGCCTCGACGAGTGCCGCAAGCTGGTTTCCGACGTCGGCCGCATCGAGCGCGATCTGCTTCATCTCGGCGTCGACGGCTGCGTATTTCTTCCGTCCAACCGTGAGACCGGCGACCATCTGCGCCAACGCCGCCGCGAGCGCGCCGACGTGTGCGGACACGCTGCCGCCACCCGGCGTCGGCGTCGAGGATGCGACGGACGAAACGAACCCCGAGAGACTGACGCCGCCCGTCACCGCGGTCCGCACCTTCCGCTCGAGAACGAGATCGGGCGAAAACTCGCGAAGCTGGATGTGTCGCGCCGCCGTCTCGAATAAAGCGCGCTCCGGCACGAGTCCGACGATCTCACTCCATGTCGGAGATACGCCCCGGGCCTCCGCCTCCATCTTCACCACGTCGAAGGCACGGTACAGGGGCGTCTTCTCGATGTCTACGAGGTTCATCGATACCTGGGCCTGACCATCCACCTCGAGCCCGAGTCCCTTCACGTACCGAAGCCCACCTGACGAGCCACGCACCGCTTTCGCGACGTCCTTGGCGACGCCGAGATTGGAGGCGGGACCAAGATAGACGTTGTACGCGACGAGGAACGGACGGGCGCCGATGACCACGGCGCCGGCCGTCGGGTGGATTTGTCGAGGACCGAAGTCGGGGTCACGCGCGGGATTCGTTCCGATCTCGCTCCGGAGTCCCTCGAACTCGCCGCGACGGATGTCGGCGAGGTTCTCTCGATCGGGCCGCGTGGCCGCGCGCTCGTAGAGGTAAACCGGAATCTGCAGCTCGCGGCCGACGCGATCCGCAAGCCGCCTCGCGAGCGCGATGCAATCATCCATCGTCGCGCCCTCGAGTGGAATGAACGGCACGACGTCGGTGGCCCCGAGGCGCGGATGCTCACCGGTATGGACGGTGAGATCGATGAGGTCCCGCGCCTTCGCGATTCCGGCGTAGGCGGCGTCGGCGGCATGTTCCACGGACGCGACGAACGTGATCACTGACCGGTTGTGTGACGCGTCCGACGACACATCGAGCATGTGCACCGAAGGTACGGCGGCGATCGCGGCGCGGATCGCGTCGACGATCTCCGGGCGGCGGCCTTCGGAAAAATTCGGAACGCACTCGACCAGTTTCATCGGGAATCGGGAATCAGGGGATCAAGGGGTCAGAGCCCTTGAAACTCGGTTTCAAGGGCTCTGACCCCTTGATCCGAAAAACGGACGGCGCCTAACGACTCAGGCCGTCCGGATCGTGTTCAACAACCACTCGTGCATCAGCGGGCTCCCGGCCACGAGCCCGCCGTGTGTCAGGCCGCTCACGTCGCCGCCCTCCAGGTTCGTGACCACGCCGCCCGCTTCGCGAATGAGCAGCACGCCCGCGGCAATGTCCCACGGCGCGAGGCTCAGCTCCCAGAACGCCTCGAACCAGCCGTTGGCGACCGACGCGAGATCGAGAGCCGCCGCACCTGCGCGGCGAATGCCTGACGTCGTGCGCACGACCGCCGCGAACTGCCGTTGGTATTCTTCGACGTAAACGAGGTGCTTGAACGGAAAGCCGGTTCCGATCAGCGCCTTCGATGGGTCATCGATTCGAGAGACGCTGATCGGCTCGCCGTTCCGGTGCGCGCCGCCACCGCGCGCCGCCGTGTAGCGATCGCCGCGAGGGACATCGAGGACCACCGCCGCCTCGACGACTCCGTCGACAGCGACCGCGATAGAGACCGCGTACACCGGAAATCGGTGGACGAAGTTCGTAGTGCCGTCGAGAGGATCGACGACGAACGTCACACCGTGCGGCACAGCGTCCGGGCTCAGCTCTTCGCCGATGACAACGGCTTCCGGTCGCCTCGACAGGATCACGTCACGAATCGCATGCTCGGCGGCCGTATCGACTTCGGTGACGAAGTCCGAGTGGCTCTTGAGATGCCATGCGATTTCGCCCGCATCGCGTGCGCGATCGCGGATGATCGCGCCCGCTGCATCGGCGGCGGCTACGGCGATGTCGAGCAACGCACGACGTTCCTTCACGGCGTCCGGCCCGCCGCGAGCGGGTTCATCAGTCGCTTGCAACGAGTTTTTGGGTCGGATAGGTTGCCCGAATGTCACGAATCTTCAGCGGCATCCAGCCGTCGGGCGAGCTGCATATTGGAAACTATCTGGGAGCGGTGAAGAACTATGCCGAGCTCCAGCGGAGCTACGAGTCGTTCTTCTGCATCGTGGATTACCACGCGATCACCATTCCCTACGAGCCCGAGGACCTTCGCGCGCGCACGCGCGAGATGATGGTGTCGCTGCTCGCCGCCGGCCTCGACCCGTCGACGTCGACCATCTTCGTGCAGTCGATGGTGCCGCAACATACCGAACTCGCCTGGATATTCAACTCGGTTACCCCGCTGGGAGAGCTCGAGCGACAGACGCAGTACAAGGACAAGGCCTCACGGATGGAGAGTGTGCCGGCCGGCATCCTGAACTATCCCATCCTGCAGGCCGCGGACATCCTGCTGTATCGCGCCGACCTCGTCCCCGTGGGCGAAGACCAGGTGCAACATCTCGAGCTCTCGCGCGAGATCGCCCGACGTTGGAACGCGCGGTTCGGAGCGGAATTCTTCCCGGAGCCGCAGGCGAAGCTCACACCGGCTCGTCGCATCATGGGACTCGATGGCAACGCGAAGATGTCGAAGTCGATGGGCAACACCGTCGGACTACTCGAGCCGCCGGATTCCGTCTGGGAAAAATTGCGGCCCGCGGTCACCGATCCCGCGCGCGTGCGGCGTACGGATCCAGGGACGCCGGAAGTCTGCAACATCTACCACCTGCATCGAGCGTTCAGCCCGCCGGACGTGGTGGCGAACGTGGAGACCCAGTGTCGCACGGCAGGGTGGGGCTGCATCGAGTGCAAGAAGGTTCTGTTCGAGCACATGAACAAGGAACTGGCTCCGATCCGCGCGCGCTCGGTGGAGATCCGCGCGCGCCCGGAGATCGTGGACCAGGTGATCGGCGACGGGGCCGCCACCGCGCGTCGGGTGGCGAGCGAGACGATGCGGGAGGTCAAGGAACGCATGGGGCTCGTCTAGAGCGGGCGAACCCGACTGCGCACACCGCACGCATCTTGCACGAATGTCGGCGCCCCCTACCGAGAGCAGTCGATGGCAAACCAGAAGGGTTCAACCTACGTCACTACGATGGTCTGCGTGACATGTGGCGCGGAACAGTTCTTCGACGACGCGGTGCCGGCGAGCCTCACATGCCCCAAGTGCCAATCGACGGTGTTCCGGCAATTCACGACGCCCACGGAGCGCGACGAGGCATCCATCGCCCAGCTCGAGGAGCAGGCGCGCAGCATGTCGTACGGCGATGCATCGCCGGGCACCGCCGCGGACGACGTGCGCGACCTCGATACCTAACGAGTTCGCGAGGCGGCTGCGGGGACACGTGAGATCCCCGCGCCGTCTCGTCGTCGATCTCGTGGCGACCGCCCCGAGCTGGGCACTCCCGTCGTGGGGCGAAGCGGCGATTCTGAGCGCCGCGCCCGCCGACTGGGATGTTCGTTTCATTCGCGATCCCACCGTCTCGGACGGTGATGGCACCGGCGGGGTCAGCCCCGAGGCGCTGAACGCTGCGGCCGATGCCGAGGTCTACTTCGGGCACGGACTCTCACCCACGCTGTTCGCAGCGGCGCCACGGCTGCGGTGGGTTCAAACCGCTGCCGCGGGCGTGGCGAGCCTGCTGTTTCCTGCCATGCGGGCCAGCGACGTCAAGCTGACCAACTCCGCCGGTGTGATGGGCGACACCATCGCGGAACACGTGCTCGGCGGCGTCATCTACCTGCTTCGCTCCTTCGACATCGCCGTTCGGAATCAGGACCGACGCCACTGGGACAAACTCGGGTTCGGCGCGAGAGATACGACCATCCGGGAGCTCAACGAGTGCCGCGCCCTGATTGTCGGAACCGGCGGACTCGGTGCCGCGATCGGATGGCGGTTCTCTGTCCTTGGAGTTCGGTGCGTGGGCGTACGGAGACGGCCCGAGTTAGGCGCACCGCGCGGCTTTGATCGAGTCATCGGACCTGACGGTCTGGATGCCGAGCTGCCCACTGCGGATCTCGTCGTCCTTGCGACTCCGCTCACGTCAGGCACCGACATGATCCTGACAGGTGCACGGATGGATTGCCTCCCGCCCGGCGC
>JAJKIV010000368.1 GCA_021154285.1 Gemmatimonas sp. | reverse complement strand
GAGCGCGCGATGTCATTCATGAACCGGATCCTGCTCGCGCTCGAGGGCGTGACGCTCGCGCTGGAGTCGATGCGCGCGAACAAGGTGCGCGCGCTGCTCACCATCATGGGCGTCGCGGTGGGCGTCTTCGTTGTCGTCGCGCTGTCGTCGGTCGTGCGCGGCATCAACGAGAGCTTCGCGCGCGACGTCGAGGCGGCTGGTCCGACGTCCTTCTTCATCTACCGACGCAACATCGGGGCATTTCAATCGTGCGACGGCACGGACGAGACCTGTCCCGAGCGACGCAATCCGGCGATCACGATCGACGAGGCGAACGCTATCGAGCGGCTGCCGAGCATTCTCGCGGTCACTTCGCACGTCGCCAACGGCGGCACGTTCAAGTACAAGGATCGCGAGATGAACGCCGGGATGGAGGCATACACGCCTAACTGGACCGACGTGGACGGCGGCGACATCTTCCCGGGGCGCAGCTTCACCTACGCCGAGAACGCGAACGCCGCGCAAGTCGTGGTGATCAACGACAAGATGGCGGAGATGCTTTATGGAGACTCCGATCCCATCGACAAGGAGATGACGATCAACGGCGTGCCGTTCCGCGTGATCGGTCTCTATCACTACACGGCAAGCCCGATGGGGACTCCGACGTCGGCCGGAGGCGGCGACTCGCCGAAAGCAATTCTGCCGTGGGAGACGGCGAAACGTCATCTCAACTTCTGGATGCGCGGCAACAATCTCATCGTCAAGCCGCGAGCCGGCATCGCCGTGGACGAAGCGACGGACGAGGTGACGGCGTTGCTGCGCGCAAAGCGAAGTCTCGGGCCGAGCGAACCGAACAACTTCGCGATCATCACGCAGGACCGATTGCTCGAGGTATACAACAAGCTGTTTGGGACTTTCTTTCTGGTCGGGCTGTCGCTGTCCGCGGTCGGACTCCTCGTCGGTGGCGTTGGCGTCGTCGCGATCATGATGATATCGGTGACGGAGCGTACCCGCGAGATCGGCATTCGTAAGGCGCTCGGTGCGACGCGTGGTACGATTCTGTGGCAGTTCCTCGTGGAGGCGGTGACGCTCACCGCGATCGGCGCCGCGGTGGGCCTCGTGCTCGGCGTACTGGTCGCCGTCGGCGTTCGCACCGCGTGGCCGTCGATACCCGCGTCCACGCCGGCGACGTCCATCGCGGCATCGCTCCTCGTGAGCGCGTTGACCGGCGTGGTGTGCGGCATCATGCCGGCATTCCGCGCCGCGCGTCTCGATCCGGTCGAAGCGCTGCGATACGAGTAGCGGGGCGCGGGATGCGGGATGCGGGACGCACGGCGAGAGTTGTGGCGTCATCGGCATTTAGCCGATAAGCTTTCGTTCTCCGACCTTCGCCCCGCGGCCCTCGCCCCGCATCCCGCGCCCCGCGCCATGCGCTTCGACGACGTCCTCCTCACCGCATTCCGGCAGATCCGGGCGAACAAGCTCCGCTCGTTCTTCACGCTACTGGGGATCATCGTCAGCGTCGCCTTTCTCGTCGCGGTCGTCGCGATCATCCAGGGGATGAACGCGTACGTCAAGGAAAACATCGCCGACAACGTCGTCGGCACGAACACCTTTCAGGTGCGTCGGATGCCGGCGCGCGTGGGACTGTTCAGCGAGGATGATTGGCGTGTGGTGCAGCGGCGGCCCAAGATCACACCCGAGGACGCCGCGGTGGTGCAGCTGGCGATTCCGGAAGCAACCGCGATCAGCCTTACGTCCGGCTACCCAACGCCACAAGCCGACGTCGTCTGGGGGAATCGTACGTTAGGCGACGTGCTGATCTTCGGGATCACGCCCGGCTATCAGGTGGTACAGGACTATCGATTCACGTCCGGGCAGCCACTGACGGACGTCGACGTACGCGAGCGGCGCTTCGTCTGCGTCATCGGCGCCGAGGTCGCGGACAAGCTGTTCGAGTCCGTGGATCCGGTGGGACGTGACATCCGTATTCGCGGTGATCGGTTCACGGTCGTCGGCGTCGTCGCGCGGAAGGGAAAGATCCTCGGCCAGTCGTTCGACGGCTTCGTGATGCTTCCCTTTTCCACCTTCGAGTCGATGTACGGCCGGCGCCAGACGACGACGATCTCGGTGAAGATGCCGGAAGCGGCGATGGTCAAGGATGCGATGGCCCGGGCGCAGGAAGCGATGCGCGTCGCGCACCGACTCCGCCCTAACGACGACGACAACTTCTCGATCGAGACCTCCGACGCGCTCATCAGCTTCTGGAAGAGCCTGACGAGTGTCCTGTTCAGCGTCGTGCCCGCGGTCGTCGCCATCGGAATCGTCGTCGGCGGCATTGTGATCATGAACATCATGCTGATGTCGGTGCGGGAACGGACGCACGAGATCGGCCTGCGGAAGTCCGTCGGTGCGACGCGGCGCGACATCCGGCGGCAGTTCCTCGCCGAGGCGGTGATGCTGGCGACGTTTGGCGGGGCGACGGGTGCGCTCGGCGGCTGGTTGTTCTCTGCGGGAATCGCCGCTGTCTCGCCGCTGCCGGCGCGCGTGACGACATGGTCGGTGGCGATGGCGCTGACGTTAGGCGCCGGCGTCGGCGTGCTGTTCGGTGTCTATCCGGCGACGCGCGCGGCCCGGCTCGATCCGGTGGCGGCGCTCCGCGCCGAATGACGCCCGTCCGGGCGGGATCCCTCGCGCGCCGCGGCAGTTGGATTCGCGTCCTCGCGAACTTCCGGGAGACCGTGACCCTCTCGTTCGACTCGCTCCGAGCGAGCAAGCTGCGGTCGGGACTGACCGTGCTCGGCGTCGTTATCGGCGTGTCGGTGGTGATGGCGATGGCGTCGATCGTTCAGGGCATCCGCGATCAGATCGTGCAGACAATCGAGATCGCGGGACCGACGACGTTCTACGTGATGAAGGTCTTCACGCAGACGCCGCTCAACCCCGACCAGCTGCCAAAGTGGGTGCGTATCCGGCCCGACCTCTCGCGCGACGAGGCGGAGCGAATCGCGGCGCTGCCGATGATCGGCTACGCGAGCATCTGGGCGCAGGTGTTCCAGCGCGTGGAGTACAACGGCGTGCGCACACAGCCGCAGGCGATCATGGGGGCGGACGATCGCTTTACGGAGATTCAGGGTGGCGAGCTGGCGTCGGGTCGGTGGTTCACGCATGCGGAGCTGGCGAGCGGAACTGCCGTCGTCGTGCTGGACGTGGATGTCGCGCGGCGCCTCTTCGGCGCGATCTCACCGCTCGACCGGCTCGTGAGGATCGGCGGCCGACCGGCGCGCGTCGTCGGCGTGTACCAGCCGGCGGCGAACATCTTCCAGCCACCGGGCCAGGAGATCGCCGCGATCGTGCCGTATGGGATGCTCGACCATCAGTTCACGATCGACAAGACGGGCGCGCTGTACATTCCCGTGAAGCCGAAGCCGGGAGTGACGGTCACCGATGCGCAGGAGGCGGTGACGGTCGCGCTGCGGGAGATACGCCGCCTGCGGCCGGCCGACCACAACAACTTCGACATGATCACGCAGGACCAGATACTGGATGTCTTCAACAAGCTCACTGGCGTCTTCTTCCTCGTGATGATCGCGCTCTCCAGCGTCGCGCTGCTCGTCGGCGGCATCGGCGTCATGGCTGTCATGATGATCAGCGTCACCGAGCGCACGCGTGAGATTGGCGTGCGCAAGGCGGTGGGCGCGACGCGCGCCGACATTCTCCTGCAGTTTCTCTTCGAGGCGGCGACGCTCACCGGAACCGGCGGTGTGATCGGCATTCTCGTCGGCCTCGGCGTCGGGCGGGGCGTGACGACGCTGATGCACGTGCCGGCCATTCCACCGTTGAATCTCACGCTTGCCGCGGTGTTCGTCTCCATCTCGCTGGGCATCGTCTTTGGGATGCTGCCGGCGCGGCGCGCGGCGCGTCTCGATCCAATCGACGCACTGAGGTACGAGTGACGGACATCGACCTGCTCGCCATCGCCGCACATCGCGACGATGTCGAGCTCACCTGCGGCGGAACGCTGATCAAGGCGGCGCGTCAGGGGCATCGAACCGCGATCATGGATCTGACGCAGGGCGAGATGGGAACACGCGGTTCGGCGGCGACGCGCGCGGCCGAGGCAAGTCGGGCGGCCGAAATCATGGGACTCGCCGCGCGCGAGAACCTCGACCTGCCCGATGCCGGCATCACGAATGATCCGCAAACCCGCGAACGGCTGGCGCGCGCGATTCGTCGATTCCGCCCGCGGATCGTGATCGCGCCGGCACCGACCGGCCGCCACCCCGATCACATCGTCACCTCGCAGCTCGTGCGCGACGCGTGCTTCGTCGCCGGTCTGGCCAAGCTCGCGCCGGACGTACCGAAGCATCGGCCACACAAGGTCGTGCACGCGCTCTCCTTCCGGCAGGATCTCACCAAGCCGACCTTCGTCGTCGACATCACCGACGACTTCGAGCGCAAGATGGAGGCGGTGCGCTGCTACGACTCGCAGTTTGCGGGCGTGACCCAGGCGGGCGAAGTGTACCCAAATGGTGAGCCATTGTACGACATGGTGCGCCACTACGCCGCGTACTACGGCTCGCTTATTCGCCGACGCTACGGCGAGCCATTCCTCACGATCGAGACGATGCTCGTCGACGACATCGTCGCGCTCGAGGTCGCGACCTTTTGAGCGCGGCTCGCCGCGGGCCCGCGAAGCCTAACGAGAAGGCAGCGGGTGACGCCGAGGGAATCGACTACGGCTCGTATCTCGCGCTCGACGAGCTGCTGGCGCTGCAGCGGCCACGGGCGGCGCCGGAGCATCCGGACGAGTTGCTCTTCATCATCGTCCATCAGGCGAGTGAGCTCTGGTTCAAGGCCATTCTCTACGAGCTCGATCAACTCACGGTCGCGCTGCAACGCTATGACACGGGGCGCGCTCTCTGGGAGATGGGCCGCCTGAACGCGCTGATGCGCATCGTCTCGGCGCAGCTCGATTCCCTCGAGACGCTGCCGCCGCAGCACTTCGCGGAGTTTCGTGGCTATCTCGGCGCGTCGAGTGGCTCCCAGAGCATACAGTTCCGCGCGATCGAGGCCGCCAGCGGTTTACGAGATGCTCATTTCATGCACGCGCTCGAGGAGCACGGGCCGATCCCGCCGCTCGTGGAGGGCGCGCTCGCACGGCCCACGCTCCAGGAGTTGTTCCTCGGGCTGCTGACGAAGGAGAAGACGACTCTCGAGGAGCTTTACGTCGGTCCGGGACCGTCGATGCTCTTCTTTCTCGCCGAGGCACTGCTGGAATACGAGCAGCAGTTCGCGCAGTGGCGATTCAAGCACGTGCAACTGGTGGAGCGGATCATCGGCCCGACCACGGGGGGCACGGGCGGCACGTT
>JAJKIV010000367.1 GCA_021154285.1 Gemmatimonas sp. | reverse complement strand
CTGTTCCCTGTTCCCTGTTCCCGTCAAATCGCTAGCCCGCTCGCAGCCCGGCCCGTATCGTTCGACCTGATGCCTGACGACTCGTCCCACGCATGACCGACCTTCGCGACCGCCTCCAGGCCGCACTTGGCGACGACTACACCATCGAGCGCGAGCTCGGTGGCGGTGGTATGAGCCACGTCTTTCTCGCTACCGAGCGACGACTCGATCGCCAGGTCGTGATCAAGCTGCTGCCGCCAGATCTCGCCGGCGGCGTCAGCCTCGATCGGTTCCACCGCGAGATCCAGCTCGTCGCGAAGCTGCAGAACCCGCACATCGTTCCCGTCATCACGGCGGGCGAAGCCGACGGTGTGCCGTTCTTCACGATGCCGTTGGTCGAAGGACGATCCCTGCGCGACATGATCAACGCGGGCACGTCGATGTCGATTACCGAAGGAGTGAACCTCCTTCGCGACGTCGCAACCGCCCTCGCGTACGCGCACGAGCGCGGCATCGTGCATCGCGATATCAAACCCGACAACGTGCTGCTGTCGGGCGGGGCCGCGGTCGTCACGGATTTCGGGGTAGCGAAGGCAATCTCGACGGCCCGACAGGGCACGGCACCCGGCGGATCGCTGACGCAGATCGGCTTCTCGTTAGGTACGCCGATGTACATGGCGCCCGAGCAGGCGGCCGCCGACCCGAACACGGACCATCGCGCGGACATCTATTCGTTCGGCATCATGGCGTACGAGCTGTTCGCCGGGAAACCGCCGTTCGCCGGACGATCGCCCGCCGCGCTGCTCGCCGCCCAGATGACCGAAACGCCGCCGCCGCTGTCGGTCGCGCGTCCGGACGCCCCGGTACCGCTCGTCGAGCTCGTGCGCCGTTGCCTCGAGAAGGATCCCACCAAGCGGCCGCAGCAGGCCACCGAGATCATCCATGCGCTCGACCAGGCACTCGTCTCGAGCGGCCATTCGGCGTTAGGCGTCGCGGCGCCCGTCGCGGCGCCGCCGGCGCGGACCAACCGGACCGTCCTCGCGCTCGCCGTCGGTGCGATGTTCGTCGTCGCCGCGACGGCCGGGGTAATCATGTCGCGGCGCCCCGTCCCAACGTCGGCAGCCGGGGCGGACGGCATACGCTCGGTCGCTGTCCTGCCTCTCGAGAACGTCGGTGGCAGCGACAGCGACCGCTATTTCAGCGAAGGCATCACCGACGAGCTCACGAGCACCCTCGGGAAGATTCCGGGGCTCCGCGTCGCATCCCGAACGTCGGTATTCGCGCTCAAGGGCAAGGGGATGGACGCCCGGGAAATCGCGAAGACGCTCAAGGTCTCGACGCTGCTCGAGGGCACCATCCGACGGTCGGGTGAGCGCTTGCGCGTGACGGCGCAGCTCACGAATGCGAGCGACGGCCTCGCCCTCTGGTCCGACACGTACGAGCGACAGATGAAGGATGTCTTCCAGGTTCAGGACGACATTACGGGAAGCATCGCCAGCGCGTTGCGCGTGGCTCTCGCGCCGACGCCTAACGACAGGCAGGGATTGCCAAAGGGAACGGTGCCGGCCGGGACGGAGGACCTCGCCGCCTACGACCTGTACCTGCGAGGCCGCTACTTCTGGCATCAGCGCGGCAACGACGCGCTGCACCGCGCTGCCGACTATTTCGGGCAGGCCATCGACCGCGACCCGACGTTCGCCCGAGCGTACGCCGGCCTCGCCGACGCGCTCGGCCTCCTTCCCATCTACGGATCGACGCCGGCAGACAGCGCGTTCCCGCTTGCACGCAAGGCGGCGGAAAAGGCGCTGTCGCTCGACAGCACCCTGGCCGAGGCGCACACGACGTTAGGCCTGATCCTCAAGAGCACGGGAGAGTGGGAGCCGGCGGCCGCCGAATTCCGCCGCGGGCTTGCGCTCGACAGTACCTACGCGACCGGACATCAGTGGTACGCGGAGGTGATGATCATCACCGGTCGTGTTCGTGCGGCGGTCGCGGAGCTCGAGCGCGCGCGGGAGCTCGAGCCGCTCTCGCCCATCATCAATGCGGAGTTGGGCTATGCGCTCGGACTCGCGGGTCACTACCAGGAGGGTATCCTCGCCGGCCAGCGCGCCGTGGAGCTCGATTCGACGCTCTGGACCGGGCACGCGTTTCTCGCATTCACGCACGCGTTCGCAGGTGAATACCCGGACGCGGTTGCAGGCTTTCGGCGAGCGGTGCGGCTAGGCCAAGGGCTCGACCCGCTCCTCGGCGCACTCGCCTTCTCCCTGGCGAAGACAGGTCAAGCCGACAGTGCACGTGCGGCCATCGCGCCGGCTGAGGCCCGCGCGAAAGGCCGTGGGGGTTCGCCGATCGCGATGGCGATGGCCTACACTGGCCTTGGCAATCGCGACGCAGCCCTCAAGTGGCTCACACGTGCCGCGCAGGAGAAGGACCCGTGGCTCTACGCGATGTCGATCAATGCGCCGATCTTCGACGCCATTCGGGATGACCCACGCTTCGCGGACGCGGCGAAGACGATGAAACTGGATCCCGCCGCCATGGCCAAGCCGTCGAAAGAAACCTGATGGTCCGCCCCAAGTGGGGGACCGAGCGCGGCTAATCAGTCCGGAATGCCTGGCTCGGATCCACCCGAAGCGCCCGAACCGCCGGGACAAGGCACGCCGCCAGCGCGGCAGCGAGCAGCACGCCCGTCGCGACGATGATCGTCATGGGATCGTTAGGCCCCACGCCGAACAACAGCGCTCGCAATGAACGCGTGAGCGCGAACGCGCCGAACAACCCCACACCCAGCCCGATCACCGCCAGCCGGGCACCCTGCCCCACCACGAGCCGCAGGATGTTGCCCGGCGTCGCACCTAACGCCGCACGCAGCCCGATCTCGCGCGTTCGCTCGGCAACGTTGCCCGCCAGCACGCCATAGATCCCGGCCACCGCCAGTAGCAGCGCTGCGAGCGCGAAGCACGTGAACAGGGTCAACGCCAGGCGTCGCTGTGCCGTGGACGCCGCCACGACGTCTTCCATCGCCGCGATTTTCACGATCGGCTGCGCGGGATCGATCTGCTGTATCGTGCGACGCACGGCCGCCGCCATCGCGATCGGGTTCCCCTGCGAGCGCACCACCAGCATCTCCTGATTGTCGGAGAAGAACCACTGGCGCTCCGGCACGTAGAACTGCTTGAGCTGCGTCGCGTCGAGCCCCGCGTGATGCACGTTCCCCGTCACGCCAATGACCGTCCGGAACGAACGCTCGGGACCGCCCATTCTGATCCGCTTCCCGATCGCGCTCTCGCCGGGCCACAGCCTCGTGGCCAGCGCCTGGCTCACCAGCGCGACCTGGTTGACCGTGTCGCGCTCCTCCGCCGGCGTGAACGTCCGGCCCTGGACGACACGAATCCGCATGGCGCCGAGATAGTCGGCGGACACGGCGTATCGATCCCCCGACGGCACCTTGGCGGGATCGGACTCGGGCTTGTCCTGCGCCTCGACACCATACATGTCGAGGTTCCCGCCTAACGGCAACTGATTCACGACGCCCACGCTCAGCACGCCCGGCAATGCCCGAACGGCGTCGCGCACCTTGTCGTGGTAGGCGAACACCGCTTCGTCGGCGGCGTACCGCGGGCCCACCGCGTTGAACTCCAGCGTCAGCAGGTTCGAGGCATCGAAGCCCTTGTCCACGTCGAGCAGGCGGATGACGCTCCGCGCGAGCAGCCCCGCACCAACCAGCAGCATGAGCGCGAACGCCAGCTCCGCTACCACGAGACCGGCACGCACCGCGGAATGCGGCGTTCCGGTGAGGCGGCGCCCTGCACGCAGGCCGTCGGCGATGTTCGACACGCGCCCGCCTCGACGTGGCACCAGCCCGACGACCACCGTCAGCACGACGATGATCGCCCCGATCACGGCGAGCGCCGCCAGGTCGAGGTGAATGGCGCCAAGCCGCGGCAGCTGCGCCGGAAGCTGCCTGACGAGTGCGGGAATCGCCGCCCACGCGACGGCGAGTCCAGCGAGCCCGCCGAGCACGCCGATGAGCATCGCCTCCGTGAGCAGCTGTCGCGCGAGACGCGGCGAGCTGGCACCCAGGGCCGTCCGGATCGCGAACTCCTCGTTGCGCCTCACGAGCCTCGCGAGCTGCAGGTTCGCCATGTTCGCGATGGCGATGACGAGCATGAGCGCTACGGCCCCACCGAGCGCGAGCAGCGCCGGCCGATACTGCAGCGTGACTTCCTGCTGCAGCGGCGCCACGAGCGCATCGGTCGAGCTGTAGTCCTCCGGATGCTCGGCCACGATTGCCTTGTGAACCTTCGTGAGCTCGCTCTGCGCGCGCTCCACGGTCACGCCGGGCGCGAGGCGGGCGATCATTCGCAGGTGCCGGCAGGTGCGGCACGCATAGGGGTCCGTTACGGCGTAGCCGAGAACGCGCCAGATCTGCGCGCCTGGGGCGGTGACGTCGTCGAACCCTTCCGGCATCACGCCAACGACAGGCGTGGGCGTCCCGCCGATCGAGATGGCCTTGCCGATGATGGACGGATCACCGCCGAACCGTCGCTGCCAGAGCGCGTGACTGATGATGACGACGCGCTGCGCACCCGACACATCCTCGTCCGCGCGAAAATCGCGACCGAGCGCCGGCTGCACGCCGAGCGTGTGGAAGTAGGTGGACGACACGCGAAGGCCCTGCAACCGCTCGGGCTCGGTTCCCTCGGACAGCGTCGGCTGCCAGTCGCCTAACGCGGCCGAGCTTTCGAAGGTCGTGGCGTGGGCGGCGTAGTCGCGGATCGTGGTGAACCCAACGGTCGAGCGCGAGCCATCCCGCTCTCGCTCCCACACCACCATCACGCGGTCTGCGTTGCGATACGGCAGCGGCTGGATGAGCACGGGGTTCGCGACGCTGAAAATGGCCGCTGTCGCGCCAATCGCGATGCCGAGTGTGAGAATGGCTGCCACGGTGAACGTCGGGGCGCGCGCGAGCAGGCGCGCCGCAAGCCGAAGGTCGGAAAGAAATGACGACATGAGCTCCACCTCGTTCGGGGCACGGTCGCGAAGGTGCCAGATCGCGACGAGCGTTTCGCGCCACAGGCGCACGCCCATCACCTGGCGTTCAATGAGGTCGCCCACGACCGCATCCGCGGTGGACGAGGGGAGAAATCGTTCCAGCAGACGGAACTGAAGCGGCGTCGGTCGGCTCATCGCATCAGGTGGGCTCGAGTCCCACGTCGAGGCCGACGGCCATGCGGCGGAGTATCGCGAGCGACGATTCGAGCGAGCGGCGGCCAGTCGTGGTCACCGCAAAGCAGCGAGTCCGCCGCCCGCCACGCTGTGGAGTCGGATCGCCCTCGTATGACCGAACGAATCCCTTCTCCTCGAGCCGAGAGAGCGTCTTGTAGACGGTGCCGAGCGTGAGATCGCGTCGCGCGAGGCGAACGATCTCATCGTGGACCGGCACACCGTACGCGGCGTCGCCGACCCTCAGGACCGCGAGCAGGACAATCTGTTCGAGCTCTCCGAGCATGGCGCCCATTTGATAGACAATGTCGAGAATATATGGCGACCCCGGCCTGCGCAATAGGCATCGGTACGCTTTCTGCACGTTGCGTCGCTGTAAAGGTTTGTGACCCAACGACTGCCCTGCACCAGTCGATTCGAGGGAGTCCCGTATGGTTTCTTCGTTCCGCAATCTGCCGGCCGGGATCGTCGTGCTGTGCTCCATGGGAACGGCCGCCAGCCCTCGCGCCACCACATCGGCGCGAGCACCCGCGTCGTTAGGCGCGCTCCGCGTGT
>JAJKIV010000366.1 GCA_021154285.1 Gemmatimonas sp. | reverse complement strand
TTCATCATGTGGGTGATGGATTTCACCATCAACACGATGACGCTGCTCGCGCTGTCGCTCGCGATCGGCTTGCTCATCGACGACGCGATCGTCGTCCGCGAGAACATCGTGCGCCACATGGAAATGGGGAAAGACCACTACACGGCGGCACGGGACGGGACGTCCGAGATCGGCCTTGCCGTATTCTCCACGACGCTCGCGGTCGTCGCGGTGTTCGTCCCCGTCGCGTTCATGGGCGGGATCATCGGCAAGATCTTCTTCCAGTTCGGCGTCACGGTGGCGTTCGCCGTACTCGTGTCGCTGTTCGTGTCGTTCACGCTCGACCCGATGCTCTCGAGCGTATGGTACGATCCCGACGTGGAGCACGGCGCCAAGGCTGATGCGGCGCACAGCGCAGAACACGCGCCGCGGAAGGCGCGGTCACCGATTCGGCGCATAGCCATCGCGTTCAACACCTGGTTCGAGCGTAGCTCGGACAAGTATCCGGGCATGCTGAAGTGGGCGCTCCATCATCGCGCGCTGGTGATGGCGGCAGCCGCTGCGTCGATCGTCGCGGCGTTCATCATCATTCCGCGCCTTGGATTCACGTGGATGCCCGACTCGAACGGCGACGACTTCTCTGTCGGCATTCGAACGCCACCCGGTTCCACACTCGACTACACCCTCGACAAGGGACGTGAGATCAGCGACTTCCTCAAGAAACAGCAGGACGTCGAATACACGTATCTCACCGTCGGAGGCGGATTCCGCGGAACGCCTAACCAGGGCACGATCAACGTCCAGCTCCGGCCGGCCCACGATCGCGACCGCACGCTCACCGAGATTCAGAACGAGCTGCGAGGCAAGCTGCGTCAGGTCACCGGCGTGATGGCGTCGATCAATCAGACGTCGAGCATCTTCGGCGGCCGCGGGCAACCCATCCGCGTCAACATTCAGGGCCCGGAGCAATCGCGTCTTAAAATTGCGGCGGGTCGCGTGTACGAGGCGATGACGCGCATCCCCGGGGTCGCGGAGCCCAATTCGAGCGACCAGGGCGACATCCCGCAGCTCGACGTCAGTGTCGATAGGCAGCAAGCGTGGGCAGCCGGCCTCGGAATCAACGCCATCGGCACGACTCTTCAACCGCTGTTTTCCGGCACTCGTGCGACGCGCTGGGAGGACCCGCAGGGCTACCAGCACGACGTGATTGTTGTCTACCCCGACTCGCTTCGGAAAACCGCCGCAGACGTAGCCAACATTCCGATCGCGAGTGCGAACCTCGACCCGACCACCGGCCAACCAGCCATCGTACCGCTCTCCCAGGTGGCCGAAGTCAAGAGCGGCGTCGGTCCACAGCAGATCGAGCGTCGTCAACTCGAGCGCCAGATCAACATCTCCTCGGGCGTGATCCCGGGCTACCCATTGGGTGATGTCGCCGGCAAGGTGAAGGCAGCAATCGATTCACTCAACTTGCCTCCCGGATACCACGCCGTCTTCACCGGTGACGTGCAGAACCTGAACGACACCAAGGGCTACGTGGCCGAAGCGCTCATTCTCGCGGTCATCTTCATTTACCTGATTCTCGCGTCGCTCTTCGGATCGTTCCTTCAGCCGCTCGCCATCATGCTCGCGCTGCCCTTGAGCTTCATCGGCGTCGCGATAGCGCTGCTCGTCACGAAGGGCAACATGAACGTGATGTCCATGATCGGCATCATCATGCTCATGGGGCTCGTCACCAAGAACGGGATCCTGCTGGTCGATTTCACGAACCAGGAGCGTGAGCACGGCGGCGAACGGGAGGCCGCGATTCTTCGAGCGGCGCGCACACGCATCCGGCCGATCATCATGACGACCTTTGCCATGGTGTTCGGTATGATTCCGCTGGCGCTCGCAATTGGCGCCGGCGCTGAACAGCGAGCACCCATGGCGCGAGCCGTCATCGGCGGCTTGATCACATCCACCTTCCTCACGCTGTTCGTCGTGCCCGTGATGTACACGTTGCTCGACGATGCCGCTGGCTGGCTTCTCAGCCGCCGCCGATCACCACATCACGCACCGCCATCACGCGATCCAGCTGTAACGGACGCCGCATTCGGCGACTGACGCGCGCGCCTCGTTGTGTCGTGTGTCGCTTGACTCCGCGACCCGGCGATTGTACTAGGGTGACGTGGAAGCGGGCGCGTTCGTCGCCCCCGCACAACGAAAAGTGATGGGCATGTGACGTGCACCTTTTCCGCCCGGTTTTTCCCCTGGTTCGTACCGGACGGCTATCTCACAGGAGGCGGTCATGCCGCGCGGTGAAGAATTGGAGCGTGAGTTCAAGTTTTCCGACCGGGATGACGAATCAGACGACCTGGGCTACGGTGGCGGCAGCTCGTTCGAGGATGACGACGACGAGGATGGCGGCTGGGTCCTGAACCAGCGGGACGAAAGTCTCTGGGACGACGCCGACGAGTCCGATGAAGGCGACGACGACGAGGAAAGAGAAGCGGTCGGCGGCGGCGAAGAGGAAGATGAGGAAGAGGCCGAGGTCTTCCCGCGTCCCGGGCGACCGGGCCGCCCACGTAAGACGCCGGCGGAAAAGGCAGCGGCGACCGCCAGCTCGGCTTCGCCACCGCCTCCAGCGGCCGCTCCCGCACCCGTCGCCCCGCCCCCGAAGCCGGCCGCGTCCAAGGCGCCCGCCAAGGCAGCAACGAAGAACGTACCGGTGAAGAAGGCGACCAAAAAGGCAACTGCAAAAAGCGGGAAGGGCGCACGCCCAGCGGCGAAGGGTGGAGCGAAGAAAGCCGCCAAGGGCAAGAGCGCAGCGAAGGACGCGAAAAAGCCCGCCAGCAAGAAGGCGGCGGGCAAGAAGGCGCCGGCAAAAAAGGCGGGTGGTCGCGGCGGAAAGGCAAAGAAGAAGTAGATCGAGGCAGCGCTCCATCGGCGCGTCAGGCGCCTTTTCGATCAGTGACGACCGCGGGGTGCTGCCGGCTCGGCCGGTGCCCCGCGGTTTTTTGGCTCCCGCCTCATCGTTCGCGTTGTACCAACGTCAAACTCCCGCTGGACTATGCTGTCCACCGACCTTTCTGAGCACGCGTTGCTCGACGCGCTTCCCGTCAGCGTCTACTCGCTGGACCTCGACGGCCATCTCACCAGCGTACGTCAGGCTTCGACGCGGTTCAGCGAAGATGCAGTGCCGCTGACCGTCATTATTGGCGACAGCAGCCGGGGTGCGCCGATCTGGGATGCCATGCGCGAGACTATGTCACGCGACCAGATCGAACACGGAATGCAGCTGCTTCGAACCGGCCGAGCCCCAGTCGTGCGGTGGGAGCTCGAGCGCGGTCCGGATGGCCGCGTCCTCCTGGCGCAGATGACACCGCTGCATGACGACACGCATGCCGTCACCGGGTTCGTGATCTGCACAGTCGACATCACCGATCGGGATCGGGCTCGAGAAGCGGCGTTCGACTCCGGCATCGCCCTCGCGCGCGCCGTCGATCCCGAGGAAGCGTACCAAGAAGCTGCGCAACAGCTCCGCAGCGGGCTGCGGGCGGATGTGGTTGTCGTTGCCATTATCGACGACCACGGTGCTTCGCCCCGCATCGTGTATGACGTGGGGTCAGATAGTGACCGACAGTCGCTCGAGCAGCGATTTGCGCGCGCTTGGCAGTCCGCTCTCGAGACCGGGGGTGTTGTCGCGTCGCGCGATCATTCCACGGTCGCGCTGACCGCCGCGTTGCCCGGCGAAACTCGCCCGCTCGGCGCCATCTCCATCATCACTGACGACATCGAGTCACCGGAACAGACTGCCGACTCGAGCCGCTACCTGTCTGCCGTCGCGACACAGCTCTCGTCGGCGATCGATCGCGCGAGACACGTCGCACAGGCGGGCCGCCGTCGCAGGAGCGGCGCGATCGGCGAAGTCGCCGCACGCGTAGCCCAGGAGCTTCGCAATCCGATCTTTGGGATCTCATCCGCGGCGCAGCTTCTCCGCTTCAGGGCGCGAGAGGACCCGGTTATGGAGACGAACGTCGGACGCATACTGCGCGAGGTCGAACGGCTCAATCGAATGGTCGGTACGTTGGTGGAACTCGGGCGACCGATCGTGCTCGACGTTACGCCCGGCGATCCCGATGCCGTTTGGGACAACGTGCTCGAATCGGAGCGCGGCAGCCTCGAGGCCCGCGCGATTGCGATCCGACGGACAAAACCGGACACGCCTGCGGTGATCGCGATCGACGCCGAGCAATTGGCTCAGTGCTTCAAAAGCATCCTTTCGAACGCCGTCGATGCGGCTCCGGTGGCAACCGACATTTCGCTGCAGTCCACGGTCCTCCCAAATGGCGGATGGCGCTGTCGGCTCACGAACGGTGGCCCTCCGATTCCGGCCGAGATGCTCCCGCGGGTCTTCGAGCCGTTCCTATCGACGAAGCCGGGTAGATCTGGTGTGGGACTCGCGCTCGCACAGCGAATTATCGAAGAGCACCAGGGAATGATTGCGATCGAAAGTGCTACCGAAACCGGCACAACTGTGGTAGTCAGCCTTTCGAGTGCCCCTCGTATCGCGAAGCTGACGTAATTATGTTCGCATAATGGCCGAATCTCCGGTTGCCCTCCTCCGCGCGCACGCACGCCACGCTCCCTGGAATGCTCGCGGGCTCGCTGCCCACGTCACCGCACTCGTCGACGCCGCCGGCATGCGGCCCACGAACGCTTCTGCCCGCGCTGCACCGAGCGCGCGCGCGGTCCGGTTCTACGTGTCCAACGGCCTGCTCGACCGGCCGGAAGGCACCGGCACCGCAGCGATCTACAATTACCGGCATCTCCTCCAGCTGCTCGCGATCAAGATCCGGCAGCGAGAAGGCCAAACTCTCGATGTGATCAAGCGCGAGATGCGCGAGATCACGGGAGACCTGCTCGAGCGCCGCATCGCACAGTCCCTCGCCCCGGCGCTTGGCGCGCGCGCTGACGCCGCCGTCGCCCAGGACGATCAGGGCACCATCGCCTGGCGACGCGTGCTCGTCGCGGACGGCATCGAGATCCACGTCCGCGATGACTCACCGGCATCGACCGAAAACGGGATCGTCGCCATGCGCGAGGCCGTGCGCGCTGCTCTGGGCCGGGCCGAGATTCGCGGCTAGATAGCCTCGCCCGTTCGGTCAGAGCAGGCGCTGCAACGTATTCGCTCCCCATTCGAGGATTTGCTCGATCCACGACCTCCGGTCGAACTCGGCGAGCTTGATCTCTTTCGCGTAGCGCAGATCGTCCGCGAACAGCGAGTCAAGCGTCGCACCCACGCGCGCATCGAGCGTGACGAGGTTCGACTCGTTGTTGAACACCAGGGATCGATTGTCGAAATTGAGCGAGCCAACGGTCGACCACACGCCGTCGATCACGAACGTCTTCGCGTGCATCATCGTCGGCTGGTACTCGTAGATGCGCACGCCACCTTTGATCAGCTCGGGATAACGTGCGCGCCCGGCGTACAATGTCGTCTTGACGTCACTCTTGTCACCCGCCGTCAGCACACGGACGTCGACGCCGCGCTTCGCTGCCCTAACGAGTAGGCGCCGAAAGTCGTCGTCGGGCACGAAGTACGAGTTCGAGATGTAGAGCGTGTGCCGGGCGCCACTGATCGACAACGCCAGAAACCGCTCGGCGGGCGTGCTCCCGGCCGTCGGGACCGAGTGGAACAACGCGGCCCGTACGGGTCCGACTTCGGAAAATGCTTGTGGCGGAAAAAAGAGATCGCCCGTGATGAGCTCACCGGCCGCCTCCGCCCACCCCGACGCGAACGTCGCCTGGAGTTGAGCCACCGCGGGACCTTCAAACCGGACGTTCGATTCACGCCACTCATTCTCCGAGTGGCCGCTGCCCAACCAGTAGTCAGCCAGGCCGAACCCACCCGTGTACCCGACGCGGCCGTCCACGACGACGACCCGAACGTGCGAGCGCGTCGCCGCTCGGTGCAGCGTGTACCAGTGCAGCGACCGAAGCCATGCGACCTCTACGCCCGCCTTCTTCAGATTATCCGTCCAGTCACCTGCGAGGTCGTGGGAACCAAACGCGTCGAGTAGCAGCAGCACTCGCACCTTCGCGCGCGCACGTTCGGCGAGGTATTTCGCCATCGAGTCTGCCACGACACCCGGCTTCGAGAAGTACATCTGGACGGTCACGGTTTGCGTGGCCGAATGAATGTCGGCCCAGAGCCGTGGGTAGACCGTTCCGTTTGGGAGCACCTCGACCGCGTTGCCGTCCTCGATCTTCATCCCCGAGAACAGCTGCATGGTCCGAATGAAGAGTGAGTCGCGAACCCCGGGCAGCTTGTCGTCTCCCACCGCGAGGACTCTCTTCACCGGAGTACCACGCGTAACGGTCAAGAGCCCAATGAGGGCGAACGCGAGTACCACCAACACACCGATCACGGCGCCAAGCCGCTTGAAAAACCGAATCATGGAACCACCGGGTACACTCGACGATTTTACGTGACGACCATTGTAGCGCAGAGGCCGTTCCACACGAGCGTGGCTCGGATCACCGTCAACCCGGCGTCGTTATGTCCGCACCAACTCCCGCTGATCTCCCGCTCGACGGAAAAGTCGCTGTTCTCACCGGCGTCTCTCGTCCCGGCCAGGTCGGTGAAGTGGTTGCGCGTTCCCTGGCCGAACGCGGCGCGTCCGTTGTCCTAATCGATCGTACCGGAGTAGAGGCCGAGGCTCGCGCGGCCGAGCTTCGCGGGCGGGGGTTGAGAGCGACCGCCGCGCGCGCAGATCTGACTGACGGGGCTCAGCTCGATGCTGTCGCGGCAACTGTTACGCGGGAGTTCGGCGCGATCGATGCCTTGGTCAACATCGCGGGTGGGTTCAGCATGTCCGGAAAGGTCGCCGACAGCGATCCGGATGCGTGGTCGAAGCAGCTAGGCACAGGCCTCACCACCGCGTACCTGACGACGCGCGCCTTTCTTCCCCTGCTCCGAAAGCGACAAGGAGCCGTCGTGTTTTTCGCTTCCGCCGCGGCCCTGCCGGGTGGCAAGATCGCCGAAATGTCCGCTTACGCAGTCTCCAAAGCCGGCGTGATCACGCTCATGCGCTCGATCGCGCAGGAAGAGCGCGCCACCGGCGTCCGGTCGAATGCGCTTGCTCCGACCGCGATCCGGACGGCCGCGAACGTCGAGACCATGGGCTCGGCCCCGCGTTATGTCGAAAGAGAGGAAGTAGCTGACGCTGTGTATTTCCTGTGTTTCTCGGAGGCAGCGCGGTCAATCACGGGTCAGGTCATCCAGCTGGGCTGATTTGCCCGCGATTCGATATCACGACAGCTGCCCGACACACGGGCGGCGGATTACCGCCACGGCCCAACGAATGTGAGGCTCGGCCCTAGCTTCGCGGCACACGTGACACTACGCTACGCCGGATGAGCCTCGCCGCGCACCGGCGAACCGCGACGCGCACGATTGTTCTCGATCGATCGCTCGAGGCATTGCCGCTGTTCCGCTTGAGCGATTCGGCCGATGACTCGGCGGTCACGTACGCTCCCGAGTCCGGGGGACGCTGGCGCGTCCTACCAACGCCCGGCGACCGAGTGCCCGGAACATTCGACCAGGACGTGTATGTCGAGCTCCTGCGGCGCTACCACGAAGCGAACTGTCCTGACGATGGCTCGCTGACGTTCACGCTCCACTCATTTCTCCGCTCGATCGGCCGGCGCGTTGATGGGCGTACGTATGAACAGCTCCGGGGTGCACTCAGTCGACTCGAGCGCACCGCCCTTGAGTCGAGCGGCGTTTACTACGATGCCGCGGGCGCTACACGTCTCGAAGGGCGTTTCACGATTCTCAGCTCGATCGCGATCGAGCGTCGCCGGAACAGCGACCGCGAGCAGCTTGCGCTGTTCCCGACGTTCTCCGCGTCGGAGCCTGGAGACGCGCGCGTCACCATTTCGAACGTAATCCGTTCGAACATCACCGCCGGCCACATAGTGACGCTCTCAGCACCGCGTTACCTCAATCTGTCATCACCCGTGGCGCGTCGATTGTACCGGCTACTGGAGGTCGCGCGAGAAGACGGGACCGTGACGTGGCGAATCGCTCTTGATCAGCTCGCCGAACAGTTACCGCTCGCTCAGCGTTATCCATCGCACCTGCAGCGCGTGTTACAACCGGCGCATCAGATGCTGCTTTCGGAAGGCCTCGCTCGCGATATTGCCTTTAAGCAGCATCGGCGCGAATGGTTCGTTGACTATGTATTGGCCTCGCGTTTGGTGTAGGACATGCGACGCCCCCTACATTTCCCAGAGTCGCTCCGCACCTGAGTCGCTCCGCCTGGCTTCACTACAACGAAACGGAGTTTCCATGGCAACGAAGCTCGACAAGACGATCAAGCGCGAGATCGAAATGGATGGTCAGGCCTACATGGTTACCATCTCGCCCGATGGCGTGAAGCTCACCCAGAAGGGGTTCCGCAAGGGACGCGAAATGTCGTGGCGCGCACTGTGGGCTAGTGGAAGCGAAGAAGGCGCTGGTGCAACCGCAGGCGGCAACGGCCAGTGACGCATACTGCTTGCATCCAGTCCGTTTGAAGGGGCGCGGAACTCCTCCTCCCACACCGCGTATCTAGTTCGTCACCCCGTTGAGCTGAGCCATTCAATGAATCGAAAACGCACCGCGCTCCTTGCGAGCCTCGTCGCCACTCCGCTTCTCGTGGGTGGATTCGTTTTTCAGGAGCGCGCAACCGCTGACGGCGCTCGGCTCTTCGGCCAGGTGCTCGACCTCGTTTCCTCGCGTTTCGTGGATACTGTCGATACCGGAGCACTCTACGAAAAGGCCGCGCGGGGACTCGTTGGTCAGTTGCAGGATCCTTACAGCGAACTGATGTCCCCATCGCAGCTCCGCTCCTTCAACAGCAACACGGGCGGACGTTACGGCGGACTCGGGATGTCAATCGAGGAGCAGCAGGGCAAAGGGATCACCGTCGCCAAGGTCTTCCACAACACGCCGGCGGAACGCGCGGGCATTCGCGAAGGCGATGTGATCGCGCTGGTCGATACGGTTTCCACGCGCGGCTGGACTTCCAAGAAGACGGCGGACGCGCTCACCGGAACGCCGGGCACGAAGGTCACGGTCGGGTTTGCGCGTCCAGGCGTCGCGGCGCCTATCAAGATCGAGTTCACCCGAGCGGTGATTAAGGTGCCAGCAGTGCCGTACGAGATCACGTTCGATGGAAAGGTCGGCTACATCCCGCTCGATCAGTTCAACGAGAACGCCACGTCCGAGCTCACCGAGAGCGTTCGCCGTCTGCAGAACGCAGGAGCGCACGGGATCGTCCTCGACCTGCGGAATAACCCCGGCGGCTTCCTCGACCAAGCGCTTTCCATCAGCAATCTCTTCCTCAAACAGGGGCAGGAGATCGCCAGCGTGCGCGGACGAAATACCGAACCGCAGATGTACTTCGCGCGCGAGAAGCCCGCGGCTCCGGATGTTCCGCTCGTCATTCTCACGAACCAGTACACGGCATCCGCTTCCGAGATCGTCGCTGGCGCACTGCAGGACCACGACCGGGCCGTCATCGTCGGCAACACGTCGTTCGGCAAGGGACTCGTGCAGACGCTCTTCAATCTCGACGGCGGCTGGGCGCTCAAGATGACGACCGCGAAATGGTACACACCGAGCGGCCGCTCCATCCAGAAAGAACGGAAGCTGATGCCGGACGGCCAGTTCGTTGAAGTACATCCCGACTCGCTCGAGTCTGACTCCGCACGTAAGTCGCGCCCACAATTCAAATCCGATGCGGGACGCGTGGTCTACGGTGGAGGCGCCGTTACACCCGATCTGCTCGTACAGGCAGACACGTTGACGACGGCCGAGCAGGACTTCCGCAAGGCAATGGCGCCCAAGTCGCAGGAGTACTACGTCGCGCTCTACGATCTCGGCTACGAGCTCAAGTCACAGGTGAAGCCGGACTTTGTGGTCAAGCCGGAATGGCGTAACGAATTCCTCGATCGGCTCGAGAAAGCCGGTGTAAAAGTCGATCGAAAGCAGTGGGACGCCGCGACGTCGCTCGTCGATCGCGACATCGAACTCCGTGTTGCCCGTGCCGCGTTTGGCGACTCGACGGTTCGCCGCCGCACGCTGGATGATGACCCGCAGCTGAAGAAGGCCATCGAGATTATCCAGAAGGGTGGCTCCCAGAAGGATCTCTTCGCCCTCGTCGCTTCCAGGCCGCAGCGATAGCTTTCCGGCATGACGAGACAGGCCTACCGAGCCGCCACGACCCTCGTCGTGGCGGCTTTTGCATCCGGGTGCCACTCGGCGCCAACGCCATCCGCTGTCGCCGAACGCGACGGCGCGAGCGTCGCCGTATCCGTTCCTTCTGAGCCCGGCGAATCGCATTTGTCGAACATCCGCCGCCTCACCAACGGCGGCGAAAACGCTGAGGCGTATTTCAGCCACGATGGTCAGTGGCTGACGTTCCAGTCGACGCGTGACGGTCGCACCTGCGATCAACAGTACGTCATGCGCATCGACGGCTCAGGCGCTCGCCGAATCTCGAACGGCGAAGGAAAAACGACTTGCGGCTATTTCTTCGACGGCGACCGTCGGCTGTTCTTCGCATCCACACACGCGAACGGCGCCGCGTGTCCGCCACGCCCTGATCCGTCGCAGGGCTACGTCTGGGGACTCGACAAGTTCGACATTTACACACTCGACCGGGACGGAACAGGCCTCCACCGCCTAACGAGCAACAATGTCTACACGGCGGAGGGAACCCTCTCGCCGGACGGCCAGACGATCGTGTTCACGTCCCTCAAGGACGGAGATCTCGACATCTACACGATGAACGTGGATGGATCGAACGTTCGACGCCTTACGACAGCGCCTGGGTACGATGGCGGTCCTTTTTTCTCGCCTGATGGCAAGCGCATTGTCTACCGCGCCTACCATCCGACCGATTCGGCGGAGCTCCGGACCTATCGCGATCTCTTGCGGCAGGAGATGGTGCGGCCGAACAAGATGGAGATCTGGGTGATGAACGCGGATGGCTCCGACCAACGTCAGGTGACGAACCTCGGCGGGGCGAACTTCGCGCCGTTCTTCACTCCGGACGGCCGTCGCATCATTTTTTCGTCGAACTACAAGAATCCGCACAGCCGAAACTTCGACCTCTACCTCGTCAACCCGGATGGCACGGGCCTCGAGCAGGTCACGACTAATCCTGATTTCGACGGGTTCCCCCAGTTCAGTCCCGATGGTCGTCGTTTGGTCTGGGCATCGAATCGGTTCGACGCGAAGCCCGGTGAGACCAACATCTTCATTGCCGACTGGAAGAATTAGCCCACAGCAGAGAGAGCCATCATGCTCGGCACAATCCTCCTCGCGATTCTCGCCGCATTCGCCCTGAGCATCATCGCAGCCGGTGTGAAGATCATCGGCCAGGCCGAAGTCATGGTGATCGAGCGCCTCGGGCGCTTCCATCGCGTCGCTCGATCCGGCTTGAACCTCCTGATCCCCTTCATCGAGCGCCCACGCCCGATCGACGTCCGCTACATCGAGGCCGACGTGTCTGGCATGAAGCGCATCACCGCCGGCACGACGTCGCGTATCGACCTTCGTGAACAGGTCCTGAACTTCCCGAGCCAGCCCGTCATCACCAAAGACAACGTCACGATCGATATCGACGCGGTCTTGTACTACCGCATCGCCGATCCGCAGAAGGCGACGTACGCTGTTCAGAACCTTCCGTACGCGCTCGAGACCCTAACGAGGACGACGCTGCGAAACATCGTCGGGGAGATGGAGCTCGATCAGACGCTGGCGAGCCGCGATCAGATCAACAAGCGGATGCGCGAGGTGATCGAGGAAGCCTCTATCGGTTGGGGGGTGGATGTAACGCGGGTCGAGCTTCAAGCGATCGAGCCGCCACGTGACATTCAGCAGTCCATGGAACTTCAGATGCGCGCCGAGCGCGAGCGCCGAGCCGCAGTCACGAATGCCGAGGCGGGCAAGCGCGCCGCGATTCTCGAGGCCGAGGGACTTCGTGAGTCGCAGGTGCGCAAAGCAGAAGGTGAAAAAGAAGCAGCGATTCTTCGGGCTGAGGGGCAAGCGTCCGCACGACTGGCAATGGCGCAAGCGGAGGCCGAAGCGATCCAACGGATCACAGCATCGTTGCCGGAAGGTCAGGCCGCTATGTATCTGCTAGGTCTGAAGTATATCGAGGCGCTTCCCGCGGTTACACAGGGAAAGGGAACGACAATCTTTCTCCCCGCGGAAGCTTCTGGCGTCATGGGAGCGCTCGGAGGGATGCGCGAGCTTCTCAAGGCGACCGCCGGTCAGGGGACCCCCGTCGGCGGTGCGAACCAGGCGCCATACACGCCGGCCACACCACGTCCCGCTTTCAAGTCCATTGCAGACGGTACTTCCGGCTCCAGTATCGCCGGTTCGACTCCGTCCGCATCATCCGACAAATAGCCAGGAGAGATGAATTGGCGAAGGCAATCACGCGCGAGCGCGCGGAGCGAATCGCGCGTTCGCACGCGTGCGAGCATTGCCAGGAATACAGCTTCAAGAAGCTGGTCGTGAAGCCATCGAGCCCCGCACACAAAGCCGAGTTCAATGAAGCGTGGCACGCCGTCAAGATCTGTGGCGTCTGCGGGCTTCAGCAGGAGATGGGAATCGACGCAGAGGGCGACATCGTTTACGTCGCGTAACCGCGCGGGATCGCCCATCAGGGCCACGGCGTCTTCTTTGAGTACGGAAGGCCGAATACGACACTGAGCGCTGTGTCAGGGTTTTCGGCGCGCACCACGACGTCGATGCGTTTGCCGGTAATGATCGGGCGATCGAACGTGCGATATCTGCGATACCCATGACAGAAGCACAGTGGACCGGGACGCGATAACCTGCCAAGCCACATATCCGGCAACCCGATCCAGACCGACACCCAGAAATTCGTCAGAGTCCGCGGCCACATGTCGGCATCGTCGATGATGCCTCGTGGCATTGATCCGTGCTTTCCCCACTGCACGTCGATCTCGGCTGGTCCCCGCTCTCGCCAGTCGGCATGCAGAATCTTGCCATGCCAGTACGTCCACACATCGGTTGGCGCTTTGGTCGAGTCGTATCCCACCCAGACGATCTCCTCATCCGTCGGCTTGGTGAAAGGGACCCAGGCGCCTGCGACATCGTCGCTCCACAGCAGGTAATAACCGATTATCGGGCGGTTTGGATGGAGGACGGCGACGATGCGTTCGAGTTGGAACCATTCGTCGCGTTGGAGGTACAACACAGGCGCTAGTGAACGGGCCAGCTGGGCGTCCGTATTGTCCTGTGGGAGCGTGTTAGCGACGGCGACGGGCTGCGGCGGGATGTGAGCCCTCGGGCCGCATCCGGCAAGAAACAGTGCCGCCGCCAGCGTTGCTTTCGAAACGGTAGCCGCAAAGCGAAAATCCACTTGGATTTGCGTATTTAGATGGTTACTTTGTGAGTAGGTGGTTACTCGCGTGGAGTGGGATGCTCTCGTATGAGAGCCTCTGGCGGTTCATCATCGGGGAGGAAGCATGAGAAAGCCACGTCCGAACACGTACAACCCCGCTCAAGCCCTGCATCTCATCTCAAGCGATCGGAGTGGGCGGCCGCTCAGTTGTCCGTCGTGTTCGGGGCCAATCGAGCGCGATCCCACGCATACTCCCCCGCCACCGCGGTCACAGGTAACGCTCCGCTGTCGCAATTGCGGGCGGTTCGCGCGATACATCGCCGGCGCTGCCTAAGCCACTGTCGGGAAATCATTAAGCAGAGCTCGTCTCACCGTTGGGTGCACATTTTCTTGCCCGCCAGCACTGGTGATTCGCGTACATCTGTTTATTTTGGTGTACGGTTCTTGATGTAGTGGCTATCCCACTTTGGGATGGCCGGCAAGATCCGCGTCACAGTTAGCCCCAGTACGGGACGAGGAAAGGTTTCATGTCACGCATCAACGGCGTAGTGAAGTGGTTCAACGACGCGAAAGGCTTTGGGTTCATTTCGCGTGATGGCGGCCCCGATGTGTTTGTCCACTTCAGCGCAATCCAAGGGTCCGGATTCAAGTCG
>JAJKIV010000365.1 GCA_021154285.1 Gemmatimonas sp. | reverse complement strand
GACTGGAACGCGCGCATCGAGCAGGAGTGCTACCGTCCGGTCGTGGCGGCGCGTGTCCTCGCCGGCGATGGACGCATCAGCCGCATCGTGAACACGCTCGAGCACATCAGCTTCAACTTCGGGCCCACGCTGCTCGAGTGGCTCGAGGTCGCGGCGCCCGACACGTACGCGCGCGTCCTCGACGCCGACCGCAAGAGCATCGCCCGTCTCGGCCACGGCAACGCCATCGCGCAGCCGTATCACCACGCGATCCTCCCGCTGTCCAGCCGGCGCGACAAGGTCACCGAAGTCCGCTGGGGGATCGCCGACTTCCGGCGCCGGTTCGGGCGTGATCCCGAAGGGATGTGGCTGCCCGAGACCGCGCTCGACGATGAGACGCTCGACGTGTTGGCCCAGGAAGGGATGCGCTTCACGATCGTCGCGCCGGGGCAGGTGCGGTCGGTGCCTAACGATGGACATCCGGGACGCTATACCACGGCCAACGGCCGCACGATCGCCCTCTGCATCTACGACGGCGACATCTCGCACGGGATTGCGTTCGGCGGCCTGCTGGTCGATGCCCACGTCTGGGCGAAGCGGATGCTCGCGCGCTCGGAACGCCAACACACGCCGCGCGATGCGATCGCCGTCGAGGCAGGGCACTGGGAGCCAGCGCCGGAGAGCGACGGGGGAACGCGGCCGCTCACCACGGGGGAGTTTCACGCAGGGGCGGCGATCGGCGAGCTCGCGCCGCCCCGGATGCGCCATCGCCTGCTGTCGGCGGCAACCGATGGCGAGACGTACGGTCATCACCACCGATTCGGCGAGATGGCGCTGGCGCGTGTCGTCCTCGATCTCGAGGCAACGCGCGCCGTCCGGGTCGAGAACTTCGCATCCTTCCTCGCACACCATCCCGCAACGGAAGACATCGAGATCGTCGGGCCGAGCGCGTGGAGCTGCGCGCACGGGGTGGAACGATGGCGGTCGAACTGCAGCTGTCGCATGCGCGGTGGAACCGACCAGGAGTGGCGGGCACCGCTGCGGGACGCGATCGCCTCCCTCGCCGAAGGAATCCACGAGATCTACGAGCGGGAAGCAACGCGCTACTTCGACGACCCGTGGGCCGTTCGCGACGCCTACGGCGAAGTCGTCGCGACGCCCGAGAAGATCGATTCCTGGGTGGCCGCGCACGTCACGCCTGGTTCGAGCGAGGCCCCGTCTCTCGCGATCGAATCCCGGTTCCCGGTTCCCGGTTCCCAAGTCCCACCCACTCCCCAGTCCCTGTTGGAGATGGAACGCGGCGCGCTTCGAATCTTCACCTCGTGCGCCTGGTTCTTCGATGATATCGGCGGGCTCGAGCCCCTCGAGGTCCTCCGCTACGCCGCGCGCGCAATCGAGCTGGCGGGGCCGGCAGCCGTGCCGCTCGAGGAGGCATTCGTCGCGCGCCTCGCTGACGCGAAGAGCAACGACCCCAGCATCGGGACAGGTCGGGATGTGTATCTGAAGATCGCCAAGCCGAGGCTCGATCCGCTTGCCCGCCTGGCCGCGTCGGTTGCGGTGGCGCAGACGATCGATGGCGACGACCCACGCGCGCGCGAAGCGAGCCGCGCGCTCGACGTTCGAGCGATCGGTGGTTCGGTCACGATCCACCAGCACCGCAGCGGGGAGGAGAGGACCTACGCAGTGACCGTAAGCGGCCTCCCGAACGGCATTGACGCAACTCCGGATGGAAATGCGGAAGTGTGGTCACCGTCCCTGATCTCCGCCCAGCTCAGCGACCCGCCAACCGATGTCTCCCTCGCGGAGATGACGGAGCGTCAGCGTGCGGTCGTCGACGATGCAATCCGGCAGCGCCTCATCGTGGCGGCATTCGGTGATGACGCGCCGCTCCTCGAGCCGGGGAAGACCGCCGAGGTGCTGTCGGGCGCCGTCGTCGACGCGGTCGCCAAACTCGGTAACGATCGCTCACGGAGCCTAACGAGGTTGAGCGCCTTGCTCGACCTGCTCGAGATCGAGCGGGCCCACGTGCCGTTCGATGCGCAGACGCGGTTCTACGACGCGTTTCTCGCTAACGGGCGACCCAAGCTGGACGACACGCTTGCGGCGCTCGCGGCGCGCCTGGGGTTTGCGAAGACAGAGCACGCCTAGGTCACGCGGACACTGCCATCGCCAGCTTCGGCCCCCGGTCAACCAGCCGCTTGCTGCGAGGATCCACCATGAGGCCAAGCCCCTCGAGCGCCCGAGACCCGAGTAAGAGGTGATCCCCGGGTTCCGCGAAGACCACCTCGTCGATCGTCTCGCGGTTGCCAACCCGTACGATGGCATAGCCGATCGTGCGAATCGCCCGCAGGCAGTTCGCGTATTCGATGATGTCGCGTTTCACTCGACGAATTCCGAGCTCCTCGAGAATGCCCGCCGAAATCCAGGTGGCGTCGCCGCCAGTGTCGACCATGACCTCTCGGACGGTACGCGTCCGCTCTGGATGAAGATGGTCAGCGATCGTGACGTCGACGCTAAAGGTGCCCACGGGTTTGTCGCTCTCGGTCATAGGGATTCCCCGAACATGTGGGTGTCGACCAACTTATCCATCATCGCTTTCACGCGGTCGTGCTGCCTTCCTTGCCAAGTATACGCTCGGCTCCAGGTGCGGGATCGATCCTCGCGCGTTCACTCGGCGGGTTCGTCACCGCTGGAATCATGGGGTGCGCGACGGCCAACCCGTCGCGCGAGCCGCTCACGTCCGATCGCCCGGATTTCACGGAGTCGACCGCGACGATGAAGCGGGGCGAGGTGCAGCTCGAGGGTGGAGACACATTCGAGCACGTTACATCGGTGAAGACGAACACGATCGGCGAGCTGCTGCTCCGCATCGGCCTCGGGTCTCGCGCGGAGCTTCGGATCGAGCCGGGATCGTACACGACGGTCAGGTCGCCGGACGGCGATGCCAGCGGGTGGGTAGACGCTGCCCTCGGAACGAAGGTGCGTCTCTACGAACCGCGCGACGAAAAGCCTTCGATCGTGCCGGCCGTCTCGTTGATCGTCTTGACGAGCGTGCCGACCGGAACCGCCGAGTTCCGGCAGACCAAGTTGCAGCCGGAAGCCAAGCTCGCGGCGGAGTGGACGCTCAGCAATCGCATCGGAGTCGCGACGAACGTCAATGTCTCCCGGCCGCGGGACGACGAGAACGGGCGCTACACGGTGTTCGAGGGAAGCGTGTCGTTCGGCTTCGATCTCACATCGCGACTCGGCGCGTACACCGAGGTGTTCGGGTTCGCCCCGCAGCTGAGCAAGGTCGGACACTCTCGCTACGGAAACACGGGACTGACATTCAGCCTAACGCCTGACTACCAACTCGACCTGCGCGGCGGCATGGGGTTCAACGGCGCCCATCCCGACTACTTCGTTGGGGCGGGACTGGTCCACCGATGGTAACGCCTGCGAGAAAGCGGGCGACATCAGGCGCTACGATTTCCAATCGGGCGCTCAACCGCGCGCTGCTTGCCCGCCAGATGCTGCTCGAGCGGCACAAGCTATCGGCGCTCGACGCCATCGAACGACTCGTGGGACTGCAGGCGCAGGTGGCGCGTCCGCCTTTCGTAGGACTGTGGACACGACTGCATCGGTTCGACAAGAGCGAGCTCGCAACGGCGCTTCACGACCGACGCGCGGTTCGTGTCACCGCCATGCGCGGCACGCTACACGTGATGACCACCGCGGACTACGTTGCGATGCGCGGCGCCATGCAGCCAATGCTCACGCGCGGCATGCAGGCGGTCCTGCGCGGGCGTACCGCACTGCTGCAGCTGGAAGCGCTCGAGGTCGAGGCGCAAAAGTTCTTTGGCAAGTCGGCCGCGACGTTCGACGCGCTGCGTCATCATCTCAAGGCGAAGTTCCCCGGCGCCGATGAGCGCGCGATGGCGTACGCGATCAGGACCCATGTCCCGCTCGTTCAGGTACCGACCGATGCGTCGTGGGCATTTCCGGCCGCCGCAGACTTCGCGCTCGCCGATCGATGGCTCTCGAAAAAGGTCTCGACCTCGGCCACGAGTCCCGAAGCACTCGTGCTCCGCTATCTCGCCGCGTTTGGTCCCGCGACTCCTGCGGATGCGCAGGCATGGTCGGGACTGCCCGCGCTCCGCGACGTGTTCGAGGCGCTGAGGCCGTCGCTGGTGACATTTCGGGATGCACGAAAGCGTGAGCTGTTCGATCTGCCTGACGCTGCCAGGCCGGACGAGGACATCGAGGTGCCCGTCCGTTTCATTGCTGACTTCGACAACCTCGTCCTCTCGCACGACGACCGCTCGCGTATCATGGAGGACGCGCACCGCAGCCGTGTCACGCTCAAGAACCTGCAGGTGCGCGCAACGTTTCTCGTGGACGGCATGGTTGCCGGTACGTGGAAGTCGGAACGAAAGCGAACCGCGGCGGTATTGGTGATCGAGCCGTTCGGCAGCATCCCGAAGCGCGCGAAGGCCGCGCTCGAGGAGGAAGGTGACGCGCTCCTCGCCTTCGTGGAGCCGGACGCGAAGGAGCGCGAAGTGCGCTGGGCATCGTGATGTGATGTGACAGCCCGCGCGGCCGGGCGGTCGGGAGGCTGAATGGAACTCTCACTCCGTCGGTGGAAACCGGGTCAGCTGTTGCTCGGCTGGGCCGCCTACTGGGCAGGTCTCGTCGGTGTCACGCTCTCGCCGGCGATCGCCGCCACGTGGCGCGCTACGCACTTGCCGGAGGGACACGGCAGCGTGTCCGCGAGCTTCGACAACGCGAACCTCAGCTATTCGGTCATCGAGGATGGCGCGAAGACCTGGGTCGGCACGACGTCCATCACCACGGCGCTGCTCTGGATCGTCGGCCCGCCGCTTCTGCTCTGGCTCGTATGGCTCATCGTGCGCGAGCGGCCGAACACTGAACGCCGGGCGATTGCCGGCGGCGTAACCGCCCCGGGTGCGTTGCCCGAGGGATCTGCGCCGGCGGAAGAGTGGCGAGTGCGACGCGACGATCGCCCACCAGCCGAGCGCGGTCGCGTGACGACGCCGAATCCCTAACGCGCTGCGGTCCCTAACGCGCTGCGTCGGCGTCCGTCTCGCGCCGCGAGGGGAGCGAGAACGCGAACACTGAACCCTTCGCAGGGAACTCGGCCCACGCTTGTCCGCCGAGTCCACCCACCGTGTCGCGGATGATGCTCAGCCCCAGGCCGGTGCCCTCGACCTGCGGCATCGCCGCTTCGTGCGCCCGGAAGAATCGCTGGAAGAGGCGTGCGCGCGCCTCGGCAGGCACGCCGATGCCGTTGTCTGCCACCTCGACGACGACCTCACACTTGCCATCGGCTCTCGTGACGAGGTGGCCGCGAACCTCGACCCACCGGTCGTCCGAGTCCGGGTCGGCGTACTTGATCGCGTTGGCGAGCAGGTTCGTTAGGCAGAGCTCGACGGCCGCCGCGCTCACCTCGACGCGAGGCAGGTCGGGATCGATCCGCACTGTCACCGAGCGGGCCTTCGCCGCGGAGCGGACCTGACGAGCGGCTTCCTGGGCTGCTTCCGGGAGCTGCACGTGGCGCTGCTGGCGGCTGTCGAGCGCAACGCCCGTGAGGACGAGCAGGTTGTCGAGCACGACGCGCATGCTCTCGATATTGCGGAGCACGACGCCGTTGAGCCCATGGCGCTCGTTCGGATCGATCTCCGACATCTCCATGATCTGCGCCGCGCCGAGCGCGGCACCAATCCGGTTGCGGAGCTCGTGGGTGAGTGCGCGGTTGAACATCCGGAGACGTTCCTCGCGTTCGGCGACCTGCGCCCGCGCGAGCATGAGGAACTGCGTCGTGGTCGCCTGCTGAATGACGGCAATCGCCTGGAAGAGCCGCGTGGCACACGCCACCAACTCGACACGCGTGCACTCAGTGTCGATCTCGCTCACGCATTCCGAAAGGAATTGGAACAGGATCCCGCCGAGGATCTCGTACTCCTTGAGGAGTTGATGCTCGTCGAATCCCTGCGTGTGCCGGAGCGCGCCCAGCTCCATCGCCTTGGCGATGACGGGCGTCTCGGCGAGGACTGGCCGGGCCGGGTTTTCGATGTAGTCGGCGATCCCGACGATCAGGAGCGGGACGTGGTCGATGAGATCGTCGGAGGGGAAGATGCGGTTGGGCGTCAGCGAGACCCGGTCAGCGATGCGTACGAGCCATCGGCCCGTGAGCGCGTCGCGGTGGTCGCGGAGCCGTTCGGCGAGCGCGACAGCAAGGGGACAATCGGTTGTGCTGGCGTCCATAAAGAAAGGGCTCCAGGGAGTACGGACGAGACTCGCCAAACGTAACCCCGGGACGCCGGCGCGATAGACGCATCGGCAGTGCAGGCCGCGAACGGCCGCGGTGGATCGCCCTGTCTTTTGTTGCGTGGTGGCTACGTCTGTCGCCTTCGCGCGCCGACTTGGCGCTGTCAAGTTCGAAGTTGATGGCGAATTCAAGCGCCTAACGTCCGATGGGGGGTGGTTCCGGCT
>JAJKIV010000364.1 GCA_021154285.1 Gemmatimonas sp. | reverse complement strand
TGGTCACCGGACTCGAAGAAGATCGCGGTGCTGCGAACGGACGAGCGGAACGTCGAGCACATGCACTACATCTCGTACACGCCACAGCGCCCCAAGCACTACTCGCAGCCCTACGCGCTGCCGGGTGATACGGCCGTGCCGTATCCGTACATTCACATCATCGACGTCGCCACGAAGTCGAACGTCGCAGCGAAGGTCTCGCCGCGTCCCAACCAGCTCTCGATTGGCGGCTCCGTTCGCGACTCGGCATGGGCGCCTGGCTCGAACGCGGTCAAGGTGTCGTTCTATACGCGTGGGTCGAAGAGCGCGTACCTCGGGGTGGTCGACGCGTCGACGGGGGACATGCGCGTGGTGGCTCGAGACACCGGGAAGACGTTCGTCGAGATCAGCAATCCGCAGGACCCGGGTTCGTTCTACATCACGAAGGACATGAAGGACGCCTTCTGGTGGAGCGAGCGTGATGGCTGGGGTCATCTGTATCGCTTCGATGCTTCCGGTGTGACCAGCCAGGTGTCGAACGACGGCGATGGAGGCATGATGGCCGCCCCGGCGCCAAAGGCTCAGCTGACCACGGGCGCATGGCAGATCGGCCAGATCTCGTACGTGGACGAGGCCAAGAAGCAGGTCTTCTTCACGGGGCGCGGTCGCGACGGCTTCCTGTACTACTCGAAGCTGTACCGCGTGAACTACGACGGGACCGGCCTGACGCAGGTGACGACGGAGGACGCGAATCACGTCATCACGTTCAGCCCGAGCGGGAAGTACATCGTGGACACCTACTCGGCGATCGACACTCCGCCGGTCACGGTGCTGCGGAATGCGGCGACCGGTGGCGTGATCAAGAAGCTCGAGCAGGCCGACGTGTCGCGCCTAACGGCGGTGGGTTGGAAGCCGGGCAAGGTGTTCTCGGTGAAAGCGCGTGACGGCGTGACTGACATCTACGGCGTCATTTACCTTCCGCCCAATCTCGATTCGACGAAGAAGTACCCGATCATCGACCACATCTATCCGGGGCCGCAGGTCGGATCGGTCGGCGCCTGGAGCTTCAAGAACGGCGGCGAGCAGTTCTCCCTCGCGGCGCTGGGCTTCGTCGTCATCCAGCTCGATCACCTCGGGACGCCACTCCGCTCGAAGGTGTTCCACGACAACTACTATGGGAACTTCGGCGACAACGGCCTCCTCGATCATATCACTGCCATCAAGCAGCTCGGCGCGCGCTACCCGTTCATCGATGTCGATCGCGTCGGTATCTTTGGCCATTCGGGCGGCGGCTTTGCGTCCACGGACGCGATGCTCCGCTATCCGGAGTTCTTCAAGGTGGCCGTCTCGAGCTCCGGAAACCACGACAACCGCTCGTACAACATCTACTGGGCGGAGAAGTATCAGGGGCTGATGGCGAAGGACACGATCCGCAAGACGGACAACTTCGAGACGTCCGCGAACAAGACGATGGCGAAGAACCTTCAGGGCCATCTGATGCTGATGCACGGCGACATGGACGACAACGTGCATCCCGCGAACACGATTCAGCTCATCGACGAGCTGGAGAAGGCGAACCGGTCGTTCGATCTCGTGTGGGCGCCTAACCGCAACCACGGGCTGAACGAGCCGTACTTCGTTCGCCGTCGATGGGACTACTTCGTTCAGTACCTGATGGGCGTCATGCCGCCGGACAACTATCTGATCGTGCCGCCGCCGGATTTCCGTCCGAATGCGCCGAACGGCCCTGACGCGGACGATCCGGATCCGGATGGGTGGCCGTACTGGAAGCCGTTCGTTCTGCCCAACTGAAGGAGTCATTCCGAGCGAGCGGCAGCGAGTCGAGGAATCGCCGTCCTCCCGACCGAGGGGCTGATCCCTCTACCGGGACGACGGCGATTCCTCCCTTCGTCGCTGGCGCTCCTCAGGGCAGCCGCTGTGCTCGGAATGACGAGGCATTCAACCCAGAGCCGAGCCATGTCGACTATTTCCTACAGGGTGGTCGCGATTGCCGCGGCATTCATGACGTTAGGCACCGCCCGCTCTGTGGCGGCGCAGACATCCATCGACCGGTGGCTGGTCCTCGGACCGGCAACGGCCCCGCTTCCGTTCGGCGGCGCGTCCACCGACTCGGCGCGGCTCGAGGCGTTCCGCCTCCCGACCGACAAAGGATGGCCATCGGAGGGGGCGACGGTGCCCGTGCCGGGCGGTGCGCCGCTCCGCTGGCAGCCGGGGAACGGCGCGGCGGCCAGCGGGAGCGTCGTGTTCGCTGCCGCGTATGTCACTGCCGATCGCTGGACCCGCGCCACCGTGCAGGTAACGGGAGGTGACGCTGCGAGTCGGCGCGTATGGCTGGACGGCGCGCGCGTGGGGAGCGCACCGGTGGATCTGTCGCAGGGGAAGCACTTCCTTCTTGTGGCGCGCGCGGGCAGTGGGTCTGATGCCGGCGCACCGCTGGTCGCGACCCTAACGCCGACACGTGGGGGAGGGGGAGGCACGCTCACCACGTCGCTCGATCCCATGCACGCGGCGTCGTTCCGCACGCTGCGCGACATGGTGGCGTTCACCGACGTGGCGCTCAATCCCGCCGGGACGCGAGCCGCATATACGACGCGCCATCAGGACGCGGTGCTCGACCGCAACGTCTCGGCGATGGAGGTTCGTGAGGTGGCGACCGGACGTCTGCTCGCGCAGATGTCCGGCGATCTCTCGTCGCCGCTCTGGTCGCGGGATGGTGAGCGGCTGGCATACCTCGCACCTGCCGAACGGCGCGATCCGCCGGGCGGCCGCGATCTCATGATGTGGGAGGCGAAGTCAGGTGCCACCACCCGGGTACTGGCGTACGAGCCGGCCGCGCGGCTGATCGGATGGTCGCCCGATGGCGAATGGATCTACTACACCGGGACGGTACGTACGGAAGCGCCTGACGTGTTCAAGCCCGGGGAAGCCCGGCGCCTCACCGAGGTCTGGCAGCGATCCGAGCGGTCAGGGGACAAGGTGCACCTCTTCGCCGTCAACGTTAGGCAGGGGACGAGGTACACCGTGGTCGGCGACTCGAGCTTCGGCGTCGCGGGTGCCGCGCTCAGCCCCGATGGCCAGCGGGTGGTCTTCTCGCGCAGCGCCTATGACAACAGCACCCGGCCGTGGCTGCATGCGGAGGTGTGGGTGGCGGACGTGGCGACGCGCGCGTCGAAGAAGGTCTTGTCGCTCGAGAAGGAAGCGTTCAGCGCGCCGAGTACGTTCGCGTGGTCGCCGGACTCCAAGGCCCTGGCCTTCTGCGCCAGCGCAAAGGAAGTGCTCGAGGGTGAAGACTCCACGTTCTCGGTCTACGAGAACAACCTGTACGCGGTGAACGTCGACCGTCCGTCGCTGGTGAACCTGAGCGAGGGGTTCATTCCGAATGTGGGCGGCGGGCTCGGGTGCAGTCAGATCGTGTGGAATCCAGCCGACGGCAAGATCTACGTTCCCGTCGACGCCGGCGCGAAGACGTTGCCGGCCCGCACCAAGCGCGCCGTGACGTCGGCGGTGGAACGCACGACGCTCGAGGTCATGCGCATTCCGAACGAGGTCATGTCGGCTGCCGACGTCGCCGGCACGTCGATGGCCGCCGCGACGGAGGGGCCGACGACACCGCCCTCGCTCTATCGGATCGACCTGGCGACCGCCACGTCGACCGCCATCTCGCAGCCTAACGCCGGCGCCCTGACGGCCGTCGACATGCCGGCATGGAAGCCCTGGAACTTCAAGAACAGCCGGGGCGAGGAAGTCGAGGCGTGGTATTGGACGCCGCCCGGCTTCGATTCGACGAAGACGTACCCGATGATCGTGCACTACTACGGCGGCACGCTGCCGATGAAGAAGAACTTCGAGAACCGGCTGCTGTGGTTCGCGTCGAACGGTTATGTGGTGCTGTATATGAATCCCGCCGGGACTCCAGGGTACGGGCAGAAGTTCGCGAACTATCACATCAACGATTGGGGCTTCCCCGCGGCGACGGATATCATCGAGGGGACGGAGCAGTTCACGAAGGCGCATCGGTTCGTGGATTCGGCGAGGGTCGGGAACTTCGGCCACTCGTATGGCGGATTCATGACGATGCATCTGCACACACGAACGAAGATCTTCCACACCGGGATAGCGCTGGCCGGGATCAGCAACATCGCGGACTATTGGGGCGCCGGAAACTCGGGCTACTCCTATACGGAGGGAACGTGTCCGGGATGTTATCCGTGGAACCGAAAGGACCTGTACATCGATCGGTCTCCGCTGTTCCAGGCCGACAAGATCACCGCGCCGATGCTGCTGATCCACGGCACGGACGACACGAACGTCGTGCCGACGGAATCCGAGCAGCTGTTCACGGCGCTCCGCATGCTTGGCCGTGAGGCGGAGCTCGTGCGGGTCAAAGGCGAGAATCACGGGATCAACTCGAAGCCGAGTGTGGAGCAGCTCCGCGACGCGATCATGCTGGACTGGTTCAACAAGTACCTGAAGGGTCAGCCGGACGCGTGGGCCGCGCGGTGGAGCGAGACGAATCGTTAGGTCTCTGCTTTGGAACACAGCAATTTTTAACCACAGAGGTCACAGAGAAAAGCAAGAACGCTGTTGCCTTTGTTGTTCTCCGTGTCCTCTGTGACCTCTGTGGTTAATAAGAACTGCGCAGATGAACTCGCACAGGGTGACTGCGTGTGGCTCTCTGATGCTCTCAACCACGGGAGATTGACGTGACATTCCGATGTAGCCTTCTACTGCTCGCGGCAATAGCGCTAACACCGGCCGTGGCCCGGCCCCAAGCGGCGAGTGTATCGCCCGCCCAGGTTTCGGCAACGGACTACGCCCGCGCAGAGGCACTGATCGGCTGGAACGCGCGTGAGCTCGTGATCGACGACGCCGTGAACCCGAAGTGGATGTCGGCCCACTCGTTCTGGTACAGGAACCACAGCGCGAAGGGCTACGAGTTCCTCGTCGTCGATGCCGCGACGGGTGCGAAGCGACCACTGTTCGACAACGTCAAGCTCGCGTCCGTGCTCTCCGAGCGCGCGGACACCGCGTATGATCCGACGAAGCTGCCGTTCCGTGACCTCACGCTGCTGAAAAACGGACAGGCGATTCAGTTCGACGTCGGGAAGAAGCGCTTCTGGACGTGCGACATCGTCGCCTACACGTGCACCGGCCCAGATTCCGTCCCGGCGCGCAAGGCAAGCGAGGTGAAGTCGCCGGACGGGAAGTGGATCGCGTACGAGCGTGGCGGCAATCTCTACCTACGTGGCACCGACGGCGGCACGGAGACGGCGCTCACGACCGACGGAACACCGGACTATGGGTATGGCCTCGCCAGTATCGGCTGCTGCCAGCAGGTCACGAACGCGCGCGCGAAAACCGAGCTCCGCCCGTACGTGCTCTGGTCGCCCGACTCCAAGCGCCTGATCACGCACAAGTGGGATCAGCGCAACGTTAGGCAGATGGCGCTCCTGGAGGTGAAGAACCCGGCGCCGATCCTGCACACGTATCGATACGCGCTGCCCGGCGACTCGGTGATCCCGAAGTTCGAGTACTACGCGTTCGATGTCGCGTCGCGAAAGGGGACACGCGTGGATGTGCCACCGATCGAGGCCGTCAACACGACGTGCTGCTGGATGTCGACGGACACCATCTGGAAGGATGTGCGGTGGTCGAACGGGAGCGACGAGTTTCTGTTCACGGCGGGCAAGCGAGGCAATCACGAGCTGACGCTGATGGCGGCCGA
>JAJKIV010000363.1 GCA_021154285.1 Gemmatimonas sp. | reverse complement strand
TTTCGTGACAACGCGAAATGTCGTACCGCGCGGCACGCGCCCGTCATCGGCAGCTATTGCCTAAGTCAAGTCAACACAACGATATACGTGTGCCGAGCAATGTGATACTCCGGTTGCTTTTCCACGAGTCCGAGCTCCGATCGACCTCTCGTGGTGGAGACCACTCCTATGATGACGCTCGAGTGGATCGACCTGCATTGCCAGGTCTGCGAGCGGCGAGCAGTGCCTAACGTCCTACGGCGTGCGCGCCCGTCGTGGAATTTCACAATCTCGCGACATGCGATTATCCGAGCTCCACATGCCTACTTCATTGATATCCTTGCCCTCTCGCGTCGGCTTCGTCACTGCCCTCGCTGCGGGCTGTCTATTCTCGAGCTATGGAACGCTCGAGGCACAGAACACCGCGCCCACTTCCATGACGCTCGGCGGCGCCGCGCGTGTCGCAGAGCCGAGCCGCGCTGCTGCCTAACCTGTCGACGAGTGCGCAGTACGGCACGCGCAGCTACAACACCGCTTCGTTAGGGTTTGACATTCCGGCTGGTTCACCGATACCCATCAACCCCGATGGGGAGGTGCAGGGCCCGTACGCAGCATCGATGTGCGGGCGAAGGTCACGCAGAACCTCATCAACATCCCGAACGTGCTGAGCTGGCGCGCGACGGCGACGGACGCCGATGCCGTGCACTACAAGGCCGATGACGCCGCAGACCAAGCCGCTGAGCGTGGGGCGAGCGCGTACCTCGCCGTCCTTCGTGCAGAAGCGCGGATCGCCGCACGTCAGGCCGACTCGTCGTTCGCGGCGGAGCTCCTCGACATCGCGAAGCAGCAGGTTGCCGCGGGCGTCGGGATCTCGCTGGACGTCACGCGTGCGGAGTCGCAGCTCGCTGATGCGAAGGCCAAGCTCATTGCGACGCGTGGTGAGCGCGATCGCGCGGTGCTCCAGCTCCGTCACGAGCTGTCGCTTGCGGATGCCGCTCCGCTCGTGATCGGCGATTCGCTGCGCGCGCCGTCCGACGAGGACCGGATGGGTCGTGAGGAAGACATCATGCAGAACGCGCTGCAGCATCGCGCAGACTTCAAGGCCGCGCGGTCGTCGCTTGACGGGGCGCGGATGCACGCGCGCGCGGCAGCGGCGGAGCGGTTGCCGTCCGTGGCGCTTTACGCGGACCATGGGTCGAATGGTAAGGAGACGGACCGCATGTTAGGCACGTACTCGTACGGCCTGCAGGTGTCGCTGCCAATCTTCGACGGTCTGCATCTCGAGTCGAAGAAGGCCGAGGAGCGCGCTCGGCAGCGTGAGGCGGAGGTGAATCAGGCACGTGTCGCGCTCGCCAGCGCGCAAGGGATGACGGCCATGATTCAGTGAGATGGCCGCCAGTGGCGGCAGCGCGTTAGGCGCCAGACAATACAACTGAATTTCAGGGACAAGGCGACTGAAGGGGTAAATGGTGCAGGGTGCACCATTGCCCCGTCGTCATTCCGAGCGTTCCGCCATCGCGAGTGTACGGCTAGTGAGCCGGGAGAGTCGCCGTTCGCTGCCATCTGCTGTCGGCTGTCTGCCGTTCGTCCCTGGTTCCAACCAAAACAGATGCGAGCGCTGTCGGACTCATGCCCACGTGGATATCAGGGTTCGGTCGGTCACTCCAGGCCGCGAACTGCCCATGACGAAGCGTCTGTTCTCGATCGTCGCCGTGCTGCTCGTCGTTCTCCCGGCGATCAGAAGTATCCCCGCACAATCGACCGTCGCCGCGTTCACGCACTTCAACGTGCTACCGATGACCAGCGACACGGTGCTGCGCGACCAGACGGTTCTCGTCGTCGATGGCAAAATCATAGCCCCGAAACGTTCGTGGCGTTTGGGCGCCTGCGGTACAACTCGGGAGAGATGTTCGGACCGACGATCTTCGAGTCCCGCCTCATGAATCACCCATATGGGCGAACATCAGGCATCACTACCGTCGCTCAGGCGCAAGACACCGTTCGATACGCCAAACGACTCGGCTACGACTTCATCAAGGTCTACTCGTTCCTTGATGACACAGTGTACGACGCGATCATGCGTGAGGCGAAAGCGCAGGGCATCACGGTGATCGGCCATCACACGTTCGGGATTGGCCTTCGCCGCGGATTCGAGCTGGGTCTCAGAATGGTCGCACACGCCGAAGAGCTGCGCCCCGCGTTTGGTGTGCCGGTCAGCAGTGAACGTGCCGATTCGCTCGTGCAGCTGTTCAAGGAGTTCGGGACGTGGCTCACGCCGACGCTCACCACGTTCGACGCCATCAACAACGCGTGGGGTAACCCGAGTCGCCTCGAGCAGTACGTGACGGAGGGTATCGCCGCGCACGTGTCCGACGCGACCATCACCGCGTGGCGCCGGACCAACTACCACACGCAGACCGGCTCGGTGGCCCCGCATTTCGCCTCGTACAAGGAGGCGACACGGCGCCTCATCCGCGCCGGCGTACCGATGTTGGCAGGCACCGACGGCCCGAACATTCCGGGGATGATTCCGGGTGTCGCGATCCATGATGAGCTCGCGATGCTGCGATCGCTCGGGATGACGCCGTATGAGGCCCTTGCGACGGCAACGTCGAATGCAGGCCGGTTCATCGCCACCTTCGCGCCGAAGGCGACGCCGTTCGGCACCGTGACGGTGGGCGCGCGAGCGGATCTGCTCGTTGTCGCCGCCAATCCGCTTCAGGACCTAACGAAGCTGCGAACGCCCGTGTCGGTGGTGCGCCTGGGTCGCCTCTACTCGGCCGCCCAGCTGGACTCGATCCGAACCCGCTAGAACCGCTCGCCCTGCGCCTCCCGCGCCTGGCTGCCTAACGGGCGAATGCGCGACCATATGGTGTAGAAGAACACGGCGAGCCCCGCGACCTGAAGGACGCCCGTCACCAGCGTGCCGGTTCGGAGCCACGACGCACTCGAGGCCTGCCGGGCCAGCTCGCCCGCGACGCGGCCGGCAGTTCCACACGCGACGAGCCAGTAAGCTACGTTCGCCGCCCGGGGCGAATACCGCGTGTCTTCCTTCGCCGGACGAGGGAAGAGCCACAGCGCTACACCGAGGATCATCATCATCACGAAGCCGACGAAGATCGCGTGCGTGTGGGCGCTCACGAGGTACGGAGAAGGGAAGTGCTGGCGCAACTCGCGGTCGGCCATCATCCAGAGCCCGAGCCCGAGGCCTAACGCGAGGAACCCGATACCAGTCTTGAGATAGCGGCGCACGAGCGAGTGCACCCGTCACCTCACAGCAGCGCGCCGCAATACGACGACCGCGGGCGCAGGCGCATCGGCCGGCGAGGCTCCGCGGCCGCGCGGTCCGTGGGTAACGCCGGCGCCGAGCCAGGCGAGGCTCGCTTTCAGGAACGCCTTGACGAACCAGTCCATCAGGCGCCTCGGCTCCCGGGTCGCGGCGTGATCGTCGCCAGCAGCACGAGCTCCTCGTCCGCCGCGCGCATGCCGTGGATCTCGTTAGGGTCGTACGTCACCACGTCGCCCGTGGTGATGCGGCGCTCCGTATCAGCACCGGCCGCTACGCCACTGCCTGAGATCACGGTGAGAGTCACGCTCGAACCATTCCGGTGGGGTGCAACGGCCTGTCCGGGAGACAGGCGAAAGACGATGAGGCGAGCGTCGGGGCTGTCGTGCACGACAGCGGTGGCGGGGCGCGTCGGGCTAGCGGCGACGGCTTCACGAGCCACGTGTCGGACGTCGAGGACTTTCATGCGTGACTCCGTTAGTGGGACATTGTCGCGAACACCTTCGGCGTACCCACCTGAATGATCCCGACCGCGCCCTTCTCGGCATCGGCGAAGCTGTGGGTTACGAACGGGTAGAGTCCTTCGCCGCTCGCGTTCTTGTCGAACACCGTCTCGAACACGGCGCCGCCGCCGGCGGGAACCATGTAGGTCTGCACGCCCTCGAGCACGTGGTCGGGGTTGCCGTCGGGATACACGCGGTCGAACACCGCACCGACGACGTGGAAATCACTGTTGAACGAGGGACCCGCGTTCACGACGAAGAACCTAACGCGATCGCCGACGTCGACCTTGAGCGGGCTTTCCTTGTACTGCCCGGCGCGGCCGTTGAACACGACGTAGCTCGCGTTCTTGCGCATCGCGGCCTGCCAGTCGGGCGTGATGGCGCCGGTCGTCGAGTCCTTCGTCGTGTAGAACTCGCTCTGGACGAGGACGAACTCCTTGTCCGCCTTCGTGCCCCAGCAGTCGCGCGGATCCACGATGATGGCGAAGTACATCCCCTGCATGATGTGCATCGTCACCGGTGGGGTGCCGCAGTGGACCATGTAGGCGCCCGGATCGCTGGCGGTGAACTGGAAGGAGACGGTGTCGCCTGGGTTGATCATCCGATACGCGACGTTTGCCGGGATGCGGGCGGCGTGGAAGTCGATCGAGTGCGGCATCGGCGCCTTGTTCACAACCTTGATGCGGACGAGGTCGCCCTCGCGGACGCGAATGACCGGGCCGGGCACGGTGCCGCCGAACGTCCACCCTTCGTATTTCACGCCCTTCGCGAGTTCGACGGTGTCGTGGGTGATCGGGATGATGAATTCCTTGATCGCCGGGTCGGCCACCGGGCCGATCCGCGCGTTGTACGCGGGGGCGGTTGTCGTGATGGTCTTCCCGAAATCGACGCGCATGACAGCCGGTGCGCGCCGCGCCGCGGGGACAGTGAGCGCGACCGCTGCGGCGGCCGAGAAAGCGATTGTCGTCGAAAGGAGCGTGTGGGACCGCATGAGCGTGCCTCCGAGGTGTCGTGTCGGTCTACGGAGGCAAGTTGCTTCGGGCCCTGTGTGTTCTCGGTCGGCGAAGGGAGGATTCGATGTAGGGGGATTCCCTACGCGGAAGCAGGGAACCGGGAACAGGGAACCGAGACTCCGCACGGGGGCGGGGCAACGTTGCGTCGTATCGGCGACGCCCGGCTACGAGATATCGCGAATTGCGGAATCTCGTGCCCACTCGAGAGGACGACACGAGGCGCGTGGTCGAACGAGTATGGCCGCTGTCCGGCTGCGAACTCGTTTCCTGTTCAGCAGTTAGACGCGCGTGCCCCAAGCGTGTCGCGGGGTCACCACGACTGGCACCGGCGTTGCCTTCCGCATGGTGGTGCGAAGCAGCACCGGAATGTTCAACGCATTGATCTCGCGCCGGTGAACGGGGCGTCGACCATACGAACGATTTGAGACGAGGACCTAACGATGAGTATCCTCACTTCACGTTTTTCGCGCCGTTGGCGGCAGTGGCGGGAGGCCGTCTCGGTCCGGCGTGCGATGCGAATCTGGCTGGCAACCGGCAGCGTGCCTGTGGCGCACATGGTAGCCGATCTGGATTGGACGACGGAGTATCCAACGAGTTGATCTTATGCCGATACTGACTACACACGGTGCGCGCGTGAGCTACTCGCGCACCGGAACCGGCGAAGCAGTGCTCCTGATCCAGGGCGTTGGCGCGGTCGGCAACGCGTGGCGACCGCAGATCGAGGCACTCAGCCACCACTACAGCGTCATCGCGTTCGACAACCGGGGTATCGGCGGCAGCTCGATCACCGAAGGCCGCCTGACGATCGAAGGGATGGCGGAGGACGCCCTCACGATCCTGAACGCCGAGGGCATCAATCGATGCCACATCGTCGGTCACTCGATGGGCGGTCTGATCGCGGCACAGCTCGCGCTCATGTGGCCTCGGCGAGTCAAGAGCCTGGCGCTCCTCTGCACATTCGCCGACGGCAAGAGTGGCTCGCGCCTAACGCGTGATACCTTCTTCGCCGGTCTGCGGACGCGCATCGGTACGCGCGCCATGCGGCGCAAGGCGTTCCTGTCGCTCGTGTTGTCGAAGGCGGGCATGGACGACGCGGTGCGTCCCGCCCTTGAGGCGACGATGACGGAACTCTTCGCGCGCGACCTCGCCGATCAGCCGCCAATCATCATGCGTCAGCTCAAGGCGATGGCACGGTACGACGCGATGTGGCGCCTCCGATGCCTCGGCTCGATCCGTACGCTCGTCATGAGCGCCGAGCAGGATCGGATCGCGAAGCCGGAGTATGGTCGTACGCTCGCGGACGCGATTCCCGGCGCGGCGTACGTGGAGATCGCGCACGCGGCCCACGCGGTACCGATCGAGATGCCGTGGATCGTCAACCGGCTACTCGCCGATCACATGCGCGACGCCACGCGACGCGCCGCATCCTAATTCGGTCATCTGTTTTTGCACGGATAATATTGACGCAGCCAATTACGCCCGGGTACAATTGTATCCGGGCGTAATCTTCGTTGGGGTGCAACCATGAATCAGTCCGATCAGGTGAGCTGGGTCGCATTCGCCGGAACACGCCGGATCCACTCGGGCATGCCGGCCGACGTCGCTCGAGCGGCCAAGCTCGCCGTCGATCAGGGCGAGGAGGCTGTGCTCGTGTTCGATGATGCGAGTCGAGTGGTGGACATCGACTACCGCGGGTCGGATCAGGAGGTAGTCACCCGTCTCGGCCATCAGGCCGACGCGAGCCCGCGGACCAACGGCAACGGCGGCGCGACGGACTCCTCGCCCTACCTCGAGACCACTGCACCGCGCGGCCGCGGGCGCCCGAGGCTCGGCGTCGTCGCCCGCGAGGTGACGCTGCTCCCCCGCCACTGGGACTGGCTCGCGACTCAACCCGGCGGCGCCTCGGCCGCCGTTAGGCGGCTGGTGGACGCCGCGCGGCAGTCCAGTGTCGAGAAGGACCGAGTCCGCACGGCAAAGGAGGCCGCCTACCGGTTCATCTCGGCCATGGCCGGGAACGAGCACGGATTCGAGGAAGCGACACGCGCCCTGTTCGCGGGTGACGAAGCGAGCTTCATGGCGATGAGCGACTCGTGGCCTCGGGATGTGCGTGAGCATGCCCGAGCGCTCGCCCGGCAGG
>JAJKIV010000362.1 GCA_021154285.1 Gemmatimonas sp. | reverse complement strand
TGCTGATCGGGTGGCTCGGCTTGCGCGCGCTCGTCGCGATACGCCCGGATTCCCTCGCCGAGCTGACGGAAGCCCGAATGGATGGGACGACGTTGCTCGTAACCGCGGGACTCGCCGCGCTCACCGCGATGATCGTCGGGCTCCTTGGCACGGTGCAGTCCGCGCGATTCTCGGCAAACGATGCGCTCAAGGCGGGGGCTATCTCGGTGTCGCAGTCCAGGCGGCAGCGACGGCTTCGCGCGATGCTCGTCGTGAGCGAGATGGCGGTCTCCACGGTGCTGCTCGTCGGCGCAACGCTCCTCATTCGCAGCATCGTCCACCTCCAGACCGTCGACCCCGGCTTCGATGCCTCGCGGCTCTATGCGATCCGCCTTCCACTTGGGCGGGAGTACACAACGGCTGCAGCGCGGCAGGCGTTCCTCAGCGAGGTCACGGCGAGAATGCGCCGGGTGAGCGGCGTCGAGGGACTGACGATCTCCACCGCGGTTCCACCGTGGCGGAGCTTCCTCATCGGCGCGCTCCAGGTCGAGGGCGACCCGCTGCCCTCTGCGGGTGCGACGTCGTTCCTCGACTATAACCGCATCGAGCCTGACTATTTCCGCTTCGTGGGCATTCGGCTGGTCGAAGGGTCGACGATCACGGACACCTCCAAGGCCGCTGGACAGGTCGTCATCAACGCCGGTTTCGCGAAGAAATATTGGCCTCGAACGTCGGCGTTAGGTCACCGGATTCGCGTCGTGTACAACGGCCAGGGCGACTGGATGACGATCGTCGGCGTTGCCACCGACGCGCTCACGTCGGGCCTCATGGACGACGCGACCCGGCCGATGATGTACCTGGCGACCACCGACTACAACGAGCCGGCGGTGCTGGTCCGCGTCGCCCCTGGCGCCGATCCGATCCCGTCACTCCGTACCGTGGTGGCGCAGGCCGACCCGCGCCTTCCGTCGCCTAACGTGAGCAACATCGAGAGCGTGATGCAGCGGTCGATCGCGCGGCCACGCTTCACCATGACCCTGCTCGTGGCCTTCACCGGGCTCGCGCTCGTGCTCGCGGCCGTTGGGCTCTACGGCGTACTGGCGTACTCGGTCGCGCAGCAGACGCGCGAGATCGGCATTCGGATCGCGCTCGGCGCGACGCGGTCCGAGATCGCGTCGTCCGTGCTCCGACGAGGCATACTGATGGCAGCGGTCGGTGCCCTCGTGGGCGTGCTTGGCGCGCGATGGGCGTCGAAGCTGCTCGACAGCATGCTGTACGGGGTCGGCCGCACGGATCCCGTTTCGTTCGCGATCGGCGTGGCGGTGCTGCTCGCGACGGCGCTGGCGGCGTGCCTCATTCCGGTGCGCCGCGCGGTGGCCGTGGACCCCCTCATCTCGATCCGCGCGGACTAGGAATGCAAGGACTAACAACCGAAAACGAATGACTCACCACTAAGAACGCATGACCGGCCAAGACATCACGAGATGTCCTGGCCAGTCAAGCATCGTGGGTGGTGGGTCTTTGGTTTTCCGTTCTTAGTCAGCCGCGCACTAGCCTCACAGCCGTCCCCCACGGGTCGCGCGCGAGTATAGTACCGTCCTTCGAGCGCTCGAGGGTGCCTCCCGCGGCCTCGACGCTGGCGGCCGCGGCGGACACGCTCGCCGCGTCAGGCATCACCAGCTCCCACTCGACGAGCCTCGCATCCTCGTCGGTCGCCGGTTGAGCGCCAGCCGCCCAGGTGTTCGTGCCCAAGTGGTGGTGGTAGCCGCCCGCCGAGAGGAATAGCGCGCCCGGGTAGCTCCACACGACCTTGTCGAAGCCGAGTGCTTCGTGATAGAACGCGGCCGCCTTCTCCAGATCACCGACGTGCAGATGCACGTGACCGATCCTTGTCCCGTTAGGCATCCCCGTCCAGCGCTCTGTCCCGCCCGCCGCCACGACGTCCTGCACGTTGAGCGGGATAGTTGCCATCTGCAGCTCACGGCCGGCGTACCGCCAGTCCGCGCGCGGGCGATCCGCGTACACCTCGATGCCCAGGCCGTCGGGATCCGTGAGGTAGAGCGCCTCGCTCACGAGGTGATCCGACATCCCGGCGTACGCGCCGATCTCCGAGAGATGGCTCACGAGTCGTCCAAGCGACGCCCGATCCGGCAGGAGAATCGCGAAATGAAAAAGTCCGAGCTGGCCCCGTCTCGGATGCGGTCGGGCGCCGGGCCGTTCACGCAGCTCGAGGATCGGCGCGTCGCTGCCGGCCGCGCCGAGCGCAGCACCCGAGTCGTCGCGCCGCACGACGCGAAATCCCAGGACGCGCTCGTAGTAGGCGAGCGACCGCGCCATGTCCGCAACCTGCAGTCGAACGACGCCGATGTGTGTGGCCGGTGGCAGGCGAAAACGAGGCGCTGCGACGCCGCGGTCCTCGGCTTCCGCGGTGTTCCCGGCCGCGCCAATAGGTTCAGGTGACATACCTTGCCCTCAGCGCTCGGCGCGTCGCCGAGCGATGGCGTGATCGATCGAGATCGGCCCGGCGCCCAGCGCGGCAAGCGCGAGCCCCGCTGCACAGTTCATCATCACGAACTCGATCCCCATGGGTACGAAGAATCCATGGTGAATGTGAAAGGTAAGGATCGCGCCCAACATATCGCACGCGATCGCGAGCCCCGCGACCCTGGTGAGCAGCCCGAGCAGGACACAAACCCCGGCGAGTGGCTCGAGAAAGGTGATGATCGGACCGAAAACGCTGGCGGCGGGGATGCCCATCTGGCTGAACATCCCGGCAGTCCCGCCGGGTCCCATCATGAACAGCTTCTGGCCGCCGTGGATGATGAATACGGCGGAGAGCGCAATACGAAGGATGAGCAGTCCGAACGCCAGTTGCCGTTGCGTTGGTGTGGTCGAGAACAGGTTCATGCTGGAGATTCCGGAAGTCCGAGGTAGGCCAAGGGTTCGATGGCGGACACTGCGGTTCCACAGGTAACAACGTCTGGGCTGCTCCAACCCGGTGCGTGTATGTTGGAGCAGCCGCGTCGAAAAAGCGAACCAGTTTCCGCGAAACGATTCACATGACTACCGCGCCCGCGATGTCGCCCACCACCGCAACGCTCACGACGCTTCCTGAATGGCGTGACCTCGCCGTGCACGCCGAGGAGATGCGATCGGTGCACCTGCGGTCCCTGTTCGACGCCGACGCGACGCGCGGCACGCGACTCGTCGCGGAAGCAGCCGGGCTCTACATGGACTACTCGAAGCACCGGGTGAGGAGCGAAACGCTCGAGCGATTGTTCGCGCTCGCCAAAGCCTGTCGGGTTAACGAGCGGATCGAGCAGATGTTCCGCGGTGATCGCATCAACGTCACGGAGAACCGCCCGGTGCTTCACGTGGCGCTTCGTGCGCCGCGGTCAGCCTCGATCCTCGTCGATGGCCACAACGTGGTCGACGACGTTCACGAGGTGCTCGATCGGATGGCCGACTTCGCCAATCGCGTTCGCAGCGGAGCGTGGACCGGCTTCACCGGCAAGCGCATCCGAACCATCGTGAACATTGGCATTGGCGGCTCGGACCTCGGTCCGGCCATGGCCTATGAAGCCCTGCGGTTCTACGCCGACCGTTCGCTCTCGTGCCGCTTCGTGTCCAACGTCGACGGAGCGGACTTCTACGAGAAGACGCGCGATCTCGATCCGGCCGAGACCCTGTTCATCGTCGCGTCCAAGACGTTCACGACGCTCGAGACGATGACGAACGCCCGCACGGCCCGGGCCTGGCTGCTGAAGTCGTTAGGCGACGACCGAGCCGTCGCGAAGCACTTCGTGGCCGTATCGACCAACGCCGCCGAGGTGCAGAAGTTCGGCATCGATACGGCGAACATGTTCGGCTTCTGGGATTGGGTCGGCGGACGGTATTCGATGGAGTCCGCGATCGGCCTCTCGACGATGATCGCGGTCGGCCCGGAGCGATTCCGCGAGATGCTCGATGGCTCGCACCAGATGGACGAGCATTTCCGCACGACCCCCTTCGACCGGAATCTGCCGGTCATCCTCGGTCTGCTCGGCCTCTGGTACACGGACTTCTTCGACGCACAGACGATCGGCGTCATGCCGTACAGCCAGTATCTCGCGCGGTTCCCGGCGTACTTGCAGCAACTCACCATGGAGAGCAACGGCAAGCACGTCACCGTCAGCGGCGCCCGCGTGAACTACGAGACGGGGCCGATCTTCTGGGGAGAACCGGGCACCAACGGACAGCACTCGTTCTATCAGCTGATCCACCAGGGGACGAGACTGATCCCGTGCGACTTCATCGGCTTCGCGCAGCCACTGGAGGACATCGGTGAGCACCACGATCTGCTGATGGCCAACATGTTCGCGCAGACCGAGGCGCTCGCCTTCGGCAAGACGGCCGAGCAGGTAAAGCGAGAGGGCGTGCCCGATGCGCTGGTTCCGGCGAAAGAGTTCGACGGCAACCGTCCCACCACGACCATTCTCGCCCAGCGGCTCACCCCCGCGACGCTCGGCGCGCTGATCGCGCTGTATGAGCACGCCGTCTTCACGCAGGGCGTCATCTGGAACATCGACTCGTTCGACCAGTGGGGCGTCGAGCTGGGGAAGGTGCTGGCGCTCAAGATCGCGCCCGAGCTCACTGGCAAAGAGGCGGGCCAGCTCGGCCACGACAGCTCGACGAACGCGCTGATTCGCCGGTACCGGCGCGAGCGCGGGCGCGCCTGAGCCTAACGGTGCATCATCGGCTCGCCTCGCGCCAACGCGACATGGTGCGGGGTGTGGTGGTCGCCTAACGTCAGCAGCCCGGCGAATCCGAGCCCGCGAATCTTCGCGACGGTCTTCGCATCCCCGGGGTTGGCCGCAGTGACCACCCAGCGCACGCCGCCCGGAATGTCGTCGACGCTCGAGCGGTATGGTCCCTCCATGCCCAGCATCGCGGAGTGATTCCGCAGCATCGTGCGGATCGACTCGGCGACGTGTCCGTCGCCGGTCACATCCATGGAGGCGCCGCCGGGCACGCTCGTTTGTCGGGCCCGCGCCCCGAGTGTCACTTCGTTCATCACGATGAGATGCTGCCGGAGCGCTTCAATATTCACCTTCGACCAGTCTGTCGTGGAGTCGGCCTCCAACATCGCGACGATGGCAGCCATTGTCGCATAGGCAGCCTGGCCAGGGGGGATCGCGCCCGTCGAGCTGGTGCTGGCGTGACTCGCGTGGTCCATGGCGCTTTGTGCCCGTCCCGGAGTACCCATGACGGCAAGTCCCAAGGCGATGGTGCCGCAGGCAGTGATCGCGATTCGCATAAGTCCCTCCGAGTAGGTGTCGCAACGTTAATGCGGTATCCGCTGCCGAGGTGAGACTTCTGTCACTTCGCGCAGGCCGGGTTCCCCCTATCGTGAGGCGCGCCGACCCCACGCCAAATGATCGCTCTTGACCGACTGAAGACCGTTTCGCTCTTTGCGGCGTTGCCGCGAAGCGCGCTCCGCATCATCGCCGATCGCGCCATAGAGCGTCGGTTCGCGACGGGCGACATCCTCTTTCGCGCCGGAGACTCGGCGGCAGGTCTTCTGGTGGTGCTCGAGGGCAAGGTGCGAGTCGTCCGGAAGGCGGCCGACCGCGCGCAGGTCGTACACGTCGAACGCGCTGGCGGAACGCTCGGCGAAGTGCCCGTCTTCAGCGGCGGTGGTTACCCGGCAACTGCGTTCGCCGCCGAGCCGACCGTATGCGCGCTCGTCGGCCGCGACGTCATCCTCGCCGCCGTAAAGACGAATCCGGAAACCGCGTTCGTGCTGCTCGAACGGCTCAGCCGGCGCGTGCGTGAGCTGGTCGAGCGACTCGATCGTACGTCGCTCCGTCCGGTTTCGGCACGACTCGCGGAGTATCTCATCGGGCGAGCGGATGCGCGTCACCGCGCGGTGATCGCCATCGGGATGACGCAGCAGCAACTCGCCGAGGAGCTGGGCACCGTGCGCGAGGTGGTCGTGCGCGAGCTGCAGGCGCTGCGCGCGTCGGGGCTCCTGCGCGCCCTCGGCAGCGGGCGATTCGAGATCGTCGACGCGACCGCCTTGCGAGCGCGAGCCCGTGAGGGCGCCGGCCGTAGTCGGAAGGTGAAGGTCGAACGCCGCGACACGGCAGACGCGACCTAAGCGTCATCCCCTCGCGCTGCGCCGTGGGATAAATTCGGTGCGGTGGCAGGCAGGGTGTGGCAGATGCGCATGATCGCGCTTGGCAGTGTGGCGGTGCTGTTGGCCGCGGCGCCCGGCGGACGAACACCGGGTCCGGCGGCATCGTACCTCTTTGGTGGGCGAATCATCGCGGCCGACAGCGGCTCGCTCGACGGTGTGCACGTCATCGCGACCGACGAGCGCGGTACGTACGAGGCGCTGATCGACTCGTCAGGCACCTTCGTTGGGGCGTTCCCGACCCAGCCGTCGAGCCGGGTCACGCTGCGTGTCTTCAGCGATTCGGCGACGCCGCGCTATCACACGAGCGTCGTCTCGCTCGGGTCCGGAGGCCCGGGCGAGGCTGCGCGAATCGTGCTGCTGCCCCGACGGTGGCGAATTCGCGGCGGTCCGTTCGACGGTCGTGACGTGCCGATCGACCCGACGCGTGCGACCACGCGGTTCGGCGACGGCCCCGGCTACTGGCGTTTGAGTCGCCACTCTGCACGAGGCGTGAGTTGGGTGGCGGACAGCTTTCCAATCCGCGTCGCATTTCGGCACGCCCCGGTCGATCCATTCATCTCGCCGAACGACTCCGTTCGCTTCTGGGACCTGGCGATGTCATTCGAGCGCCTGCTCGGCCGCAAACTCTTCCGGCCCGCGTCGTTCGAGGAAGTCGACGCCGGAGCGGATGGGATTTTCGTGGCGGTGAACAAGAGAATGGCCGCCGCCGGGAAGACGTACATCACCTACGACGCCACGGGCCGCATCTACGAGGCCCTGCTCACGGTGAGCCAGAACGCCTACCTCGGCGAGTCGCGAGTGGCGATGCACGAGTTGCTGCACGCGATCGGCTTCGGTCACACGGGCGGATGGCCGTCAATCATGGGGCCTAACGCCGCGGGCGTCGAGCTCCCGACGGCCGAGGATGTCGCGTACGCCCAGCTGTTCTACGCTATCACACGGATTCAGCGAGACCGCGACGCGCCGTTCGGCATCGCCGAGTCGGCGCGTTAGGCGGGCGACGGGGCGCGGAGCTCTTCGATGATCTGTGTCGCGATCTCGGCGCGCTCGCCCTCGAGCATCGGCTTGGCTGCCTGAAGCAGCGCCAGCGCGTTGGCGATGCTGCGTGCCGCCCGCGACTCATCACCATCGGCGCGCGCCCGCAGCGCATCCATGTGAAGCAGCGCGGCCACCGCGAACGCGCGGCGGGCATCCAGGACCGGGCTACCGAGCAGCATCAGCAGCGTTGCCGGGTCGAGAGCGTTCGCCATGGCGAGGTCGAGGCCGACGTTTCGCATCTCCTCGCGGATCTGACTGTCGGCCTGCGCCGTGGCACCTCCGACGATGAGCTCCCGTAGGCGGGAGAGGATCTGTCGGAGGGCCTCGATCTGCCGGAGCAGGTAATCGCGCTTTTCCATGTTCCATCCTGTACGGGGCGCCGCGGTGGCGCAACGTCCGCCGTAACGACTTGCACAACCCTTCCACCCACTCTGCCGTCGTTTCAGCTTTAGACCATGGCGATTCCGCAACTTCGCCCACCTGACGAGTCCGACCATCCTGCTCCAGCGCAACCGGTTGGCGGCGCGAGCGTGACGCCGGTACCGGTGGTGCCGCGGGTTCCGATCCACAAGGAAGACCCGAACAAGCAGATCCAGCTCGACCGCATGAAGCGGCGGGCAACGGGCCTCCTCGTTGGCGCCACGGTGCTGTTCATCGTGTCGCTGGTGCTCGAGCGGCAATTCCCCTGGCTGGGTTTCGTCCGCGCAACGGCCGAGGCGGCGATGGTCGGCGGGCTCGCGGACTGGTTCGCCATTACCGCCCTGTTCCGCCATCCGCTCGGCATCCCGATTCCGCACACGGCCATCATCCCGAGCCGCAAGGACCGCATTGGTCGCAGCCTTGGCGGGTTCGTGCAGAACAATTTCCTGTCGCGTGAGGTGATTGCCGCGCGACTTCACGGACTGCGAATCGCCGAGCGGATCGCGAAATGGATCAGTGATCCAGACAACAGCCGGCGTATCTCGCACCACGTCGCATCGGGGCTGGCCGGCACGGCGCAGGTTCTGCGCGACGAGGACGTGCAGGCGATGATCGATCGCGCCGTCGTCACGCGTGTGCGGAAGACGCAGGTCGCGCCGGTGTTAGGCAATGTGCTGTCGCTGTTGACGGCGGACAATCGCCACCAGGAGCTGCTCGACGAGGCGCTTCGGCTGATAACGGAAGGCGTATCGCGCAACGAGGAGCTCATCCGCCAGCGCATCCGTGAGGAGAGCCCGTGGTGGCTTCCTGAAGCGGTGGATGATCGCATTCACGACAAGGTCGTCGCCGCCATCGAGAACACGCTGCGCCAGGTAGCCGCGGATCCGGGGCACCCGCTGCGCGAGCGTTTCGACCGCGCGCTGACGGGCTTCATCGAGAAGCTGCGGACCTCACCGGATGTGATCGCTCGGGCGGAAGCGATCAAGGAAGACATGCTCGCCAACCCCGCCGTTCGTCAGTTCTCGGCCACGATTTGGGGCGACGCCAAGGAGGCGCTCGCGCGTTATGCGGATCGCAAGGAGACGGACCCACCAGGCGCGGTCGAGCAGGGGCTCATGAAGCTCGGCACCGCGGTGCTGACCGACGCCGAGCTGATGGCGAAGGTTGACCACTGGATCCTCGACGCCGTGCTGTACGCGGTGGACCAGTTCCGCGGTGAGGTGGCGCAGCTCATCTCGTACACGGTTGGCCAATGGGACGCGGAGGAGACGTCCAAGAAGATCGAGCTGCAGATCGGGAAGGACCTGCAGTTCGTGCGCATCAACGGGACGCTCGTCGGCGGGCTGGTCGGACTCTTGTTGTACTCGATCTCGAAGTTCTTCTAGCAGTCTCGAGGTCCTTCCGATCGTTGGCCGTCCAACGAGTCGAAATGCAAGTCACAAGTGGGCCAGTACTCGGTCTGCTGACCCCTGACACACTTGGCACTTGCCGTTGACTGGCCATGCCGCCGCCGGATGGCCAGCCCGTCAATCCAGCTACTCAGCTCGCATGGCGCTCAGCGGGTCAACCTTCGCCGCCCGCCGCGCCGGGATGTAGCAGGCCAGCAACCCTGCCGCCGTCAGCAGAACCACGACTCCCGCGAACGTCACCGGGTCACGTGGCTCCACCTCGAATAGCACTGCCCCGATGCCCTGCGAAACAAAGGCGCCCAGGGCGAGGCCTAACGTCATCCCGATCGCGAGCTGGATGATGCCCTGGTGGAACACGAGCCGCAGCACGTCCGCGGTCCGCGCGCCCAGCGCGATGCGGATTCCGACCTCTCGCGCGCGACGGCTGACGGAGAACGCCATCACGGCGTAGAGCCCGATGGCGGCCAGCAGCAGCGCTGCGACGCCGAACACCATGAACAGGGTGCCGAACACCCGGATGTGCCAGACACTCCGGTCCACCGTCTCGGTCATGGAGAGGACCGAGAAGATCGGCACGTCAGGGTCGAGCGACGCAACGGCCGCGCGTACCTGCGGCGTCATGGTCATGGCGTTAGGTGCTCGAACGGCGACGCTCACGAAGCGCTGTCGGTCCTGCGTCAGCGGGATGAGAATGCCCGCGTCGCGTGGGTTACTCGGGTCGCCGGTGAACATGTCTGGAACGAGGCCGACTACCGTGCGCCAGGGCTGCGTGGACTTCGCGCCGCCAAGGCGGATTCGCCTCCCGATCGGGTTCTCGGATGGGAAGTGCTTGCGCGCGAACGACTGATTCACGACGACGACCGGGACGGACTCCGCCTTGTCGTCGGTCGAGAAGACGCGGCCCTGGACCGCGGCGACCCCGAATGTCGGGAAGAAACCAGCCGACACGGTCAGCGATTGCGTGGAGGGATAGTCTTGGTCCTTCTGGTACTGCTTTCCTTCGATCGCCACGCTCAGGCCCCCGCAGCACATCGTCGGTAAGTCCGAGGAGAGCGATACTGCCTGAACGCCCGGCAACGCGGCGAGGCGTGGCGCGAGTGCCTCGAAGAAGCTCACCTGAGCCGCCGTGTCGGTGTGCGTCTCCGGGAACCCGACTCGGGCCGTGAAGATGTTCTCGGTTGTAATGCCGGGGTCGAGCGTGCGCAGCTTGATGATGCTCTTCACCATGAGCCCCGACACGATGAGCAGCCCGCACGAGAGTGCGATCTCGAGGACCACGAGCGCGCGGCTCAGGCGCCCGATGCGAAAGCTGGACGCCCCTCGCGACTCGTCCTTGAGGATCTCGTTGATGTCCGCGCGCGATGCCTGATACGCTGGGATCGCGCCGGAAAACAAGCTCGCAACCAGCGCGGTGACTGCGACGAACAGCAGCACCGGCGGGTGCAGCCGGATGTCGAGCCAGAATGGCGGATTCGTGTCGACGATGGCGCGATTGAACAGCGAGACGCCGACCTGCGCGACGCCGGCCCCGAGCGCGGCGCCGATGACTGCGAGGACCAGCGCTTCGCTCAGGAACTGCCTAACGACGGCGATCCGTGAGGCCCCGAGCGCCGTGCGAATTCCCACCTCTTTGGTCCGGTGCGCCGCACGGTCCAGCAGCAGGTTGGCCACGTTCGCGCATGCGATGAGCAGCACGAACGACACCGCCCCCAGCATGACCCACAGTAGTCGGCGGGGCTGCGGTCCGATCTCGCTCTCGATGATGGGCCGGGCCGAGGCACTGATTCCCTCGTTCGACGCCTTGTACTCGGTCGCGATGTGTCGGGCGATCCCGGCAATGTCGGTGTTCGCGGCGTCCAGCGACACGCCGTGGCGTAGTCGCGCGATGACCATGAGACCCGGGCCACTGCCTCGCTCGAGCTTGGTTGCGTCCAGCTGCAACGGCATCCAGATCGCCTGACGATCCGGATACGTGAAGTTCGGCGGCATGACCCCCACGACCGTCAATGGCTGGCCATTAGCCCGAATGGCCTTGCCCAGTATCTGCGGGTCTCCCGCAAACCGATCCTTCCACATCGAGTAGCTCAACACCGCGACGTTCCCGAGTCCGGGCGTTTCCTCGTCACGGCGGAACGTACGGCCGAGCTGTGGCCGAACCTCGAGCACGTCGAAAAGCTCCGCGCTGACCCTCGCGCCATCGTAGCGCTCCGCTTTCTCGGCACCGCTGACATTGACCGTGGTCTGGTAGAACGCCGCGATCCCGGAAAAGCTCCTCTGCTGCGCGCGGTAGTCGAGATAGTCGTGGATTGGCGTCGGCATCCGTTGGAAGCCGCGCGCCAGGTTCTCGCGCTGGACCGCTATGAGCTCGTCGGCATTGGGAAAGGGCAGCCCCTTGAGCATCGCGCCGTACACGATGCTGAACATCGTGGTCGTGAGGCCGATGCCGAGCGTGAGCGCGAGAAGGGCGACGAACGTCAGGCCGCGACTCTTCCGCAGCGATCGGACTGCGTACCGGAGGTCTCTGAGAACAGCGTGCATTGGGGTGCGGTTCGAGGTTTCCCGCCGTACGGCCGGCTCGAAACACCGGTTTCATGGTACTGCGAAGCGTCAGAGGTGAAGACTCACGCCGACTCCGACGCCACACGCACGCGTGGCGCGCATCTTCCTACGATTTCGGGTATGACGTCGGCCGACCACTCCCTGCACGATCAGAGCGCTGCTTCGGAGGACGTGCCCGTAAACGTCCCTGAACCCCGCACCGTTCTCGTCGCCGATGATCGCGACGACAGTCGCGAGGCGATGACGGTGTGGCTTCGACAGGCCGGATTCGAGGTCCACACGGCGGTCGACGCCGATGACCTGATGCGGTGCGTCGAGCATCATCCCGATGTGATCGTGTTGGATTCGGAGCTTGCCGGAGGGCCGGGCTTCGAGCTCGCGAACCAGCTCAAGTGCGACCCGGCCACCGCCGGAATTCCGATCATTCATGTGGCCCCGGGCCTCACGACGGGTGAGTGGCGCGCCCAGGGCCTCGATGCCGGTGCGGATGCGTTCCTAACGCGTCCTGTGGACTCGCAGGAGCTGATCGCGATGGTCCGCGCGCTGCTGCGCGTACGGGCCGCCGAGGAGAACGTTCGCGCGGCGGCGGATCAATGGGAGGCGACGTTCGACGCGATCACCGACGCCGTGTGCATCATCAACGACAACGCGGAGCTGGTTCGGTGTAACGAAGCCGCGGACCAACTGCTTGCCCTGCTCAACGCTGCCCAGGCCAGCTGGAAATTCCACGAGCTCTTCTCGCCCTCAGGCGAACCGGTCACCGAAACCATCGCGCACGTCCTCGCATCCGCCCAGACGTTGCAGTACGAGGTGCACCGCGCAGATCGATGGTTGTCGGTGAGACTGGATCCCGTTCTGCCACGGGAGCAGGTCGCGCCGTGCGTCGTCGCGGTCATTGCAGACATCACGGAGCGGCGACAGGCAGATCAGGAGCGAGCACGGTTGCTGGCCAACACCGAGCGCGCGCGAAAGGAGGCGGACATCTCACGCCTCGAGGCGGAAGCGGCCCGTTCGGAAGCGGAGCAGGCGAGCCGTGCGAAGTCCGATTTCCTGGCCATGATGAGCCACGAGCTGCGCACGCCGCTCAACGCGATCGACGGGTATGCGGAGCTTATCGAGCTGGAGGTTCGAGGGCCCGTGACGCCGGCGCAGCGAGAGGACCTCCAGCGGATCCGGCGGAGTCAGAAGCATCTCTTGTCGCTGATCAACGACGTCTTGAATTTCATTAGGCTCGATTCCGGCACCGTCCGCTACGAGATCCGCGACTTCGAGCTCGACGACGCCATCCGGGACGTCGAGGACGTGACCACGTTGCAGCTGCAGGCCAAGGCGCTCCGCTTCGTTCGTCGAACCGGCGGCGAAGGGTTGCGCGTGTGGGCGGATCGCGAAAAGGTGGAGCAGATCCTAGTGAACCTGATGACGAACGCGATCAAGTTCACGCAGCCTAACGGTGAGATCGTGTTGGAGTGTGCGTCCGTGGCCGATCACGTGACGGTCCGCGTGAGTGATACCGGCCGCGGCATTCCGTCCGACAAGCTGTTCGCGATCTTCGAGCCATTCGTTCAGGTTGCGCGATCGGCTGGCGCGCCCAACGAAGGGGTGGGTCTTGGCCTCGCGATCAGCCGCGATCTCTCACGCGCCATGGGAGGCGACCTCGTGGCGGAGTCGGCGCTCGGGAAGGGAAGTACGTTCACCCTCACGCTCCCTGCTGCCTAACCGGCGTTCGAACGCTTCGGAAGGAGTCTGACCCCTTACGGGGCTTTTGGACTCTCACGCACGCAAAAGGCTGCGCCGAGGAGGGCGACGTCGGGGGCCATGACGACGTGGATGGGCATCTTGCGCATGGCTTCCGCAAACCGCCCTTTCGCCGCGAAGGCTTCCAGAAATGGGCCATCCGTGAGCCGCGAGAGGATCTTCGGCGCGATCCCGCCGCCGAGGAAGACGCCGCCTACCGCGAGTGAGGTGAGCGCGTAGTTCCCCGCGGCCGCGCCATAGATGCGCACGAATCTCGTTAGGGTCTCATCGCAGACGGGATCCGCGTGGTCGAGTGCCGCTTCCGCGATCACCGGCGCCGGGTCGCCGAACCCGATGCGCGTCGTGAGCCACGCGGGTTCCGGAGTCTTTCGATATTCCCGCAGGAAGCGATACAGGTTCACCAACCCGGGGCCGGAAACGATGCGCTCATAGCTGACGTGACCGAACTGCGCGCGCAGCCACACCACGAGCGCATCCTCCACGTCGTCCTGCGGCGCAAAGTCGCAGTGACCACCCTCGGATGGCGCGACCTGGTACTCGTGCCCATTCCACCACAT
>JAJKIV010000361.1 GCA_021154285.1 Gemmatimonas sp. | reverse complement strand
CCGGAAACGGCGAGCTGAATGCCGCCTATCGTGATCCTGCGTCCGTTCGAGCGCTCCGTGCAGAACTATTCCGCGAGCATCTCGGGTCCGATACGTCGGGGCAGGCCGATACGGATGCACTGGATCAATTCCAACTCCTGGCACGCGCCAACCGGAGGCGACACGAGCTGAACGATCCTGCATGGGAAGGCATGGCCATCGCTCTTGACGCGAGATCGTATAGAGCGGTTCAGAATACCCGGACGACGCCCCATTCCTCGTACCACAGGAGCCCACCACCGGTGCCATAGGAGTATTTGCCGGGTGTCGAGAACGTGCGCGTGGCACGGCCGTGGACGAACTCCAGCTTCTCGGCGTTTGCATTCCAGACGTTGAGCCATACGTTGCATATGCGGCAGACGCTCGCGCTCGATCCGCTCTCGCTCCCCGGGAATGCCATGCTGGGTATCGTCTTCGCCGCTCAGGACAGGCTGCCCGAGGCGCGTGTTCAGCTGCAGAAGGCGCTCGAGCTCAATCCCGGTTTCCCTCTCACGCAGACCTTTCTCGGCGAGGTCGAAGCAGCACTGGGCGATCACGCCGAAGCGCTTCGTCCCGCGGGTTTCGGTCGGATCCGCGGTTCACGACCATCATGGCCAGGCGAGTCGACGGGCAGGGCGTGAAGTGATCCGTATCTTCGCTCCTGCGCGCTCGATTGCGCCGTGGTGCTTGTCCCTCGCCGCAACCGGGATCGCGATCGCCGCGTGCAGCAGCCCTCCACGACAGGTGGATGACGCGAGACTCCGCCAGGCCGACGCGGACACGGCCAACTGGCTCACGCACGGCCGCACGTACTCGGAGCAGCGCTACAGCCCACTGAAGCAGGTCAACGATACCTCCATCGCGCGCCTGGGCCTCGCATGGTCCGTCGACATGCAGACGCTTCACGGACTCGAGGCCACGCCGCTCGTGCAGGATGGCGTCATGTACCTCACCGGCACGTGGAGTGTCGTCTACGCGCTCGACGCCCGCACCGGCGCCCAGAAATGGAAATTCGACCCCGCGGCATCGAAGGACCACGACAAGTTCATGTGCTGCGGCGTCGTGAATCGCGGCGTCGCGCTCTATCGCGGTCGCGTCTACGTGGGGACCATGGATGGACGCCTGATCGCGCTCGACGAGCAAACGGGGAAGCCCGTGTGGAGCGTGCAGACGACACCCGCGGATTCGGCGTACTCCATCACCGGCGCGCCGCGCATCGCCGGCGGCAAGGTCATCATCGGCAACGCAGGCTCGGAGTTCGTCGTGCGCGGGTACGTGTCAGCCTACGATGCGATGACCGGCACGCTCTCGTGGCGCACGTACATGGTGCCGGGCGACCCGTCGAAGCCGGTCGAGTCCGCCGCGTTAGGCAGAGCGGCCAAAACGTGGTCCGGCGAATGGTGGAAGGGTGGCGGTGGCGCGAGCCCGTGGGATCCGATCGTCTACGATCCGGACCTCGACCTGATCTACGTGGGCACGGCCAACCCGTCGCCTTGGTATCCCGAGCTGCGCGGAACGGTCGCCGGCGACAACCTGTACGGCTCGTCGATCGTCGCGCTCGACGCGCGCACGGGTGAGATCGTGTGGCACTACCAGACGACGCCGGGTGACGCGTGGGACTTCGACGCCACGCAACCCATCATCCTGGCGAACCTAACGATTGGCGGAACGGCGCGACGTGTGCTGATGCAGGCGAACAAGAACGCGTTCTTCTACGTGATCGATCGCGCGACGGGCAAGCTCATCTCGGCGACGCCGTTTGCGAGCATGACGTGGGCGACAGGGATCGACAGCGCGGGCCGCCCGCTCATCGTGCAGTCGGCGATCGCGTCGAAGGCGCAGGGCACCGTCGTGACGCCAGCGAACTTCGGCGCGCACAACTGGAACCCCGTGTCGTTTTCTCCGACGACCGGGTTGGCCTACCTCGCCGTCGTCGACGAAGGGCTGGACCTGCACGTCGTCGACCCAAAGTTCGAGTTGCGCCCCACCGATCGCACGCTGGGACGCGACCCTCGCTATCACGGGCCGCTGCAGGCGAAGGTCGCTGCGGCGAATCCCAAGGGACGGCTGATCGCGTGGGACCCCGTGGCGCGGCGCGAGGCATGGCGCGTCGTGCATCCAGTCGTTCGGAGTGGAGGCACGCTGAGCACCGCGGGGAATCTCGTGTTTCAGGGACGCGTCGACGGCATCTTCGCTGCCTATCGCGCGACAGACGGGAAGGCACTCTGGCAGTTCGATGCCGGCGTCGGCATCGCCGCCGGACCGATTGCCTACGCGGTGGGCGATACAGAATACGTCGCGGTGCTCAGTGGTCCGCCCGCCCTTTACTCCGACCCAGCCTCACGCACCGGTCCAAACCGGGTTCTCGTGTTCGCCCTCGGTGGCACGGCCAAGCTGCTGCCGCCTCCGGCACCGCGTGATCCGATCCCGACGCCTAACGTGAAGATTGCGGCGACCACGACCGAGCTCGCAGAGGGAGGTGCGCTGTTCAGTGCCTACTGCAGCCGCTGCCACAGCTTCACCTCGAACCTCGTGAAGGGAGGCGCCGTCCCCGACCTGCGCCGCACGACGGCCGCCGTGCACGCGACGTTCGACTCGATTGTCTTGGGAGGTGCGAGACGCGCGCTCGGCATGCCGTCGTTTGCGAAAGATCTCAACGCGGCACAGGTACGACTGATCCAGGCCTACGTCGTGGACGAGGCGCAGCGCGCGTCGAAGCCAACGTCAGGCAGTACCTCTCGGTAGTTCGTGACCTCAAACGAACAGTCGGTGACGATTCGATGTTCACTCAACGCAGCGTTCGCACGACACGCATGGTTGCTGCAATGGGCGCCACGTTCGTATCCCTCATTTGCCTCGTGCGGCCTAAACGTTCCGTTGCAGCCTCGATGTCCTCATCGTTCCGTCGTGGCGCCGGTTGGCTGCTGGTTTCGACTGCTGCCGCGTGCGCCAAGTCCGCGCCTGGAACCTCAGCGGTCGTCGTCCCAGTACAGGCGTTCGCGCCAGCGACGTCGGCGGCAGATATCGCGGCCGAACGCGACATCCGTCGCACGTTGGACACGCTCTACGCAGCGTTCTCCTTCAATGCGGGCGCCGAGCCGGACTGGGCGACGCAGCGCGCCCTCTTCCTTCCCGGGGCCGCATTTGTCGACCCTGTCGCGCCGGGGACCGCACCGCGCGCGATTGGCGTGGACGAGTTCCTCGCCAACTTTCGTCGGTGGGTGACCACGGACTCCACCCTTCGCGGTGGTTTCCGCGAACGGATCGTAACGCTGCGCATCGATCACTTCGGCCATGTGGCGCATGCCTACGTCACATTCGAAGGCTTCGTCCCCCAGCCAGGCTTGTCCACGCCGCCGGCCAGGACGCGCGGCGTCGACAGCGTGCAACTGGTGCGCGACGATCACGGCAGGTGGCGCGTGGCGAGCTTCACGACGCAGTACGAGGGTCCGGGAGCGCCGTTGCCGGCCCGCTTCGGTGGACACCCGGGTACGTAGCCGTTCACGGGCCGGCCGCCTAACGAAGCGTTGCAGCTGATCCCTAGAGCGACGGTCTCTCTTCTCTCCATTTTCCACGCGTAAAATCCGGGAACTTCACCGGCGCGCTCCCCTTCGCTACCGACATCTCGCTCAGCGGTCCCGGCGCCGACCACGCGGCTGCGTCGTAGACGTCGAAGTCCGGAACGAGTCCCTCTCGCAGGCATTGCACCAGTCGGAAGGCCATCACGTAGTCCATCCCGCCGTGACCGCCGCTGCGCGCCTTCTCCCCCAACTCGCGCCAGAGCGGGTGCTCGTACCTGGCCTTGTAGCTGTCGATCGAGGCCCAGCGATCCTCCTCACCCTCACCTTCGATATAGATGCGCGCCGGGTAGTCCTCGAAGATCCCGTTGGTCCCCTGGATCGAGTTGATGCGCGAGTACGGTGGCGCGGTTGATCCCCAGCATGAACGCGACGGGGCCGAGTCCGTGCGTGGGATACAGGTTGCTGTTGCGTAGCGTGTGATGCCGGCGACGCCACAGCCCCTCATCCTTGTTCTCGAACAGGATCGAGCGCAGGTCGTGGTTGTACGCAGCACCGGCGTGCAAGAGCTCGCCGAACACGCCGCTCTTCACCATCTGGAGGACGAGCAACTCGTTGTACCCGTAGTTGCAATTCTCCATCATCAGGCAGTGTCGCCGCGTGCGCTCCGACGTGTCGACGAGCTTCCAGCGATCGTCGAGCGTGTAGGCAGCGGGAACCTCGGTGGCGGCGTGCTTCCCCGATTCCATCGCCGCGAGCACCACCGGCACGTGGAATTCCCACGGCGTGGCCGTGTACACGAGGTCGATGTCGTCGCGTCGCACGAGGTCGCGATACGCCTCGGGACCGTTGGTGAAGCGTGCCGGCTCGTCGTCGTGCCCGGCCTTTCGCATCTGCTGCACCGCGAGCTCCACCTTCTCGGGCACGGTGTCACAGAGCGCGGTGATTCGCACGTTAGGCACGCCCATCCACTCGCCCAGCACCGACCGTCCGCGGAGCCCCGTCCCGACGATCGCGATGCGTACGGTTTCGCGTGGCTCGAACGGGACGCCGGCCATCGACGCCGCGTTCGTCGTACGTCCGGTGAAGCGGTCGACGGTCGCTCCGTCAGCGGCAGCTTCTGCGGCATCGGCGCCGGTGGCATTGGCACCGAAAACGATCCCCGCCGATGCGACGGCGGCGCTCTTGAGAAGGTCTCGGCGAGAGGGATGTCGATTCATATCGTGGAAATGAGAAGTCAACCTATCGTGCTCGCTCGAACGTCGCGTCCATAAGCACCCACAGATTTGGATCCAGCCGCACATCGTTAGGCTCCGACGGCACGTCGATCCGAAACACATTTGCCTTCGCAGTCATCTCCACCCGATGAATCGTCGGCGTCGCCTGCGCCGAAGTGTACACCGCCACCTCCACCGGCATCCTGAAGACACTCCCATCCGTCTGCACCTGATCGAGCGCGATGCGCACCTGCTTCGCGCCCGCATCGTACGTCCACCGCCCGGCCACCTTGAGCGTCCCCGGCTTATAGAGCCACTCGTCGAAGAACCACCGGAGATCGCGACCGGACGCCTCCTCCATCGCCCGCCGAAGATCCGCCGTCGTCGCGTTCGCGTTGAAGT
>JAJKIV010000360.1 GCA_021154285.1 Gemmatimonas sp. | reverse complement strand
TGCTCCGTACCACCGCCTATTGCGGAACCGCGAACGGTGATCGGCACCTCCTTCGCGGAGCGGCTGGCGACGTCGTACGTCCAGATGTCGAAGTCGCGCTCGAAGGCGATGGTCTTTCCGTCCGCGCTCATCGTCGGCCACATGACGCGACCGTCCTTGAACGATGTGAGCGCCTGCGGATCGCCCTTGGCGGGCTTCATCCAGAGGTTCTGTGGGCCGGTGCGATCGGACACGAAGTAGAGTGACGTGCCGTCGCCGCCCCACATCGGCCACTGCTGCTTCGCGCCGCGCTGCGTGAGCTGCTCGTAGCGCGGTGCCGCGGAACCGTCGCCTCGGACGATCCAGAGCTCGCTCTCGTCGAGATGCGAGCGTCCCTTGCGCCACCATTGCGAGAGACCAAAGCCACGGGCGACGATGGCGACGGCGTCGCCGTTAGGCGCGGGCGCCGCCATGAACTCGCTGGCGTAACGGTCGGCGGCGACGGGCATGGGCGTCCCGCCGTCGCTCTTGACGCGATACACATCGGTCATGCTCGAGATGTCGTGCGACCCGGTGGAGAAATAGATCCAGCGCCCGTCCTTCGACCATCCGTCCAGCTGCTCCGTGCCATCGTCGAACGTGAGGCGGCGGAGCGAGCCGTCAGCCAGCGTGAGGATCCAGATGTCCGGGCTCCCGGCGCGGTTCGACATGAACGCGAGCCGGGTGCCGTCCGGCGAGTACATGGGGCGCGATTCGGTTGCCGGGTGGGCGACCAGAAGGCGTGCCTCACCGCCGCGGGCCGGGACGACCCAGATGTCGCCCGCGTGCACGAACGCGATCTCTTCCCCGTTAGGCGATATCCCCGGCTCGGCGAACGAAAGCTTCGGGGTGCCGGCCGCCGGACGGGCCGGCTCCTGTGAGTGGGCGCTGGCGGAAACGGCCAGCGTCAGGGATATGAGGGCGAAGGCGCAAGGCGGGATACGCATGGCGTGGGGCGTGAGGGTTCGACGCCATTAACATGTAACGTTGTTACTACGATGTGAACTTCCTCCTCGTTGACACATCTCACGACACGCCACCACGTCCGACGGGCGGTGGGAGGTCGACGCGTTTCGAGGCGTCGACGGCAATTCGCCTAACAGCCGCCGAGTCGCGGATGGCCGCGAAGGCGGGGTCGTGCCGCAGAAAGGTTTGATCAGCCCATCCCGCGTCAGCTGCTTGGCGAAGTGTGTCGAGCGCCTCATCCGTTCGGCCTAGGGTGATGAGCGTCGATGCCAGCTCGTACAAGACCTCCGCATCGGTCGCGCCGTGGATCCACGTCCAAACGAACCGTGTTCGCGACACGAATAGCTCTCGTGCCTCGCCTAACGCATTCATTGCGTCAGTGGTCAGCCCGAGTTGGTGCAGCACGCGCGCTCGGCCCAAGCGGCCTTTTACCCATTGTGCCCCAATGGTAATCCGGTGTTCGCACGCGTCGGCGATTTGGCACGCGCGGCCGAAGCCCTCCAATGCGGCCTCCCGGTTACCAGTCCGCTCAGCAATGGAGCCGCGCACAACATGGGCGTACGCCGCCATCGTTTCGGCATACACATGGTCCGCGCCGGTATACCGCGTGATCGCCTGCTCCACTAGCGGCCGGGCTGCATCCACGTCGCCCACACCCATGTGGAGCACGGCACGCTGCACGAGCGCACCGAGAAAGGTGAGCGCTGACCCGGTTGTCTCGAGCTCGACGGCGCGATCGATGGCCGGTGTGGCGTAGGAGTACTGGCCGCGCAGGAGGTAGATCGAGCCGAGTGCCAACCAGGCCGGAAGGTGTCCCGGATTCAGTGCGACTGTGCGAAGCAGCGGAGGTATTGCCTGGCCCAGTGCGTTAGGCTCGTGCGCAACCGTGCCGTGACACACATGCCCAGCTCCAAGCATGTACCAACCCATATCATTCGCCGGCTCCCGCTCGACACCCAGCTTTGCCGTGCGCGTGGAGACATCGAAACGACCTTGCCGAAACTGCATGTAGGCGAGCCACGCATAGGCCTCGCCGATGGACGGATCAAGCTCGATGGCGCGCTCGAGGAGCTGCGCCCCTTCGTTCAGGATCTCCCGGCGTCCTGAAGCGATGTACATGGGCCCGTGAATGACGCCCAACCCTGCCTGCGCTAGGGCATACTGTGGATCGATCGAGATCGCAGCGCGGAAGTGCTCCGCGGCGAGCTTCACGCTCTCCTTGCCAAACCGCAGATAGGCGCGGTATCCGCGTGCGTAGTGCTCGTATGCTCCGAGGTGTAGCGTCTCGGGTTGCTCAATACGTTCCACCTCGCCGCTGGTGAGCTGAATCCGCAACGCGTCGGCGAGCCCGGTCACGATACGGTCCTGCAGCGCGAAGATGTCGTCCATGACCCCATCGATCTTTTCGCCACCGAGTCGCGTCAGGTCCGTCGTGTTCACGAAGTGGGGTGTGATACGGATACGCTCCCCGAGCTTCTGGAAAGCACCCCACACGACCCACTGTGCGCCGATCGAGCGTCCGAGCTTAGCGGCCAGCTCGGCGTCGACGAGTCGCCCATGAAGCTCGGCCTCGACGCGCCGGCGCGTGCTGAAGTCCTGACCTACCACCTTGACGCCAGCAACCTTGTTCAGATCTGCACTCACGGTTTCGGCAATGCCGGTCGAAAGCCAATCCGCGTCGGCGGCGTTGGCAAGGTTGACGAAATCCAACACGAGCACACGCTGCCGCGTCTGCTGCTGCCGCTCAACAGCACGAAGCCGCAATTCCGCAACCGATGGCTGTCGCGACTCGACCGCGGCTCGCTCGAGCGCCGCGGCGAATGCACCGGCTGTCGGGAAGCGGTCGGCCGGGTCCTTCGCAAGCGCTCGTGCAACGGCCGACGTCACGGCATCGGGAAGCGCTGCGCGCGCGCCGACCAGGGGCAGCGGCGCGCCTAAAATGTGTTGGCGGATGATGGCTAGAGCACTCGCACCGCTGAACGGTGGACGACCCGCGAGCATCTCGTGGCAGACGCAGCCCAGGCTGTACACGTCGCTCCGCCCGTCGAGGTTGCGCTCGGCGGCAGCTTGCTCCGGGCTCATGTACGCTGGTGTGCCAACCGTAATACCGACTGAGGTAAGGGTCGCCGGCCCGGTCCCTTCGCCGACTGGTTCTCGCGCAACGCCGAAGTCCGCGAGGTGCGCGTAATCCTCGGTGAGGAGGACATTCTCCGGCTTCAGGTCGCGGTGCACCACACCGCGGGCATGCGCATAGTCGAGCGCGTCGGCGACCTGGCGAACGATACGAACGGCGTCGTCGAGCTCCAGCCCACCTTCGCGATCGAGGCGCGTGCGGAGCGAGTCTCCCTCCACGAACGGCATGACGAAATACAACACACCGTCGGCCTCCCCCGAGTCGAACAATGGAAGGATGTGGGGGTGCTGAAGCCGCGCGACAAGCCGGATCTCACGCAGGAAGCGCGCGGCACCGAACGACTCGGCGACCTCCGGGAGCAGCACCTTGACGGCAACCTCGCGCTGGTGTCGGAGATCTCGCGCAAGATGAACACTCGCCATCCCGCCGCGACCCACTTCACGCACGAGATCGTAGCGGTCGGAGAGGGCGTGGAGTCGAGTGTCGGGCAGGGACTGCGGCATTGGATGCGACGGGTGGGGCGCAGTCGCGTTCCACGACTGCGCGAATCTTCATCCTCCGAGCACGGTCCGCGCGTAGTCACGCACGGACGTGAGCTGCACCGGGATTCTCCGAAGGGTGTCTTCCATCGGGATCTCGTCGCCGCGCGCGTAGTCGAGCATCAGGCCGGCGAACGACTTCTGGAGTGAGTCAGTAGCGGCGGCGAACTGGTCGCGGAGTGCGTCCTCCGGGACTTGCTGCTGCTCGAACGGCGCGCCACCGACCTCCTCGAATGTGCGTACGGCCTCGAGCGGGCTGACGGCGTTAGGTCCTCCGAGCTCGATGGCAGTGTCGACGACGTCAGCGGTTCGCACGGCGCGCACCGCGAACTCCGCCACGTTCCCGAGCGATATGAAGCTGATCCGCTGCTCCCCACTGCCGTACAGCGTCACCTTTCGGTTCGCGAAGTCGAAGCCGAGATGGGGGCTCAGCCAAACCTCCATGAAGTAACTCGGCCGCAGGATGACGTACGACATGCCGCTGTTGCGGAGCCGAGATTCGACGGCTCGCTTGGCTCGCGTGAGCGGACCATCGTCATCGAGGTTCGACGAGTACGAGACGAACACGAAGCGCTCGACGCCGGCCTCGCGCGCGGCGTCGACGAGGTTGATCTGTCCAGCTTCATCCGTCGCCTCGATGCTGTCTCCCGGTTGGCGCGAGCGAGTCGTGGTGACGGTCGAGACGACGGTCCGAACGCCCCGGCAGGCGGCGTCGAGCGACGGACGATCGCGCACGTCGCCCAGGACCGTTTCAACGCCAACGGCCTGCAGGCGTTCCACGGCCGCGTGGTCCGACGTCGCACGCACGAGCCCGCGCACAGGCTCTGCTGCCGCGGCCAGGCGCGCGCAGATTTCTCCGCCCAGGAACCCGGTCGCACCGGCGATCAGGATCATGCTGACTCCATCGATCAAGAACTCGAAGCGGCTTCGTGCAGCAAGGCTAATGTGTACGCCGCACCGGGGGCTCGCCACCTCAATGGCGGAATTCGATCTTATGCCGCAAATGCGAGGGATGCCAGAGCGGCACACTCCGTCTGCCCAGGCGCCAGGCACCGCTCGCGGGCATCCGGCGGCTCTATGATTGCGACGTTAGGCGGCAATTCGCGCGGTTGGCCTGGGGACTCTTGCGTGCTGGCCACGTCGCCAGCGCACAGCCTAACCGTCCCCAGGCCCGAGCTCTGATCTGGTTGCGCGGGCGTGCGCCTAACGGCCCGCCGGTGCCGGCGCGGTCTTCGGCATTAGGACGGTGTCGACGATGTGAATGACCCCGTTGGACGCCTGGACGTCCGCGGTGACCACGTTCACGCCGTTCACGTACACCTTGCCGCCGCGCACGACGATGTCGAGCGGCAGCCCGTTGACTGTCGTGGGCGTGGCGCCGTTCGACGCGATGAGGTCGTCGGCCATGACCTTCCCGCTGACGACGTGGTAGGTCAGGATCCTGGTCAGCTGCTCCCTATCGGCCAGCAGCGCGGTCACCGTGCCCGATGGGAGCTTGGCGAACGCCGCATCGGTTGGTGCGAAGACCGTGAACGGACCCGGGCCCGACAGGGTTTCGACGAGACCCGCCGCCTTGACCGCAGCGACGAGCGTGTTGAAGCTCCCTGCCTCGGCAGCGACCTGCACGATGTTCTTCATTGGCGTCTTGTCGTTATGGGTGGCTTGCTGCGCCGACGCGATGGTCGGCACGGTGAAGACGGCCGCGGTGGCGGCGACCGTCCAGATCCTGGCGTTGCGTTGCATGGCCATGTCCTCGAATCGAATGCGTTAGGCGCGACCTAGACCCGGGCCGTGCGCACCGGTGCGAGCCACCGCCGCTGAATGCCCTGCCACTGCATGGCCTGGTAGATCGCCGACAGGCCGACAAGCACGTAGACCGCGCGAGCGAGCGGCGACATCGAACCGAACAAGGTGGCGACGAGGTCGATGCCGGCGGTGCCGACCAATGCCCAATTGAGGCCGCCAACGACGAGCAGAATGGCGGCGACAACGTCCAGCTTCTTCATTTGCTACCTCTCAAAATGAGTTGTTGCGCTGTTATGGATGAGATTGTCTAAGCCTTGTCTAGGTAATATTCAGACGCGACGGCATTTTGTCAATGCTATGACCAAACATGGCTTTGACAGAACATGGACAGAGCGCATATTTCACCATGGATGAAACGCTCCCCAAACACCCCATCGCCATCGCCTCCGAGCGATCGGGACTCTCCCAAGACCTCCTCAGGATCTGGGAACGCCGGTACCGGGCGGTCGAGCCCGGCCGCGGGCCCGGCGGTCACCGCGCATACTCCGATGCCGACATTACGCGCCTCCGCCTACTCAACGCGGTCACGTCAGCAGGTCGCAGCATCGGGCAGGTCGCCGGCCTCTCGACGGACGAGCTCACCCGCATGGCGCAGGACGACGCCGCGGCCCGCGCCGAGCGCGATAAAGGCGCCGCCGCAGCGGAATCTCGAACCGAGCGATCCGAGGCCGCCCACATCGTGAAGGTGGCGCTCGCGTCGACGGCACGACTCGATGCGCCAGACCTCGAGCACACCCTGCGGCGCGCGATCGCGCAGCTTGGGATCACACCGTTCATAGAAGACGTGGCGTCCCCCATCCTGCGGAGAATCGGCGAGGAATGGCACGTGGGGCGCCTGACCATCGCGCACGAGCACCTCGCGTCGTCGATCATCCACGACATCGTGGCCGAGTCGATGCGCGCCATCGGGCGCGGCGCCGGTGAACCGACGGTGCTCGTCGCGACACTTACCGGCGAACGTCATGCGATCGGCGCTACGCTCGTTGCAGCCACTGCGGCAAGCGAGGGCTGGCGCGTGCTGTACCTCGGCGCCGACCTGCCCGCGAGGGACATCGCCGCGGCCGCGATCGCAACCAAGGCGCGCGCCATCGCGCTGAGCATGATCTACGTCCAGGACCGCGCGCGCACAGTCGGTGAGCTCAGCGCGCTTCGTGCCCTCCTCTCGCCGTCCGTTTCGATCGTCGTCGGAGGCGCCGGTGCGGCGGGCATGGAGGACGAGCTGGGACCGATCGGGATTCGCGTTGGAACGACGCTGCGAGATCTGCGCGACATACTGGCCAGGGCAGCTGACGGGGCCGACCGGGACGCCGCGTGATGCCTAACGACAGCAACACAGGCCCCATGCGTCCGGCGCCGACGCGTTCGTCCGTCGGCGCGCGCGTCATCCTCGTCACCGGGGCCAGTGGCTACGTGGGTGGTCGGCTCGTTCGCGCACTCGAGCAACGGGGCGAGCGCGTTCGATGTCTCGCCCGCCGCCCGCAGGACGTCGCGGCGCGCGTGTCATCGGGCATCGAGGTCGTGGGCGGGGACGTGCTGGACGCA
>JAJKIV010000359.1 GCA_021154285.1 Gemmatimonas sp. | reverse complement strand
TACATCCTGCAGCGCGACTGGAAGCGTCTCGCGCCGCTGCTCGACGGCAAGCTGCGGATCTACGTCGGTGACATGGACAACTATTATCTCAACAACGCGGTCTACAAGGTCGACGAGTTCCTGAAGAAGGCCGACCCGCCGGCGCACGCGGTGGTGGATTACGGCGACCGCGCGGAGCATTGCTGGAACGGCGACCACACGCGGGCGAATGCGTACTCGCGGCTACGTTACCCGCAGATGATGCTGCCGTGGGCGGTGGAGCGCATGCTGCAGACGGCGCCGCAGGGGGCGGACCTCAAGAGCTGGCGGTATTAGAGCCAGTTTCAAGGGGTCAGAGCCCTTGATCCGCCGGATCAAGGGCTCTGACCCCTTGAAACGCCGCGGACGTCGGCCAGCTCCGGATCCGCGCGACGCCAAAGCGTGAACAACTGATCCCTCACGGCTGCCGCCTTCGCGTCGTCGCCGCGATTACCGTACAACTCCGCGAGCCGTTTCAACGCCCACGCGAGCAGGCCATGCGTGCGAGGTCACTGCCCGTTCGGCATCGGATGCGGCCAACGCGGCATCGGACTCGGTCTAGGTGGCCGATGCGGCCCGGTTCCTGAGACGCGCGTGCGTGCGCGCGATCCGCTCCTCAAGCTCGGGCGCAAGTTCGGCGACGAGGCGCACGCGCCCCAGTGTGAGAAGCTCGCTCACGACAGGGGCCTACAGTATCCGCCGTCGCGGGAGGCAGCAACTCGGACCCCGAATGCCCGTTACTGCGAGGTAACGCCATGCGGACGCAGTGGGGTGACGGGGGCGGACTAGCGTCGGCGTGTCCATCACTCGAGACCGACGGAGGCCACTCAATGACGACCAGCACCTCACGAACCGGTGTCCACTCTGCTCTTGTCCTTGCTCTCGCCGCCGCGGCGGGATGCGCACCGGACTCGGTTACCGCACCACACGGTGTGGCCGTTTCCGCACCGAAGCTCGCGATCGCGACTTCCAGCGTATTCACGCTTCAGCTCCGAAGCCTGCCGGCAAGCCCGATAGCTCCCACTGACCCGTACTATGGTTATGGCAACCTGCAGCTGCGTATCGGTGACTCCTGCTCTCCGGGCGACCCATACTCGCCCCCATCTGGATTCACGGCGCTGAGCGTTTGCGGCAAAATCTTCAACGGCGGCGGCGCTCTGTACAAAGGTGGCGGGATATACCTGATCGACGCGCTCGGCGACTCGTTCAACTTTCTCATCGCCTCATTCAACGGCGCTCTCCCGCCGAATCCATGTCACCGGTACGACGTGGCCGGCTCTGCGGTCGTGTCCGATGCCGTCGCTGCTGATATGATCGCGAATCCCAAGAACTATGCGGTTCGATTCGATGGCCAGGTGGGCGTCTCGACCACCCGCATTGGCGGTCGTTTTGACGGAACCGCCTGGGGCTCGGTCAACCGACCCGGTGATCCCTACCAGCCCAGCGACCCTTATTTCGCCGAGAAGGTGTGCGCGGTGGCTATTGCCCCGTAAATCCGGGACATCGGGACCCGGGACTCGGCTGGGAGGGCTCATGGCACGGACGAACCCTCCTCTGCGGTAAATAGCCTCCCGGCCGAGTCCCGATGTCCCGAGTCCCGTTTCAAGGGGTCAGAGCCCTTGATCCCGCGGGATCAAGGGCTCTGACCCCTTGAAACGACTTACGAGTACATGACCGACGTCTTCCCCGACTGCCCGGGATAGTAGAGCCGAAGCCTTACGATGTAGCTCCGCTCCTTGAACAGCTTGTACGTGACGCTGGCGTTCCGGTCCTCGCCGCTGTCGTCGTCGCCAGCTAGGAAGCGCGGCTTGCCCTTGATGTCCTCGAAGAGCGTGAGCAGCGTGTCCGACGCGCCCTTCGTCTCGACCGTGTACTTCCGCGACTCCGTCGGATTGATCGCAAAATCGATCTGTTGACCGGCCGCGAGATCCGCCGCTGCTGCCTCGAATGGCTGCAGCTTCGTCAGCCTCGCCTTGAGCGGCGGGTACCACTGGCGCGCCCACCGCCTGTCGGCGTTCGACAGTGTTCCCGGCGGCGTGAGGCCGTTGATGTCGTACTTCTCCGGGATGTCGATCAGCCCGGGCTCGAACTCGTACTCCATGATGGAGTCGGGATCCCACTTCGAGCCCTGCACCTGCTGTGTCGAGAGCTTCTCGAGGATGTTGTGATATGTCGTGGCGCGGTCCCAGCTGTTAGGCGGCTTCGCGAGCGAGTCGTACACTGCCTGCTCGTGCCACAGGATGCCCGCGAACGGATTCTGATGCTCGTGCTCCATGCCCAGCACGTGTCCGAGCTCGTGGAGCGCGGTGCCGCTGCCGTAGGGCGTCGTTAGGTCCCAGCCGTACACGGTCGTTGGCTGGTTGACCGGGACGCTCAGCACTTCGCGGCCGACCGAGGAGGCCGACTCTCCATCGGCCGTCGAGTACCCGATCCGCACTTCCGCCTCGCTGAGCTGGTCGACCTCCTGAAACTCGAGCCCGATGCCGACGGCCTTCCATTTCCTGAACGCGCCGCGGATGGCGTCGGCCTGCTTCTTCGGAACCGCGTACCGTGAGCTGCCGCCAAAGAAACAGTAGTGGATGACCGTCCCGTTCACCCACTTGAGACGTGTACGGATGATGGCCTCCGCGCGGAGCGAGTTGGCCATCACGTGGGGCGCGAGGTTGGGTACGGGCCGAGCGGGGATCGAGCAGAACGGCTTTGTCGTCGGGCCGGATCTCCTGGCCTTCTTCGAGGGACTTCGGCGAGCGCGTGCCATATGGGTTCCTCCAACATCGAATCGAGGTACTGGCGAAGCTACACAACTCGTGTTGCTAAACGCGTTAGACGTTCGGCACCAGCCAATTTCCTCAGCTTCCTCTCTAACGAGCCTTCATTCTTCTGTCCGGGGCGCGACACTAGCGAGGGCCGGACACTCGTTTAGGATCAATGGGGTCAGAGTCGTTTGATCCCATTCCGAGCCGACATGCCTCGTTTCGCCTGCCTCTCCGTCGTTCTACTCGCGTTAGGTGCCGCCACCCCGGCCGTGTCCCAGTCACCCGGCGACACGACGCGAATGCTCTACACCAAGCACGAGTACCGTATCCCGATGCGCGACGGCGTCAAGCTCTACACCGCCGTCTACGTCCCGAAAGACACCACCGCGCGCTACCCGTTTCTCATCAACCGCTCTCGATATGGCGTCGGGTCGTATGGCGCCGACAAGTACGCGCGCATCGGAACGGCCGAGTCGCTGAGGCGAGACCCGTACATCTTCGTGTTCCAGGACGTGCGCGGCAGCTTCATGTCCGAAGGGAAGTTCGTGGACATGACGCCGCACATCGAGCACAAGACCGGGCCGAAGGACGTCGACCAGAGCAGCGACACGTACGACACCGTCGATTGGCTGCTCAAGAACGTCCCGCACAACAATGGCAAGGCGGGGCTCTGGGGGATCTCGTACAACGGGTTCTATGCGGCGGCTGGCGCGGTCGACGCGCATCCGGCGCTGGTCGCGGTGTCGCCGCAGGCACCACAGGCCGACTGGTTCGGCGGCGACGACATCCATCTCCACGGTGCCTTCGTGCTCGATGGCATCGAGTACTTCGCGAGCTGGGGTCGCAGTCACCCCGCGCCGACGCCGAATCCGCCCGGCGAGATGAAGATGGGCACGAACGACGGCTACGCGTTCTATCTCAACGGCGGCTCGGCCGGCAGCGTCAACACGAGCAACCTCAGGGACTCCGTGCCGTTCCTGAACGACGTGCTGCAGCACGGGACCTACGACGACTTCTGGAAGGCGCGCAACATCCTGCCGCATCTCAAGAACATCAAGCCGGCGATGATGACGGTGAGCGGCTGGTACGACGCGAACAATCTGTACGGCGCGCTGCACGTCTATCGGACAATCGAGCAGAGCACGCCCGGCGCGTCGAACGTGCTCGTGATCGGCCCGTGGTCGCACGGCGGCTGGGCGCGCGGAACGGGTACCTCGTTAGGCGACGTATCGTTCGGGTCCGCGACGAGCGACTTCTACCGCGACAGCATTCAGGCGGTGTTCTACCGCGAGCGCCTGAAAGGCGAGGCGGGCGCAAAGCTGCCGGAAGCGTACGTCTTCGAGACGGGCACGAACCGGTGGCGCACGTTCGACACGTGGCCGCCCAAGGGCACGACCTCCAAGGCGCTGTACTTCCACGAGAAAGGCGGCCTCTCATTCGATCCGCCTAAGGCGGACACGGGCTTCGATGCGTACCGGAGCGACCCCACGCGCCCGGTGCCGTTCATCGAGCGCAAGGCCACGGATCGAACGACGGATTACATGATCCAGGATCAGCGCTTCGCGTCGCGTCGCCCGGACGTCCTCGTCTACGAGAGTGAGCCGCTCACGGACGACGTGACGATCGCCGGCCCGGTGAAGCCCAGCTTCTGGGTGACGACGAGCGGCACGGACCAGGACTTCGTCGTGAAGCTGATCGACGTCTATCCCGACGATGCGCCCGAGAAGGCCGCGCCCACGGGGACGGGACCGCTACGCCCCGGCGAATCGATGGCGGGCTATCAGCAGCTCGTCAGGGGCGACGTGCTGCGCGGGAAGTTCCGGAACAGCATGGAGAAGCCGGAACCCATGGTGCCTGACGCGAAGACGCACATCGAGTTCGAGATGATGGACGTCCTGCACACGTTCCGGAAAGGGCATCGCATCATGGTGCAGGTGCAGAGCACGTGGTTCCCGCTGATCGACCGCAATCCGGGGCGGTTCATGGACATATACCACGCGAAGCCGGGGGACTACCGGGCGACGACGCAGCGCGTGTATCACACGCCGAGCAGCGCCTCTCGGCTCGAGGTGAACGTGCTGGGTCCGCCGCCGAAAGTGGTCCCGTAACGGCCGAGTCCCTAGTCCCGAGCCCCGGTGTCCCGATGGTTCACCGACAGCGCGTGATGAAACACGTCGAGCGGATCCCACCGAGCCTTCACGCGCTGTAGGCGCGGGTAGTTCGCCTGGTAGTACAGCGTATGCCACGGCACGTCCGACGTGTTCAACGTCGGGTCGGCGAGATCCGTGTCGGGATGATTGATGAACGCGCCATCGTACGCGTCGCCCGGCACGGGCACGCCACCGGTGTCCGCGAAGAGCTCGCGGTAGAACGCCCGCACCCACGCCAGGTTCCTCGCCTCGTCGGCCGGATCCAGCCAGCCAACGTTACACGCGGTATCGAGAATCGAGCTCCGCTGCGCTGAAGCTGTCGCGTCGGGCGCCACCGTGTTCACCACACCGCCATACGTCGCGAGCCCGAACACGCCGCCCATGACGTCGGAGTCCGTGCGCGTCATGTAGTCGAACACGACGTCGATCTGGCGACCCGTCAGCCGCTTCCTGAGCATCGCGTCCTTGACCTTCACACTCACACCGCTGGGCGGTGCGGCGAAGAGATCCGGGAGCGGATTCAGGGCGAAGTCGAGCCAGCCCATTCGCGCCAGCTCCTTCGCCGCCGGCACGCCAACGCCGGCGCCTAACGCTTCGAGATGGGCCTCGATCTGTCGCTCCGCCTCGGCGCCCGCTGTGCTCACGCCACGAACGATGATCTTCCCGAACTGCTGTCGGTGGATCTCGAGCAGCGTCCAGAGCGACGCGTTAGGTGAGCCTGCACCGCTGTTCTGCTCGCACCACACGCCGTGGTTCTGCATGAGCCGGCAGAACCCCGCGTGGTCCACGTCGCTCCAGCTCCACTCTGCGCGGAGCGTGGTGATCGACTCCGGCGCGCGTGGGAGGAGCGACGCCGCGTCGTCACCAGTGGCGTCAAGCGCGCGAAACCAGTAGCGAGTGACGATACCGAAGTTGCCCGCGCCACCGCCGGTGTGCGCCCACCAGAGCTCCCGATTCGGATCGGACGCCTCACGAGTCGCGACGACGATACCCGCTCGCCCGCGCTCGTCGACCGTGATCACTTCGACGGCGTAGAGATAATCGGCGGCGAGGCCGAGTTGCCGGCAGAGAAACCCGAACGCGCCCCCCGCAACGTGGCCGCCCATGCCGATCGCCGGATACTCGCCAAGCGGGACCACGACGCCCCAGCGATCGAACAGCACGCGGAACGTTTCTCCGACTGTCGCGCCGGCTTCGACCGCCACGGCGTTCATGTGTCGGTCGTAGTACACGCGCTTCATCGGCGACACGTCGATGATCACGCGCACGTCGGGATCCGACACGAATCCCTCGAGACAGTGTCCGCCACTCGTGACGACGAGGCGTTGTCGTTCGCTCACCGCCTCCTGCAGCGCGGACACGACTTCGTCGGCCGAGTGCACCAGCCGCACGTAATCGGGGTTGGCGGTGAATCGCTTGTTGAACTGCCTGTCGACGACGGCGCGATACCGCGGATCGTCCGCGCGGATCTTCACTTCGCGGGAGCGCGCGCCGAGCGACGCAGCATCCAGCCGTACAGCCAGACGATCATCGCGATGAACCCGAGCAGTCCGAGCCACCGCCCCAGCGCGAAGTCCTCGGGCACGAGGCCGATCGGCGCGTCCTTATTGAGGCTGACGATCAGGCCGGCATTGACCACGCCCCAGAGACTTTCACCGACGATGAGCCCCGACGCGACGAGCGTGCCGAGTCGTTCGGAGCGTTCCGGGTTTGGCATTGTGCGGACGCGCTTGTCGTACCAGTGCGAGATGATCGCGCCGACGATCACCGCGAACGTCGCCGACATTGGGAGGTAGATCCCGATCCCGACCGCGAGCGGCGGGATGCGCAGCTTCTTCATGGCGCCTAACGCCGAATCGATGATGATGAGCACGACGCCGACGGCCGCGCCGATGCCGATCATGTTCCAGTCGAGCCGGCCGCCGATCACACCCTGCGCGAGCGCGGAGATGAGCGTTGCCTGTGGGGCAGGGAGCGGGTTCGGCGCGACGACGCCGACGTTCGCGGCGCCAGCAAACCCGTACGCCTTCGCGAGCAAGTTGAGCACGGACGGAATCACCGCGGCTCCTGCGCCGACGCCGACGATCAGCGCGATCTGCTGGCGCATAGGCGACGCACCCACGAGCTGGCCCGTCTTGAGGTCCTGCAGGTTGTCGTTCGAGATCGTCGCGCAGGCGAAGATGATCGCCGTCACGAACAGCGCGAACGCGACGAGCGGCGCGCGCGTCTGCTCCGTGGGAGTGACCACCATGATGACCGTCGAGGCGACGAGCACGATCGACAGGATGCCGACGCCGGAGATCGGGCTGTTCGACGCGCCGATCAGCCCCGCCATGTAGCCGCACACGCCGGCAATCAGGAACCCGACGACCAGAATGATCGGTACCGAGATGACCGTCAGCGTCGTCGCGTTAGGTGCGAGTACCGTGGAGCGCGCGAACGTGAACGCGAGATACCCGGCAATCACGAGGCACACCGCCGTGAGGATCAGAATCCAGTGCGGAGCGAGGTCACGATCCGAGTCATCGCCGGTGGCCTTCGCCTTCGACGCGGCGAGCGTGCTCACCAGACCTCCAACGACGGGCCTCGCGAGTCGTCCGAGCGTGTAGATCGCCGCGACCGCGATCGTCCCTGCGCCGATGAAGCGGACCTGCGTGCGCCAGAC
>JAJKIV010000358.1 GCA_021154285.1 Gemmatimonas sp. | reverse complement strand
GAGATCGCCCAGGTCGGCGCCATCTCCGCGAACAACGACAAGGAGATCGGCGACCTCATCGCCGAGGCGATGGAGAAGGTCGGCAAGGACGGCGTCATCACCGTTGAAGAGGCGCGTGGCCTCGAGACGACGCTCGAGACGGTCGACGGCATGCAGTTCGACCGCGGCTATCTCTCGCCGTACTTCGTCACGGATCCGGACAAGATGGAAGCCGTCCTCGAAGACGCGCTGATCCTCATCCACGACAAGAAGATCTCGTCGATGAAGGACCTGCTCCCGATCCTCGAGAAGGTCGCGCAGATGGGCAAGCCCATGCTCATCATCGCCGAGGATGTCGAGGGTGAGGCGCTGGCGACGCTGGTCGTGAACAAGCTCCGTGGCACACTCCGCATAGCCGCCGTGAAGGCGCCCGGGTTCGGCGATCGCCGCAAGGCGATGCTGGCGGACATCGCGGTCCTGACGAACGGCCAGGTAATCAGCGAGGAAGTCGGATTCAAGCTCGAGAACGCGGTCCTCACGGACCTCGGCCGCGCGAAGCGCATCGTCGTCGACAAGGACAACACGACGATCATCGACGGCGCGGGCGAGACCGACAAGATCCAGGGTCGCATCAAGGAGATCCGCGCCGCGATCGACAAGAGCACCTCGGACTACGACAAGGAGAAGCTCCAGGAGCGCCTGGCGAAGCTCGCCGGTGGCGTTGCGGTAGTAAACGTGGGCGCCGCGACCGAGAGCGAGATGAAGGAGAAGAAGGCCCGCGTCGAAGACGCACTGCACGCGACTCGTGCGGCCGTCGAAGAGGGCATCGTCCCGGGCGGCGGCGTCGCGCTGCTCCGCGCGCAGGCCGCGCTCAAGGGCCTCAAGCTCGATGAGACCGACGAGCAGATCGGCGTCGACATCGTGCGTCGCTCGCTCGAAGAGCCGGTCCGCATGATTGTGCAGAACGCGGGTGGCGAAGGCTCGATCGTGGTCGAGAAGGTACGTGGCTCGAAGGACAAGAACTTCGGCTACAACGCCCTCACCGACACGTACGAGGACCTTGTGGCCTCGGGCGTCATCGACCCGACCAAGGTGACGCGCACGGCGCTGCAGAACGCGGCGTCCATCGCGGGCCTGCTCCTCACGACGGAAGCGATCGTCGTCGAGAAGAAGGAAGACAAGCCGGCTCCGGCTGCACCGGGCGGCGGCGGCATGGGCGGCATGTACTAAGCGCAGCCCTTCGTAGAGATGGACAAAGCGGGGACCCAATCAGGGTCCCCGCTTTTGTTCAAAGCGCTAAGGCCAGTTGTTGTGCACGAGCGCCGCGCCTTCCCGCCACGAACGCGCCGTGCACCACATCCTGCGACGCTGCAGTCACGCGTCCGCGGAAGCGTGACCGCGCCAGGGCCGCCGACACACTCGCCAGCGCGTGATCCGGCGTGTTGCACTGCTCACTCAAATGCGCGAGAACGAGGTGCTGGAGCCCCGAGTGCGCACACATGCGTGCGATGATCGCGGCGTCTCGGTTGCTCAGATGTCCCGATGCCCCCGCAATGCGTCGCTGGACAGACAGCGGATACGGGCCGCGCGCGAGCATCGCTTCGTCGTGGTTGGACTCGAGCACGAGAATGTCCAGCTCCCGAATTGCGTCGCGCAGCTGCGTGGTCACGCGACCGAGATCCATCACCACGCCTGCGCGCGCACCGGCAACGATGTCAGTCGCAATCACCGCAATCGGCTCGGTCGCGTCGTGCGACACCGGGACCGTCTGCACACTCATCGTTCCGAACGTGAGCGTCGCACCGGCGTCGAACGTGCGCACATCGGCGTCCACCAACTCGGGCGCACCAAGCACTGTCCCTGCGCTCGCGTGCACCGACCAGTTCCATCGATGCGCCGATCTCGCGGCACCGCACATGTGATCGCTGTGCTCGTGGGTGATGATCACCGCTTCGATGCTTTCGGGCGGGATGCCCGCCGATCCGAGGCGTCGCTTCAGCTCGCGCGATGAGAACCCCGCGTCCACCAGCACGCGCGTCGAGCCATTGTCGATCACCGTCGCGTTGCCGCGACTTCCCGATCCCAGCACCCAGACCTTCATACTACCTGCCATCGGGCGGCATGCGCCGCAGTCAGCCATCGGCGCGCTCGGTCGCTGAGCGCGACGTGTCGCCGGCTCATCACACGTTCGGCGACAGCAAGAAATCTATCGAGGTCGTACGTCGGCGCATCGGGCGAGCCGCCCCACGAGAATGGGGAAATGACCTTCGGCGTCATTGGCGGCAGAAACACGTTCGCGCCGGCGCCGACGACGCCACCCGTCGTCAGGCGGGTCCCGACCGCCGTCTTCGCGTGGTCACCGAAAAATGTCCCCAGAAACTGCATTCCGGTGTCACGCATGCCGCTCGGAGACCAGAATGCGACGGAGCCATAGGTGTTCTTCAGGTTGCTCGTGACCGTGCTCGCACCGAGGTTCGTCCATCGGCCGAGATACGAGTGGCCCACGAAGCCATCGTGCGACTTGTTCGCGTGGCCGAGGAAGATCGTCGTGCTCACTTCACCGTGGACGCGGCAGTGGTCTCCGATCGACGCGTTGGCGATCTTCCCGCCGCCGATCGTCGCATCCTCGCCGACGTAGCAGGGACCGACGAGTCGCGTGAACGGCGCGACCGTCGCGCCGCGCCGCACCAGGATCGGCCCCGCCGTCGCGTCGAACACGACGTATGGCTCGATCAACGCGCCGCGCTCGATGCGTCCGGCGTATGCTCCCACGACCGCGCCACCGGCTTCTGCGCCGCTGATCGTGTCGAGTCCCTCCACTCTGCTCGGGACGTCCGACGCCAGCATCTCGCCGAGATATCGGATGAGATCCCACACATCGTCGAGCCACCATCCGCTGATCTCGGTCGACGACGCCCCGCCGCCCGCCGACGATTCGATGGCGTAGTCGCCATCGCGGATCGCGGTCGCCGCGACGCCTCGCGAGAGTCGAACGGCGGCGACGCGTCCACGGCACGTCCACACATCCGCCCACGGATCTGCGGTGGAGAGCGCAGGCACGCACCGCGCATTCACGAGAATGGTGCCTGCGGCGATCGTGCCGGTAGTGTAGGGCGGTGCATCCAGCTCCTCGAAGTCGGCGAGATGCGCGGCCCCGATGAACCCCGTGGCTTCGGCGCCAAGCACGGTTTCCCACCGGCGCCTAACGATTTCCGTGCCGGCCCGCAGTTCCGAGACCGGCCGCGTGAGCGCGAACGGCTCGAAGGCGCGCGCCGTCTGGTCGTCAAAGAGCACGAGCGTGTTCATTCGCGGTCCCGAATGGCTGGCGGGAGCTTCGAGATCAGGGTCTTGAGATCCGCTGCAGATTCCTTGGTCGTCACGAGCGTGAGACCGTCCCGCACGACGACGACCAGGTCGCGCACGCCGTACAGCACGACGTGGGTGCCCTCCGCGTACACGACGTTGTCGTCCGCATCCACGAGCACGGTGGGGCCGCTCGCCGCATTGCCCCGCTCATCACGCGCCCGCACCCGCGCGAGCGCCGCCCACGTGCCGACGTCATCCCATTGAAATGCGCCAGGCATCACCACGACGTTCGAGCTTCGCTCGAGCACACCGACGTCCACCGTCACCGGAGTGGCCGCCGCGAAAAACCGTTCGGCGTTCCCGTTCGCCGACGCGAGCGCTGGCGCAAGCTCGGGCGTGAGTGCACGGACGTCGCGGAGAAAGTCGCCCACGCGCCACGCGAAGATCCCGGAGTTCCAGAGCGCGCGCTCGTTGATCATGCGCGCCGCCGCCGCGCGGTCCGGTTTCTCGACGAATCGATCGACGCGGAACGCACCGCCGCCGACGGACGGCCCTGGCATGATGTATCCGAAGCCCGTATCCGGCCGCGTGGGAACCACACCGACCGTAACGAGCGCCGACTCGCGTTCTGCGACTGCCGCCGCCAGGCCGAGCGCGGTTCGAAATCCTTCGTCGTCGCCGATCGCCCAGTCCGCGTGCACCGAGATCATCATCGCGTCGGGACCGTCACGTCGCTCGATCTCACTCGCCGCCCACGCGAGCGCGCCGCCCGTGCCGACGGCACGCGGCTCGGCGATGATATTTTCCGCCGGAACCCGGGGAACATGTTCGCGAACGGCATCGCGGAGCGATGCGTTCGTCAGAATGAGCGTCTGCGTCGCCGGAACGAGCGGCTCCAGTCGATCGAGCGTTGCGACGAGCAGAGGCCGTTCATCGACGAGCGGCAGCAGCTGTTTGGGACGTGATGGTGTGCTGAGCGGCCAGAAGCGCGAGCCGACACCGCCGGCCAGCACGACGGCCCATCGGCTCACGCGCTCTCCGCGTTGTCATCGTGCGTCAGGCCTGCAAGCTCCGCGGTTCGGGCGTACAGCTTCTTCGGACTGAACGGCTTCGTGAGGAACTCGGTCGCGCCGAGCTCCATGGCCTTCTGGTGCTGCGCCTCCTGACCGGCTGCGGTGAGGATGATGCATGGCAGATGCTTCAGCCGCTCATTCGAGCGGATGCGCGCGAGCACATCGAGCCCGCTAAGGTTTGGCATCATGAGGTCGAGCAGGACGAGGTCGATATCCGACTGGCTCTCGAGGACGTCGATCGCTTCCTGGCCGTCATACGCGAGCGTGACCCGAAACGGCCCCTGCTCGAGCTTCATCTTGATGATCCGGCCGATGTGTGGCTCATCATCGGCGACTAGCACGTGGCGAGGCTCCATATCGAGTGGTGGGACGTTCACACCAGTGCTGCCATCTGCTCGCGATTCCGCCGTAGCTCGAACAGAAGCTGACCGATGTTCGCTTCCGGTTGGACGAGCACGAGGAGCATCGCCTCGGGCGAGAGCACGGAGACGACGACAAGCCCGCGAGGATGTTCGAAGACGCCGGTCACGAGCGGACCGCGCTGACTCGCGGCACCAAACTCGTCGGCCGCGGTAATGATAGAGGGCACGTGCGCGGCGAGCCCTTCGGCGTCGAGATTCGTGACCGCTTGGCCGTCGATCAGGAGTCCGTCGCGACCGAGCACGATCGCCGCTTCGACGCCATCGCGCTGCCGAATGGCGGCGACCAGTTCGCGGATCGTCGGCATGCGCGCTCCCGAAGAAAGTCGTGCGAAGCATAACCGGAGGCAGGGGGTTGTCAAGCGAGCAATCGCTTGAAGTCTCGTGTGTTAGGCGATATGCTTCGATTTCCTCTGCACACCGCTCGACCCCGCTATAAGATGAAGTTCAGACAGATCGTTGCGTCCGTCGGCGTCGCCGCCGTCGTTTTCGGCGTCTCCGCCTGCGACAACCCCAATACGAGCACCACGCTCATCTCGGTCATCGCCGATACCCTCCAGGTTTTCGCGCTGACCGGGACGCCGCCTTCGTATCCGGCCGCCTTCCTGGCGTCTTCCGGCGCCGTCACGCGTGCCGACGGCAGCTTCAACTTCGACGTCGCGTTCGACATCAATCCGTCGAACGAGGTCATCGTCTATCCGCAGAAGCTCGTCGGTGTCCCCTGTGTTACCGGCGCGGTGAACTGCGGCGGAGCGGCCGGCGGGAAGCCCGTCGGACTGCAGCGGATCACCGTCGCGTTCGACTCCCTCGAACGCGCGCCGACGGCCGGATATCAGTTCGACTCGACGTTCACGCTCACGCCGGGTCAGGCGCTCGTTATGCAGGTGCAGAGCGCGAGCGAGTGTCCGCTCTCGTTTTCAACCGTGATGTACTCGAAGTTCGTCGTCGACAGCATCGACACGACACGACGGTCCATCTACTTCCGATCCGTCAACGACCCGAATTGTGGCTATCGCAGTCTCGTCGCTGGCGCGACGCCGAAGAACTGATCTCGGCTCATGCACGATCTCAAATCGCTGCGAGACCAGATCGACGCTCTTCGCGACGCCATGCGCCGGCGCGAGAAGCTCGACCAGATCGGACCGCTGATCGATCGAGCCGAGGCGCTCGACCGCGAACGCCGCACGAACATCCAGGCGGTCGAGGAGCGGAAAGCGGCGCGCAACGCCGCGACGCAGGAAGTCGCTCGACGCAAAAAAGAGAAACAGAGCGCCAACGAGCTCGTTGAGCAGAGCCGCGCGTTAGGGGAAGAAATCAGCCGCCTCGAGGCCGAGCTAGCGAAGGCCGAGTCGGAGCTCGAGCGCATCATGCTCGAGATTCCGAACATTCCGCTCCCGGAGGTGCCGGACGGCGGAGAAGAGCGCAACGTGATCGTGCGTGAGTGGGGAACGCCGCGCATGGACCCCGCGCTTCGCCCCCACTGGGAAATTGCCGAGGCGCTCGGGATCCTCGATCTCGCGCGCGGCGCGAAGATCAGCGGATCCGGGTTCGTCGTCTTTCGCCGGGCCGGCGCGCGCCTCGTTAGGTCCCTCATGAACCTGTTCCTCGATGTGCACACCGGGGAACACGGCTACGAGGAGGTATGGGTCCCCACGGTGGTCAACCGCGCGACGATGACTGGCACCGCGCAGCTGCCGAAGTTCGAGGACGACATGTACGGCCTGCGCGATGAGGATCTATTCCTCATTCCTACGGCTGAAGTGCCTGTCACGAATCTCTATCGTGACGAGATGCTCGACGGCGCGAGCCTGCCGCGCGGCTTCTGTGCGTACACGCCGTGCTTCCGCCGCGAGGCAGGGAGCGCCGGCAAGGATACGCGAGGCGTGCTCCGCGTCCACGAGTTCGACAAGGTGGAGCTGGTGCGCTATGCGACGCCCGAAACGTCGGCGAGCGAGCACGAGCTCATGACCAAACACGCGATGACGCTGCTCGAGCGGCTCGGGCTCCCGTACCGCGTCAAGCTGCTCGCGGCGGGCGACACCGGGTTTGCTAGCGCGAAGACGTACGACCTGGAGACATACGCACCGGGCGTGGGCGCTTGGCTCGAGGTGTCGTCGAGCAGCACGTTCACGGACTTCCAGGCGCGACGCGCGAACATCCGCTACCGTCCCGGATCGGGCGAGAAGCCGCGCTTCATTCACACGCTCAACGCATCCGGCCTCGCGTTCCCGCGTGTCATTGCGACGATTATCGAGCACTATCAGCAGTCCGACGGCAGCGTCACCGTGCCCGAGGCGCTGCGGCCGTATCTCGGCGCCGACTCGATCCGCTGAGCCGTGCGCCGCGGCGCGTCGTTCATCGTCGTCGCCGTTGGAGTCGTGCTGCTCCTCGGTTCGTACATCGTCTACACTCAGCGCGTCGTCGTAGAGCTCCGTCGCGAGGCGGAACGCTCCGGACGGATGTACGCCCAGGTATTCGAGGCGCTGGCCGATCCCGCGTCCGACCCGTCGAACGCGCTGTTCGAGCTCTCGCGCCAGATCGCCGATTCGAAGGTCCCCGTTCTGCTCACCGACGCGGACGGGAATCTGTCCGGCGCGGTGAATACTCCGTTCGACAAGCTGGCCGCGGCCGGTGTGCGCGCCGACCCACGTGCCGCGGGCAACGAGCGACTCAGGCGTTACATCGCCACGCTCGATCGGCAGAACTCACCCATTGTCGAATCGGGCGTTGGCACGGTCCATATCGGCGACACCCCGCTCGTGCTCGGGCTCCGGTTCATTCCGCTCGTGCAGGCAGGGACGCTCGCGCTCCTGCTGTTGGCGGGTCTCTACGCCGTTCGCACGCGTGGACGCGCTGACCGCGAAAAAGTGTGGGCAGGGATGGCGCGCGAGTCCGCGCATCAGCTCGGAACGCCGCTGTCGTCGCTCAGCGGTTGGCTCGAGCTGCTGAGCGAGCGCGAAGAAGATCCGCTCGCGGCTCAGGCAGTGCTGCATATGCGCGGTGATCTCGACCGACTCGAGCGCGTCGCGCATCGCTTCGAGCGCATTGGCCGGCCGCCGCGGCGAGATCCCGTGGATGTGCGGCAGCTGGTCGACACGGTCGGTGGCTACTTCCGCGCACGCGTACCGACGCTCGCGCACGCCGTGGAAATCGCCGCGTCAGGCGGAGATGAGCCGATCGTGGTTCAGGGTGACCCCGTGTTGCTCGAGTGGGCGCTCGAAGTGTTGATGAAGAACTCGGTCGACGCCCTCGCCGGGCGCGGGGGGCGCATCTACATCACGTCGGCGAGAGTGCCCGAGGGCGTCCGCATTCGCGTTGCGGATGACGGCCCCGGCATTCCTCGCGAGATTCGCGCGCGTGTCTTCGAGGCAGGCTTCTCGACGAAGGACCGTGGATGGGGTGTCGGTCTCTCGCTCGCTCGGCGCATCGTGGAGGAGAACCACGGTGGTCAGCTGCTGCTCGTTCCATCACCACGTGGCGCGACGTTCGACGTTATCTTGCACTGATGTCCACGACGGTGTCCCGGGACTGGTTGGCCGGTCTCAACTCCGCGCAGCGCGACGCGGTACTGCATTTCGAAGGGCCAATGCTGGTGCTCGCCGGAGCCGGATCCGGCAAGACGCGCGTGCTGACCACGCGGATCGCGCACCTCATCGATCATCACGGCGTCGACCCGAAGCACATTCTCGCGGTCACGTTCACGAACAAGGCGGCGGGGGAGATGCGCGAGCGGATCGCTCGCCTGCTCGGCACCGAGCCTGTCGGCATGTGGTGTGGGACCTTCCACTCGGTCGGCGCGCGCATGCTTCGCAACGCCGCGCACCTCGTGGGTCGCACGCCGAGCTTCACGATCTACGATGAGGACGACGCGATAGGCGTCATCAAGCGGATCATGGAGCGTCTTCGCATCTCGGCGAAGGACCACGCGCCGCGCGCCATCCTCGACGCGATCTCCGACGCGAAGAACGCGCTCGTGACCGTCGCCGAGTATGAGGCGATGGCGAAGGATCCGCACGCGAGGGCCGTGGCGCCGGTGTACAAGGAGCTCGAGGGTGCGCTGCGCCAGGCGAACGCCGTCACGTTCGATGACCTCCTCGTGCTCCCGGTGCGCCTGCTCCAGGAGCACGCGCACGTGCGGGCACAGTATCAGGATCGGTTCCGCTTCGTCCTCGTGGACGAGTATCAGGACACGAATCGCGCGCAGTATCGCTTCGTGAAGCTGATCGGCGGCGAGCACGCCAACGTCATGGTCGTCGGTGACGATGACCAATCGATCTACGGATGGCGCGGGGCGGACATCCGCAACATTCTCGACTTCGAGCGCGACTTCCCGCAGGCCGCGATCGTTAGGCTCGAGGAGAACTACCGGTCGACGCCGCAGATCCTCGACCTCGCAAACGTCGCCATCAGCCCGAACACCGAGCGTCGCGGGAAGACCCTGCGCTCGACTCGCCCGCCGGGCGAGCGCGCGACGGTCGTCGGCGCGTACGACGATCGCGATGAGGCGGACTACATTGTCGAGGAGATCGCGCTCCGCCGCGGCTCGCCGGGCGGACGAGCGCCGGGCCAGTCACTCGGCTCAGGGCTCACGCTTCGCGACTTCGCGATCCTCTACCGGACCAACGCGCAGAGCCGTGCGCTGGAAGAGTCGCTGCGGCGCAAGGGCTTCGCCTATCGGCTCGTGGGTGCGGTCCGCTTTTACGACCGGCGTGAGATCCGCGACCTCATGGGGTATCTCAAGCTGATCGCGAACCCCAATGATGACGAGGCGTTCCGCCGCGCCGTCGCCGCCCCGAAGCGCGGCATCGGCGACACCAGCATCGATACGCTCGCCGCGGCCGCGCACGCGGAAGGATTGCCGCTGCTCGCCGCCTCGGTTCGTCCTGATCTCGTCGCCAGCCTTCGCCCGGCGGCACGCACGGCGCTCGCCGAGTTCGCGGCGCTCATCGGCCGGTTGCGCGAAGCGGCGCGAGAGGCGTCGGTCGACGAGCTGCTTCGCGACTTGATCGACGCCATCCGCTACGGCGAGCACCTCAAGTCGGAGCCCGATGTGCAGGACCGGCTGGACAACGTGCGCGAGCTCGTCGAGGGCGCGGCGGAAGTCGTGGCGGACGAGGGCGGGGAAGTCGGCCTCACGCCGCTCGATCATTTCCTGCAGCGTGCCACGCTCGTCACCGGGGTCGACACCATGGACTCGCAGGCCGACGCTGTGACGATGATGACGATGCATAACGCGAAGGGGCTCGAGTTCCCCGTCGTCTTCATTGCCGGCATGGAAGATGGTCTGTTCCCGCTGTCCCGGGCGTTCGATGATCCGCCCATGTTGGAAGAGGAACGTCGCCTCTTCTACGTCGGCATAACGCGCGCCGAGCAGAAGCTCTACATCACTCACGCGCGTTCGCGACGCCGCAACGGCGAGTTGATGCCGTCCATTCCCTCGAGCTTCCTCGGCGTGATCCCGCCGGGAATGCTGGAGGAGCGCTCGACCATGAAGCTCCGCGCAACGGGCCGCAGCGTCATGCCGCATCCGTCGGCCGCCTCGCGTCGCCCTGGAGCCCGGGTCTCCTTCGCTCCTGAAGCCGACGCGGAGGTGTCGCAGGACGCCCCGCGCTTCGTGAAAGGGGAGCGCGTGCGCCACGGACGCTTTGGTTCCGGCACGATTGCCGAGCTCTCGGGGGTTGGTCGCGATACGAAGGTCACGATCGACTTCGATGACGAGGCCGTCGGACGGAAGCGATTGGTCGTCGCGTACGCGGGCCTCGAGCGAGGATGGGACTAGTGTCCGTCACGGAAGCGGAAATTCGTCACGTCGCCGCGCTCGCGCGCCTCGGGCTCGATGCCGAGCAGATCCCGACCATCGCCGCGGAGCTGAACGGGATTCTCGCCCACATGGAGAGTCTCTCGAAGGTGAACACGGCGACGCTTTCCGCGGTCACCGGGGTTGGCACGGCGGGTACACCGCTCCGCGTCGACGGCGGAAACCAGATCCCCCTCGCGCGGCCGCGCGAAGCGTTCGCGCCGGCCATGCGAGATGGTTTCCTCATCGTTCCGCGGCTGGCGACTCACGACGATCAAGAGTCGCCGTGATGATGTCGGGACCGTCGGCGGCAGAGCTCGCGCGACAACACGCCGCCGGTACCATGCCTGCGACGAAGAGCGTCGAGCAGGCGTTCGCCCGCGCCGCCGAGGTCGACGCCGG
>JAJKIV010000357.1 GCA_021154285.1 Gemmatimonas sp. | reverse complement strand
GGGCTCAACTTCCTTCGCGTGATGCGGGAGGTGGAGCAAGCCGCTGTGCGAATCCAGCGGACGCGCGGGCCATCAACCGCGACGATCGAGCAGCTGGACCGATAAGCGCGAGTGAAACGGTTCACCGCACCCGCGCTGACTCGAGGTGCCTAACGCGACCAGCGACCCGCCCCCCGGGCTCTAGCGGAAGACGAATTCTTTCGCCACGAGTCGGGATTGAGAATGAGACGACCTCGGGACGCATGAGCGCCCCGAGGTCGTTGAACAAAGAAAAAGATGAGAGGCCAGCCGACTCATTCAGGAGGTGACCCGACTTGCGCTCAGTAGTCTTTATGTTATAAAGTACTTCTCGTTTAACGGCAGAATCGACCACGACGCAGTGGCAGACGAGGAGTATGCGACGACTGAGCCGGAAAACATGGCGGTGGATTTTCCTCGGAGCGGCGGTCGCGATCGTCGTCATCCTCGGATCTTTGTGGCGCTCGGCCATCAGGCGAAACCGCTCGATACCGGACGAGCCGTTCCAGATTGCCGGCAATCTCTATTACGTCGGCTCGACCGGCGTCACATCGTTCCTGCTCACCGGGCCTGAGGGCCACGTCGTGATCGACGGCGGCTATCCTGAGACCGCCCCGCTGGAGTCGTATCCGGGGATCCGCTCTGCCTTCGAGCGCAGCTTTCAAACACTCCGGGACCTGCCCGCCGACATCTTCCTCGGCTCGCACGGCAGCTTTTTCGACCTGTACCGAAAGCGTGGCGAGCGCGCGAACGCGAAGGATCCGGTGGCGCCGTTCATCGATCGGGAGGGCTACCTCCGCTACATCGACAACGCCGAGAAACGGTTCCGAAGCGAGATCGCTGATCAACGGAAGTGATCTTCGAGACGATCAAGGGCTCTGACCCCTTGATCCGACCGTTTCAAGGGGTCAGAGCCCTTGATCCGAGCAACTCGAATTCAAACGACTCTGACCCCTCCGATTCCACGATGGAACTGCAGATTCGCGGTATCTCCAAGACGTATTCCAACGGCGTGCAGGCGCTGAAGGACGTGACGCTCACGATTCCCGTGGGCATGTACGGGCTTCTCGGGCCTAACGGGGCCGGCAAGTCCACGCTCATGCGCATCCTCGCGACGTTGCAGGAGGCCGACAGCGGAAGCGCCGCCCTGGGAGCCATAGACGTCTTGCGTCAGAAAGACGACGTCCGCAGGACGCTCGGCTACCTCCCACAGGAGTTCGGCGTCTACCCTAACGTGAGCGCCGAGTCGCTGCTCGACCACTTCGCCCTCCTCAAAGGCATCGGCGAACGCGGGGCGCGGAAGGACGTCGTCGAGGCGCTCCTGCACCAGGTCAACCTCTGGGACGTCCGCAAACAGAAGCTGGGCGGCTACTCCGGCGGCATGCGGCAGCGCTTTGGGGTCGCCGTGGCGTTGTTAGGCAGCCCGACACTCATGATCGTGGACGAGCCCACCGCCGGACTCGATCCGGCCGAGCGTGTGAGATTTCTAAACCTGTTGAGCGAGCTGGGGGAGAATAGCGTCGTACTCCTGTCGACCCATATCGTGGATGACGTGAGTGAGCTCTGCACACGCATGGCGATCATCGACCGCGGGGAAATCCTGCTCGAGGGCGAGCCGTTAGGTGCCGTCGCTGAACTGCGAGGACGAATCTGGCGACGCGTGGTCTCCAAGCAGGAGTTGGGCACGCTCGAGCTGGAGCTCGCGGTGATTTCGACCAAGCTGCTTGCCGGGCGGACCGTCGTTCGTGTCTACAGCGATGGGATACCGGGGTCGGGCTTCGAACCGGCCGAGCCGGATCTCGAGGATGTCTACTTCAGCACGATGGCGGGACAGATCGGCCGACGCGGTACCGCGGTGCAATCATGAAGCTGTGGGGAATCTTCCGCTTCGAGCTCGCGTATCAGCTTCGGCGCCCCTGGCCTTGGCTCTCGACGGCAGTCCTGTTGGTGTTCGCGTTGGTCATGACGAGGGTGGCGATCCTCCCCGTCACGCTGCCGCAGGACTTCATCATCAACTCGCCATTCATCATTTCGGCCGTCTCGGTGTTCAGCTGCCAGATCTGGCTGCTGGTAGCGCCGGCCGTTGCTGGTGACGCCGCTGCGCGTGACGTGCAGACGGGATTGCATCCCCTCATCTACGCGAGCCCGCTCACCAAGACCGAGTATCTGGGCGGACGATTTCTCGCGGCGCTCGCCCTCAACGCGGCGATCCTGCTCGGAGTGCAGGCCGGGAGTCTCCTCGCCGCCTTCGGCCCTGGGGCAAATTCCGACATCGTTGGGCCGTTCCGGCCAGCGGCATATCTCGCCGCGTATGGGTTCATTGCACTGCCTAACGCGCTCATCGCCACCGCGTTCCAGTTTTCGGCCGCGCTGCTGAGCGGCCGGCCGCTCGCGAGCTACGTCGGCAGCGTGGGGCTCTTCTTCCTCTCCTATCCGGTGACGTTTGCGCTGTACATGTCGGGGCTGGGAGAGCGAGGGCTGCTCGCCGACCCGATCGGCGTCATGGCCATCATGAACGAGATGATGTCCAAGTGGACGATCGTCGAGAAGAACGTGCGCATGTTCACGCTGGAGGGGTCGATGCTCTGGAATCGGCTTCTCTGGATCGTGATTTCACTCGTGATGATCGCGTTCGTCTATCGACGGTTCCGTTTTGGCGGGCGACTGGCGACTGGCGGCGGCTGGCGACTGCCGGGGACGGGGGACGGGCGACGGGCGGCGGCTGAGGAAGCGGAAACCCCTCAGGCAGCGTCAGCAAGCAGCCAGCACGAGCAGCTAGCAACCAGCCGCCGTTCCCCGTCGGCCGTCCCTCGCGGTCGCCAGATCCTATCGATCGCCCGGATCTCCTTCTGGATGATCGCGAAGAGCGTACCCGGGCTGTTTCTGCTCGTGGCGTTCCCGATGTTCGTGGCGCTGGTACTCAGAACCGAGTTACAAACGTGGGGCATTCCGCTGCTGCCTCGAACCGGGTACCTGCTATCGAAATTCATGACCGCGCCGCTCACACAGGCGGTGGATTATCGTGTCGTCATACCGCTCCTCATCATCTACTTCGTGGCCGAGCTGGTGTGGCGCGAACGCGATGCGCGCCTGAGCGAAACCGTCGACGCGACGCCGACGTCGGAATGGGTCTTCTTCCTCGGCAAGCTGCTGGGACTCGGTGTCGTGCTCGCGGCTTATATGGTGACGCTGACTGCCGCCGGTATGATCACTCAGATCATCGAGGGCTATCACCACTTTGCGCTCGGCCAGTATGCCCTGATCCTGTTCGGCCTTCAGCTGCCGGAGTACGTGCTCTTCGCCGTGCTCGTCTTGCTGATTCAGGCGGTGGTGAATCAGAAGTACCTCGGCTTGCTGGCATCGCTCGTCGCGTATTTTCTGATCATCTTCGCGCCCGCTCTCGGCATCGAGCACAACCTGCTCATCTACACAGCCGGACCCGCGTGGGCCGTCACGGACATGCGCGGGTTCGGTGGGACCGTCGGTCCGTGGGCCTGGTTCAAGCTTTACTGGGCAGCGTGGGCGCTGCTGCTCGCCGTGATGGCGACGCTGCTCTGGGTGCGCGGCAGGGATTCCGGGTGGAGAACCCGCCTCCGCCTCGCAAAGCTCCGCGTCACTCGACAGACGTTAGGCACAGCGGCGATGGCGGCGGGACTCATCGCGGCACTCGGTGGCTTCGTCTTCTACCATACGAACGTACTGAATGAGTACATAACGAGTGACGGACTGGTGCGCCGCCGCGCCGAATACGAGCGGCTGTATGGGAAGTACGAGGGCATTCCGCAACCTGTGCCTGCAGGCACTAACCTCCGCATCGAGATCCATCCCGCGCAGCGGACAACGACGATCCACGGCAGCTACCGCCTCGTCAACCGCAGCGCGGTGCCGATCGAGTCAGTGCATGTCGAGCCTGCGTTCTATGTCGACACGCGGGTGACCTTTGATCGCGCATTCACGCAGGTGGTCGCGGACGACAAGCTTGGTCACGACATCTACGCGCTGAAGGACCCACTCCAGCCTGGCGATTCCCTCACGCTCACCTTTGACGTGCGCTTCGAGCACCACGGCTTCGGCAACGAGGGTCCGCGCAGCAGCGGTGCGGGTATCGCGATCCTCGAGAACGGCACCTACTTCACGAGCAGCGCGTTGCCCGTCATCGGCTATCAGCCGCTTCGCGAGCTCTGGAGCGCAGACGACCGTCGCAAGCATGGGCTGCCGCGGCAGGTCACCGTCCCCGCGCCAGCGGATATCGATCCGAGTGTGGCAGCGAGTGCTCCCGCCACGTTCGAAGCCGTGGTCAGCACCGACAGCGATCAGGTAGCGGTCGCGCCAGGCGAGCTGCGTCGAACATGGAGCGACGGTGGCCGTCGCTACTTCCAGTATGCGAGCGATGTTCCGATCAACGGCATGGATGTCTTCTTCTCCGCCGACTACACGGTGCATCGCGAACGACGGAATGGCATAGACATCCAGGTCTATCTCCACCCGCAACACGCGAAGCACCTCGACCGCCTGCTTCGCGGAGCACGCACGGCTCTCGACTACTACTCCGCGCAGTTCGGTCCCTATCCGTATCGCTTTCTGCAGATCGTCGAGCAGCCCGGCAACTTCCTCGGCATGGGCGTCGACGGAAGCGGCGTCGTCACGGGCGGCGAGGGGTTCTTCCTGCTCGACCCGCACGGCAATGGGTTCGACGCGATCTTCGAGATCGTGGCGCACGAGATCGGGCACCAGTGGTGGGGCATGCAGCTCAAGCCTGCATTGGCCGAGGGCGGCGGCGTGATCTCGGAGAGCCTCGCGTGGTATTCCGCGATGGAGCTCGTGAAGAACACGAAGGGACGCGAAGCGCTACGGCGGTTCATGCACTTCATGCGCGAGCCGAACCCGTGGCCGCAGATCCGCACGGGACTTCCGCTGCTTCGCGCGATGGACCCGTGGGCCAACTATCGCAAAGGCCCATACGCCATGCACGCGCTCAGTGAGTACGTGGGCGAACCCCAGGTGAACGCGGCGCTGCGTACGCTCGTGGACAAGAAGGCATCGTCGCTGGCCACCGCGCTCGACATGTATCAGGAGCTGCAGGCGGTCACGCCGGACTCACTGAAGCCGCTACTGCATGACCTCTTCGAGGTAAACGCGTTCTGGACGTTCGATACGAAACGTACTACGGCGGTGCGGACCGCACCGGGCGCGTGGCAAGTCGTATTCGACATCGATGCGCGAAAGGTCGTGGTCGACAGCGCCGGCGTCGAAACCGAGGTGCCGATGAGTGAGTGGGTGGAGTTGGGGATCTTCGCCAAGGCGAAGCCAGGTGAATCTCTCGGCCCGCCGCTCTCCGTAGAGAAGCATCGGATCCACTCGGGCAGGCAGACCATCACGGTGATGGTGTCGCAGAAGCCGGCGCGCGGTGGCATCGACCCGTACAACCTGCTGGACTGGGAAGAGGGCGACAACATCGAGACGATCGAGGTGAAGCAATGAGAGCCCCTCGCTCACGCGTTGTGGAAGACCCGCTTCGACAGTGATCCGCGGGTGGTCGGTCGGGTGGTGAAGCTGGGCAGCGTCACGGCAACAGTTGTCGGCGTGATGCCGGAGGGCTTCGGGTTCCCAAGCGTGAGCGCATCTGGGCGCCGGTTCTCAACCGACATCTACGTGGTCGACTCCCCGATTGGAAACCCGTGCAATCCGCGCGCTGAGCGCGGCTTTGTCGGCTCGGACAACGCGAACTCCTGCGACTGCCCAATCGCCTCACCGAAGCTCCAG
>JAJKIV010000356.1 GCA_021154285.1 Gemmatimonas sp. | reverse complement strand
GATGCGGAGCGACGCGCGCGTGACGCCGCCATCCGCGAGGGCGCCGCGCGCGGCGAGCTGGCCGTCGCCCGGCTCACCGGACTGCGTGCGCAGCTGCGACCACATTTCCTCTTCAACGCGCTCAACACGGCGTCGATGTTGGCCGCCCGAGGCGATACCGATGGTACTCGGCGCGTCCTCACCGGCCTCGGTGATCTCCTTCGCTACGTGATGCGGGGCGCCGACCAACCGGACGCGAAGGACGGCGGGATGGTCACCGTTCGCGACGAGATCGCGTTCGTGCGACAGTATCTCGATATCGAGAGCGATCGGTTCCCCGAGCGGCTCCGCGTGACGATCGACGTCGCGGACGACGCGCAGGCCGCGGCCATCCCCACGCTGCTTCTCCAGCCGCTCGCGGAGAACGCCATCATTCACGGCATCGGAGCCAAAATCGGTGCTGGTCAGGTGTCCATTCGCGGCTGGCGCGACGGCGATACGCTGCGGCTGGCCGTGCAGGATGATGGTCCCGGACCGGCCGCGCCTAACGACCGCACAACGGGGATCGGACTGTCGAATACACGAGCGCGTCTGGGCGTGCTGTACGGCAGTGCCGCCACCCTGACACTCGAACCCGTACCCGGAGGCGGGACACGCGCCACCGTATCGCTCCCGCTGCGAATGAGTCGGTGAGCTTCCCGCTCACAGCGATCGTCGTCGACGACGAGCTGCCCGCCCGCGAAGGACTGGCAGCCGACCTCGCCGCACTCGGCCTCGACGTCATCGCGAAATGCCCCGACGGTCGCGCGGCGCAGGACGCCATCCGACGGCACCGACCCGACGTTCTGTTCGTGGACGTCGAGATGCCGGAGATCGACGGGTTCGCGCTCCTCGAGTCGCTCGAGCCGGAACAGCTTCCACCCGCCATCGTGTTCGTTACGGCCTATGACGAACATGCGCTCCGTGCGTTCGAGGTCCGCGCACTCGACTACGTGCTCAAGCCGTTTTCCGTGGAGCGGCTCAGAACCGCCGTCGAGCGGGCCGACCAGCGGGTGCGCGAGGCGAAAGCCCTCGACGCGAAGATCGGGCACGCCGATGCCGCCGAGGCCTCGGCCACGCCCCAGTATTTGACTCGGTTCGTCGTGCGCAGCCACGACGAGTCGATCGTCGTGCCGGTGTCCGAGGTCGATTGGATCGAGGCCGACACGTACTACGTCCGCCTCCACCTGTCCGACGGGAGATCGCGCCTCATGCGCGACCGGATGGCGGTGCTCGAAACGCGACTCGACCCGAAGACCTTTTTCCGCACGCATCGCTCGGCCATCGTTCGGCTCGACCGAATACGGTCGGTGAAGACGCTCTCGCGCTACGAGCACACTATTACGCTGGCGAGCGGCGCGCGGGTGCCGTTGAGTCGCGATCGCAAGACGCGGCTGGCTTCTCTGCTTGGCCGGAATTGGTAGTTGTGCCGGCGACGCCCGACTGTCACTGTCATTCCGAGCGAGCGAAGCGAGTCGAGGAATCGCCGTCAGCCCGGCCTGCCCCGAGCGAAGTCGAGGGGTAGAGGGGCTTGACCCTCGGTCGGGACGATCGCGATCCCTCGCCTGCCGGCTCGGGATGACTCCACCGTCTTCTGCCCCCATGCGCGCACTACTCTCCATACTCGCTATCGGCCTCGTCGCCGCTTCCCTTTCGGCTCAGGCCCCACACCGCACGACGACGCGTTCGGCCATCTCCGCCGATGACCTTCGCGCACGCCTCTTCCTCATCGCGGACGACTCGATGATGGGACGGCAGCCAGGCGAGGCCGGGAACTACAAGACGGCCGAGTACGTCGCGGGTGAATTCAAGCGGCTCGGTCTCGAGCCGGCCGGGGAGAACGGCAGCTACTTCCAGACCGTGCCGTTCGTCCTCATGGCCACAGACTCCGGCTCGTTCCTCGAGGCGGGCGGGACCCGGCTGACGTTAGGTCAGGACTTCGTCCTCGTCGGCCCGGCAACCACCGTGCGGTCGATCTCGAACACGCCGGCGATATACGGCGGGCCAGTCCGCGACCCCTCGCAGTGGGCATCGGGCGACTCGGCCGTCGGGAAGGTGGTGGTGCTCGACGTCCGGCCCGGCCCTGACGGCACACGTAACGCGCGAGGGTTGGGGATCACGGATCCCAGGTTCAACCGGGCGGCCCTCATCGCCATTGTCGGCCTCGACCTCTTCGGCAGCGAGATACGGGCCGCCATCATGGCCGGCCGGCTTACCGTCAACTCGACACTCGACGCCACCATCGTCCCACGTGTGTTCATCTCGGACAAGGCAGCTTCGGCGCTGCTCGGCGGCGACCCGACGACGATGACGCCAGGAGCCGCCGGCCGTACGGTCAACGGCCGCGTCGGTTCCTCACCGCGACAGGTTGCCTACGCCGCGCGGAACGTCGTGGCCGTCCTTCGGGGGTCTGACTCCAAATTGCGCGGCACGTACGTCGCGCTCACGGCGCACAACGACCACGTCGGCTTCGATCACTCGCCCGTCGACCACGACTCGCTGCGCGCGTACAATCGCGTGATTCGCCCAATGGGTGCCGACAGTCCCCCGCGAACCCCGAGCGCCGAGGAGGCAGCGCGCATCGCGGCGATTCGCGACAGCCTGCGGAAAGTGCACCCTCCGCGTCTCGACTCGATCCGCAATGGCGCGGACGACGACGGATCGGGGACGGTCTCGATACTCGAGATCGCCCAAGCACTCGCCGGCGCACCGCATCCAAAGCGGTCGATCCTGTTCGTGAACCATACGGGCGAGGAATCCGGGCTCGTTGGCTCCGCGTGGTTCACCGATCACCCGACGGTGCCGATCGACTCCATCGTCGCTGAGATCGACCAGGACATGGTTGGCCGCGGGACGGCTGAGGACCTGCCCGATGCCGGCCCGACGTACCTCGAAGTCGTTGGCGCCAAACGCGTCTCGAAGGAGTTCGGCGAGATTCTGGAAGCGACGAACGCGGCGCAGCCCAAGCCTTTCGCCTTCAACTACGCCTACGACCAGCCGGGTCATCCCCTGCAGTACTATTGTCGCGCAGACCATTACAACTATGCGCGTTACACGATTCCGGCCGTCGCCTTCTCGCGTGGCGAGCACCTCGACTACCACCAGGTGACCGACGAGCCGCAGTACATCGACTACGACGACATGGCTCGTGTGACCCGGTTGGTGTACGACGCGGCACTCCGGATCGCGAACCTCGACCACCGGCCGAAAGTCGACATCCCTAAGGGTGATCCGCACGCTCCTTGCCGGCAGTGATGAGGTAGCTCGGGCCGGCACCTAACGTGCATCGGTCGGACCACTGCGGTGGGCCGAGTACGGGAGGGGAGATCGATGTACGACGCGATCGTGATCGGCGCACGCTGTGGCGGAGCGTCCACGGCGATGCTGCTCGCTCGCAAAGGACACCGGGTGCTGCTCGTCGATCGGGCAGTATTTCCGAGCGACATCCCGCACGGGCACCTCATTCACCGCGGTGGTCCGGCGCGCCTCGCGAGCTGGGGGCTCCTCCATCGCGTGATCGCGACCGGATGCCCGGCGATCACGGCGATGTCATCGGACGTCGGGGAATTCTCGCTCGCGGCAGACGACCTGGCCGTGGACAGCGTGCCGATCGCGGTGGGCCCTCGGCGCATGGCGCTGGATCGCGTGCTCGTCGATGCCGCGGTGGAAGCGGGCGTCGAGCTGCGGGCCGGGTTTTCCGTGGAATCGCTCACGCTGGACGGCGATCGCGTGACCGGGATTCGCGGCGGCGATCGGCGCACCGGCACGTCGGTCACTGAGCGCGCGACCCTAACGATCGGCGCGGATGGGCGGAACTCGCACGTCGCTCGTACCGTGTCCGCGCCGGAGTACGAGCAGGAGGCGTCGCTCACCTGCTGGTATTTCAGCTATTGGTCGGACGTGCCCGGCGACGCGCTGGAGCTGCACGATCGACATGGGCGCGTGATTTTCGGGTTCCCGACGAACGACGGGCTGTTCGCGGTATTCGTGGCGTGGCCAATCTCGGAGCTGTCGGTGGTGCGCTCAGATATCGAGCGGCAGTTCCTGGCCGCGCTCGATGGCGTGCCGCCGCTTGGGCGTAGGGTGCGCGCCGGCCGGCGCGCGGACCGATTCTATGGCGCGACGGACCTCCGCAACTTCCTCCGCAAGCCGTTCGGTCCGGGGTGGGCGCTCGTCGGCGACGCCGGCTGTCACAAGGACCCCTACTTGGCGTTAGGCATCACCGACGCGTTCCGGGACGCCGAGCTGCTTTCGAACGCGGTGTATGAGGGCCTGTCCGGGAGTCGCGACCTGGACGACGCGCTCGCGGTGTACGAGCGTCGACGCAACGAGGCGACGATGCCCGACTATCGGATGAACATCGAGCGCGCCCGATTCACTCCGATCTCCGCGACCGAGCGGAGGCTGCGGTCTGCGCTTCATGGAAATGCCGAGGCGACGCGGCAGTTCTTCCTGACGATCGAAGCACTCGCGCCGCGCGAGGTGTTCTTCGGGCCGGAGAACATGGGTCGTCTAATGGCGTCGGTTGCGCAGCCCGTTTGACGGACGCTACACCTCGCATAGTCGTTAGGTCCAAAAGCAGGAACGCGGATGGACGCCGCCGGCGATCGTCCCCACGAAGCTCGTCGGGTGCTACGCAGATCCGATCACAAACTGATTACCATCTGGATCAGCGAAGACTGCCGCCGTGCCCCAGTCAGCCTTCTCTGGCCCCTGGATGAACGTCACGCCTTTCTCTGCCAGCTCCTTGCACGTCGCCATCACGTCATCGGCGACGAATGAGATGCCGGTGAACGTGCCGATGCGGTTCTCGTGGCCGTCGGGCGTGAACAGCGTGAGACCGGAGCTCGAGCGTCCGATCCCGAGCTCGATCCAGCGCTGCTTGTCGTCGAACGGCTGGTCGGTGACAACGCGGAAGCCGAGCGTTTTCGTGTAGAAGTCGAGCGCGCGCTGTTGATCGGACACGGGCACGCCGACGAATTTGATGGCCTTGATCACGAGCGCCTCCGGTGTGAGTGATGACGGTGCGGTCTGTCCTGCCGTCGCGAGGCGCAATACTCACGCATCGATATTCCCTTGCAAGGCGCGTGATCGTTACTATGGCGTCCATTGCCATAGCCCGTTTCAAGGGGTTTCAAGGGGTCAGAGCCCTTGATCGGGCCGATCAAGGGCTCTGACCCCTTGAAACGTCTTCCTCATGGAAAGAGAGCGCCGATGCCCGCGATCGAAGTCGACGAGTACGTGGTCGATACACTCATGGCCGATCTCGTCGGTCATGATCGGCAGCCGTCGGCGTTTCTCGTCTACCTCTATCTCTGGCGGCACACGCACTCCGCCGGCGAGGACACGGCGCAGGTGAGCCTGTTCGACCTCGCGACCGGCACCGGCCTCTCCAAGCGCGCGGTGCAGGAGGCGCTGCGATGGCTGAGCAAGCGTCGGCTGCTGTCGATTCAGCGCGCCGGGATCACGGCCATCCCGGTGTATACGGTGCGTCGGCCGTGGGCCCGGTGAGCGACCGCGCCTGCCTAACGCGCCCAGTCGGCGCGAATCTGGTTCGTATGGGGTCAGAGTCCTTACGCCGCCTTCCAACGCCGTCGGCGTTGGAAGGCGGCGTAAGGACTCTGACCCCTTTCGGAGCGAATCCACGCCCCTCGCGCCCACGACGACTGCTGTATATCGTATCCGATCCAACCGGTTCGTTCCTGCCTACGCTTCGCCGACACACATGCGACTGCTCCCCGCCGCGCTCCTGATAGCCGCCTCTGCTTCTATCGTCTCAGCCCAACGTCCTCGGCCTACGGCCGCCCCCGCTCAGGACCCCCTCCGCTTCCAATTCCTCGGACCCGTCTCCGGCGGCCGCATCTCGGCCGTCGCTGGCGTCGTTGGCGATCCCAAGACCTGGTACATGGGAGCCGCGTCGGGCGGCGTCTGGAAATCGAGCGACAGCGGGTACACGTACGTGCCCGTCTTCGACGCGCAGCCCGTTCAGGCGATCGGCGCATTGGCCGTCTCGCCATCGAACCCGTCGGTCGTCTGGGTCGGGACCGGCGAGGCGTGGACGATCCGCGACGCGGACGTCACTGGCGACGGCGTCTACAAATCCACCGATGCCGGCAAAACCTGGACGAACGTCGGCCTCCACGAAACGGGGCGCATTGGCCGAATCATCCTACATCCCACGAACCCGGACATCGCCTACGTCTGCGCGTTAGGCCGCGTGACCGGGCCGCAGCAGGAACGCGGCGTCTTCCGCACCACGGACGGTGGCAAGAACTGGCAGCGCGTGCTGTTCGTGGACGAGAAGACCGGGTGCTCCGGCCTCGCGATCGACGCGAACGATCCCAACGTGCTCATCGCCGGCGAGTGGGAAGTCGTGATGCACACGTGGGCCATGTTCAGCGGCGGACCCGGAAGTGGCGTGTACCTGTCGCGTGACGGCGGCACCACGTGGAACCGCCTCGAGAACGGCCTCCCCACGTCGCCGATCGGCAAGATCGACGTCGCAATCGCGCCGTCGAACTCGAAGCGGATGTTCGCCCTGATTCAGACCGCGAATCAGGGCTCGCTCTGGCGCTCCGACGACGCCGGCGCGTCGTGGAAAACGGTGAGCTGGGACCGCCAGCTCATCGGTCGAGCGGGCTACTACATCCGCATCGAGGTCAACCCGAAAAACGAAAACGAGGTGCTCATCGCGAGCAGCACCTTCCGCCGGTCGATGGATGGTGGTCAGACCTTTCCGATCTCGGATCGCGGGTGCGGCGACTGCCACGATATCTGGATGGATCCGAAGAACCCGGACCACTGGGCAGAGACGGGCGACGGTGGTGCGGGCATCACCTGGACCCACGGCAAAACGTTCAAGGAGATTACGCTGCCCATCGGGCAGATGTATCACGTCGCCGTGGACGAGCAGGTGCCGTATTACGTCTACAGCAACCGGCAGGACAACGGGACGATGCGCGGCCCGAGCAGCGCACCGGAATCCGGAGAGAATAGCGTCAAGCAGCAGCGCGGGCGCGGCGCCGCCCGTGACACCACGGGCGCGCCGGATTCGACGGGTGGCGCGCGAGGCAACCCACCACCCGTCACGTCGCCGGGCGACAGCGCCGCCCGACGCGCCGCGGCCGACACCGCCGGACAAGGCGACAGTGGCGGCGGTGGTGGCTTCGGCGGGGGCGGCGGCAGCACCTGGGATCACGGCCTCGGCGGCTGCGAATCAGGCTTCACCATCCCCGACATCAGCAATCCCGACATCGTGTGGTCGTCGTGCTACGGCGCAACGGTCACACGCTGGGACGCCAAGACGAAGCGTGCCCGCTCGGTAGGCCCGTGGATTCACACGCTCGACTCGCCGCCTAACGATCTCAAATACCGGTGTCACTGGACGCCGCCGCTCGCCACCGACCCGTTCGACCCGAAGACCGTCTACTACGGCTGCCAGGTCATCCTCAAGACGTCGAACGGCGGACAGAGCTGGGCAGTCACGAGCCCCGACCTCTCGACACGCGACACCTCCCGCATCGCGTTCTCCGGCGGGATCATCGGCGACAACCTCGGTCAGTTCTACGGCGAAGTCGTGTTCGCCATCTCGCCGTCGACGATTCGTCGAGGCCTGATCTGGGCGGGCACGAACGACGGCCAGCTCTGGCTCACACGCGACGGCGCAGCCACCTGGACGAACGTGACGAAGAACATCACCGGCATGCCCGTGTGGGGGACATTCCGGCAGATCGCGCCGTCGGTGTTCGATGCGGGCACGGCGTACGTCACGGTCGACTTCCATATGATGGACAACCGGGAGCCGTACCTGTACAAGACCACGGACTACGGCCGCACGTGGACGAAGATCACCGGCGACCTGCCCACCGGGGGTCCGCTTACCTACGTAATGTCGGTGGCCGAGAATCCGAACAAGCGCGGGATGCTGTTCGCGGGGACGGGGAACGGCTTCTACTACTCGCGTGACGACGGCGCGCACTGGACGCGCATCAAGGCGGGCCTCCCCGCCTCGCCGGTCACGTGGATCGCCATGCCGAAGGCGCGCTGGCATGACGTCGTCGTCTCGACGTACGGACGCGGCATCTACGTCCTGCGCGACATCACGGCGCTGGAGCTCGGCGCGACGCCGCCGGTCGTCGCCGACGACGACGCGAACGAGGGCGGCGACGGGCCGACAACCTCGGCCCCGCCACCCTCAGCCAACGGCAGCAGCGTTAGGCTGTACCGGCCGCGCGCGGGATACCGCGAGACGCGCGGTGGCTATGCCGACTTCACGTTCGCCGTCCCGGCGGCAACACAGGAGCCGGCGACCCTCGAGATCCTGGATTCGACGGGCACGGTGATCCGAACGCTGCACGCGAAAACGCGCGCTGGGCTCAACCGCGCAACGTGGGACATGCACTATGATGCTCCGATAAAGGTGGACCTCCGGACCGCTCCGCCAGACAACCCGCATATCTGGGAAGAGCCGCGATTCAAGGGGAAGCAGGTGCGGCCGATCGTACACTGGGGCATTGATGGTCCGCTGAACACCGGACCGCTCGCCCTGCCCGGCCGCTACTCCGTGCGTCTCACGTCCAACGGCACGACGACGCCGGCGGAGCGCTTTACCGTGACGCGCGCGACGGAAACGACGATGCCGATGGCGGACCTCGTGGCGTCGACCAAGGCGCAGCTCCGCATTCGCGACGCGATGAACCGAAGCGGGGCGATGATCAATCGCATCGAGATCATGCGGAAGCAGCTCGAGGATCAGCGCAAGAAGTCGAGCGCCGATGCGGAGGCGGTCGCCGCCGTGGACGCGCTGAACAAGAAGCTGTTCGACGTCGAGCTCCAGTTGTTGTCGCGTACGGAGATGCACAGCGACGACAAGTGGTACGTGGAGTCGTACAAGATCTACATGAATCTGGTGTGGCTGTCGGGGGAGGTCGGGACGGGCGCGGGCGACGTGGCCGGTGGCGCCGAGTTCCGTCCAACCGACGCGTCGCTCGGCGTGCTCGCGATGCTCGAGAAGCAGCTCGCCGATGTGAAGACCGCGTACGATCGCATCATGCGCGAGGACGTCGCGACGTATAACAAGGCGATGGCGGGGAAGGCTCAGATCGTGCCGTGACCCGGCTACGATGCCACGCAATACTCAGAAAGAGCCGGGAAACGGCAACGCGACCGGAGCCAGCGTCATACCCCCTCCTCCGAGCACGCGTCGCTGAAATTCCGCGAAGTCGCCGGACAGCAAGGTATTGAGCGACGCGAGGTCCTCGCGCAGCTGCACCCGGAGCTGGTCGAGCGCCCGCTGCTGCGCGACCGTGGGTGCCGTCGACGACGCCTGCATCGAGGCGTCGAGATCCAGGAACCCGAACTTCGCGCCGCCAAAGCCACCGCCGAATCGGCGGCCTAACGAGTCGATCCGCTGGCGGACTTTCTTCGTCAGCGCGGCGAGCGAATCCCGACGGGCGGGGTTTGCCGCGAGCGCCGAGTCCAGCCGGGTGAACTCGGAGGTGAGCCGACGATGGAGAACGACACCGTCGTTGAACGATTTTTCCAGCACCGTGAGCTGCTGGGAGGCCGTGTGCCGCGCCTCGAGTGCGCCGGACGCGATGTCGAGCCGCGAATCTGCCGCAACCTCCACCGACTGTGACAACGACTTCCCGCGCGCCGCCAGCGTGACCGTGTAGCGCCCGGGCAGTACCCACCCGCCCGTGGGCGCCCCGAACCATCCCTCGTCCGCGTCCGTAACGCCGGGGGCGCGGTCATCGTGGAGGTCCCATCCCGTTCGATGCAGGCCCGGGCTTCCCGCAACGGTCCGCGTCCGGACAACGCGTCCGCTCGCGTCGGCAATCGTCAGGCGCGCTGTCGCGGTATCCGTCATCGAGGCCGGCGTGCCTAACGCATACGTGATGATCGCGCCGGACGGCGGGTTCGGCGCCTGGAAAGTTCGTGCGCCTGGTGTCGGCAGGATGCGCGTGATGAAGCGCTCCATGGCCGGCCGGATCGGGTACAACACCGCGTCGCCGGCCGCGGCCACCGGCGCACCGCGATCGAACATCCCCACGTCATCGAGCACGATGATGCTTCGGCCGTGGGTGCCGAGGATGAGGTCGTGGCGAGTGGGGTGAATGGCGATGTCGTCCACGCGAACACGCGGCAGTGCTCCGCCGGCGTGACTCCAGTGCCGACCACCATCAACCGTCACGTAGAGGCCGAACTCCGTCCCGGCGAACACCACCGCGGGATTCACCGGATGCTCGGCGATCGACTTGACGGAGTGCCCGGCCGGCAGATCGCTGACGATCGATGTCCACGTCGCCCCGCCGTCGGTCGTGCGGAACAGGTACGGCGCCATATCGTCGTCGTAGTGTCCGTCGAACGAGACGAACGCGGTACGCGGGTCATGGGCCGACCAGAGCACTCGGCTCACCCAGCGCGGACCTGGCAGCTTGAATCGCGACGTGATGTTCGTCCAGGTGCGACCCCCATCGGTCGTTAGGCTCACGACGCCGTCATCGCTACCCGTGAGAATCGACCCGGCGTTCTTCGGCGACTCCGCGATCGTCGTCAGCGTGCCGTAGTCGCTCGTGCCGTCGTCGCGCGAGAGCGTCGTCGAGTCACGCTTCATCCCCATGATGGGCAGTTCTTTCCATTTGAGGTTGCGCGTGAGATCGGGGCTGATCACGTCCCACGACTGCCCGCCGTCGCGCGTGCGGAAGACGCGATTGCCGCCGTAGTAGATCGTCTTGGGATCCTGCGGGGAGCGCGCCATCGGCGTGCTCCAGTTGAATCGATAGGTCTCTCCGGTGTCAGGCGGGACTGGACGAATACCGCGCTCCTCCCGCGTCGCGAGGTGAACGCGATACGCGCGCCCACTCTGGGAGTTGGCGTAGATGTATCGCGGGTCCGCGGGGTCAGTGACCGTGAAGAATCCGTCGCCGTACGCGATGTTCATGACGTCGGCGTTCGTGATGCCGACGCCGTTGTAGGTACGAACCGGGACGCCCCAGGTGCCGTTGTCCTGCGTCCCGCCGTAGATGAAGTAGGGGTCACGCTCATCGACATCGACGTCGTAGAACTGGCCGATCGGAAGGTTGTCGATGAAGTCCCAGTTGCGCGCGCCGTCGTACGTGAAGTAGAGCCCACCGTCGTTCCCGAGCATCATGTGGTTCCCATCGTTCGGGTCGATCCAGAGGGCGTGATGGTCCACGTGAATGCGATCGCCGGTGGTGTCGGTGGTGAACGTGCGGCCGCCGTCGATCGATTTGTGGAGGTTCGTTCCCAGCAACCACACCCGATCCGGATACGCCGGATCGACGCGAATCTGGGAGTAGTACATCGGCCGAGGGTTGAGCGGCGCCTGCCGGCGCCAGGTGGAACCGCGGTCGTCGGATCGAAAGACGCCACCGTTCTGGCTCTCGATGACCGCATAGACCGTCGACGGCTGCGACGGCGCGATCGCGATGCCGATGCGTCCCTTGATCGCGGCCGGCAGGCCGACGCTCAGCCGCTCCCACGTGTCGCCGCCATCGCGCGAGCGAAACAGGCCACTGCCTGGCCCACCACCGATGAACCCGAAGCCGCGACGCATTCGCTGGTAGAGCGCGGCGTACACCGTGCGCCCATCCGGATCGATGGCGACATCCACGGCGCCGGTCACGCTGTCGCCAGCCAGCACTTTCTTCCACGTCGCACCGGCGTCCGTCGTGCGATAGACGCCGCGGTCCGCGTTCGGCCCGAACAGGTGCCCGAGCGCGGCCACGAACACGATGGACGGATTGCGCGGATGGATCGCCACGCGCCCGATGTGCTGCGTGGCCGCGAGCCCCATGTGTGTCCACGTGTCGCCGCCGTCGAGCGAGCGGTAGATGCCATCGCCCCACGTCGTGCTCTGCCGGTTGTTCGCCTCGCCCGTCCCCACCCAGACGATCCCCGGATCGCTCGGCGCAATCGCAATGTCGCCAATGGATGTCGACTTGCCGTCGCGGTCGAACACGGGAGACCACGTCGTGCCGTTGTTCGTCGTGCGGAAGACGCCACCACCGGCGGTCCCGACGAAGACCGTGCCCGGTTTTCCGGGCACGGCTTCAATGTCATCGATGCGGCCGCCAAACGACGCGGGCCCGATCGAGCGCCACGGCAACGTCGACAGATCCTGAGCGCACAGCGGAACGGCTCGCGCCGTGAGTACGAGCGCGACAAGGCCAGCGTTGAGTTGGCGCATCGTCAGTGTGTCGGGCCTTTGAGCAGGTATCCGTCCGGTGGTGTCGCTCCCATCAGGTTCCGAACGAAGTAGTCCCAGGTTCGCCGGATCATGTACGGATCCCCCGCAAAGCCGTGATTGCGGTTAGGCATCACGAGCAGATCGAAATCCCGGTTGGCCTTGATCAGCTCGTCGATCACGAGCTGCGTGGCCACCGGGTGCACGTTGTCATCGAGCGTTCCATACGCGAGCATCAGCCGGCCGCGAAGATTCTTCGCCTTGCGCCAGTTGGACTGCGAATCGAACGAGTCGGTCGAGTCGCCCAACTTCTTCATGAGGCCCTGGTACTTCTCTCCCCACGTGAAGTCGTAGCTCCGGTTGTCGTGGTTGCCGGCGCTCGACACCGCGACTTTGAAGAATTCCGGATATGACAAGATCGCGTCAGTCGAGGAGAACCCGCCGCCGGAATGCCCGAAGATTCCTACGCGATCGAGATCCATCTCGGGGTAGCGCGCCGCGAGCTGCTTGATCGTCGTAATCTGATCGGGGATGCCGTTGTCCGTCATGTTGCCGTAGAAGGTGTCGTGGAACGCCTTCGAGCGGCCGGGGGTTCCCATCGCATCAACCTGCACGACGTAGAAGCCAAGCTCCGCGAGCGACCGCGCGTTGCCGGCGGGATTGACGTTGAACTGCCAGGTGCCGACGGAGCCGATCTGCGGGCCCGGGTAGATGTAGTCGATGACCGGATATTTCCGCCCCGGCTCGATCTTCGACGGACGATAGAGCAGTCCCTCGAGATCCGTCTGCCCATCGCGCGCCTTGACGGTGAATGGGATCGGCATCGTCCAACCCGCCTTGACGAGTCGCGAGATGTCGGCACGCTGGAGCTCCTTCACGACGGCGCCCGTCGTCGAGCGCACGACGGAAACCGGGATCGTGTCCGGACGCGAGTAGACGTCGACCAGAAACTTGCCGTCTGGCGAGAACGAGATGTCGTGATCCGCGTTCTCCGGCGTGAGCAGCTCGACGGGGCCGCCATCCAGCTTCACGCGATACAGGAACCGATAGGACGGATCGCGCCCGGCCTCGCGGCCTCGCGCCGTGAAGTAGACGGAGCGCGTCGGCTCGTCCACGTGCAGCAGGTCACTCACCATCCAGGCGCCACTCGTCAGGCGCGTCTTGATCTGGCACGTCACGGCGTCCACGAGATAGAGGTGGCCCCATCCATCGCGCTCGGACCACCAGACGACTTCCTTGCCATTCCCAACCGGGCGCCAGTTCGGAATGCCGCCGGAGTTCTCGTTCGTCTCGACGAACGTCTTCCCGGTCTCCTTCAGGATCGTGCGAGCCCCTCCGGTCCGCGCGTCGGCCGCCATCAGCGTCAGCTCGTGATTGCCTCGCTTGCCCGCCGTGAACAGAAACTCGTCGCTCCCGTTCGACCACCGCACATCCTTCCAGATGGTGTC
>JAJKIV010000355.1 GCA_021154285.1 Gemmatimonas sp. | reverse complement strand
TCGAGGTTGAGCGGACGCCAGTTGCCATCGACGATGTCGATGTTCGCCGGCTGCTCGAGGAAGGTCGTGGTGATCAGGTACCGCGCTCCGCTGTCCCGAACGACGCGCATCGCCCGCGCGATGTTGGCGAACGACAGATGCACGAGGCAGTCGCGACAGAGCACCGCATCCGCCGGTTGGCCGGCCACCGCCGGGAGCGGCCCACTCGTTAGGTCGACGCGGACGAAGCTCCGACTCGGCCCGCTGTAGCGCGCGGTGTTCGCCTTCACGATCGCGTCCACGACGTCACCGCCCACGTACGCAACCACACCGGCGCTAGCCAGGTCCATGTGAGCCATCCAGTGGAAATCGCCACACGGGACGTCGAGCAAGCGCCGCACCTCGAGTTGGCGAAGCAGGTTCGGGAGACTGGCGCGCAGGCCTGCAGTCGACGCGAGGCTCGAGCCGTCGCCCGAGCGCGACTCGCTGTTATCCCACAGGTTCGTCTCGTACATGCGCGCGAACCGGGCCGGCAGGTCCAGCCTCGTCAACTCCGACGCCCGCTCCGCAAATCGACGCTCCGCGACCGTACGCGGCCGCTCGGACTCTGGGCTCATGATTACTGAGTCAACCTTTGCAGCTCCCGATAGGTCACCAACCTCACCTTGTTGTCCTGCAGCGCCTTTTTGAACTCCGCACTCGTGACGACGTCGTAGTCGCGCTGCCGCCACGCCGAACCGTACGGCTCGTGATCCACCGTCACCGCCTGCAGCTCCGCGTCATCGTGGCCGAGGTGGACGATCATCTCCGTGAGCCCCGGCTTGAGAGTGGAGATCGCATTCACGTAAAACGCTTTCCACTGATCGCGCGGGACTTCCGGCCCGGCGATGACCACCGCGTCGACCAGGACATCCTTCGGTGAAACCGGCATGGGAGTACCGCCAAAAGGCGAGGTCTTCATCCCGAGGAACGGGAGATGGTAATCGTGCGCGACCTTCACATACGTGGCGATGAGCTCCGGTGTCGTGAACAGTGTGCCCATGTGGCTGTCGAGATGCGTCGGACGAATTCCGAGCGCCATCGCCCGCGCCACCTGCGCGCGCAGCTCGCGCTCCACCTCGGCCGGCTTGGCGCGCGCGACGACCGGCGGCACGTCGCTCGGGAACGTCCCTGTCGTATCGAGAAGACTCGGGACCTTGTCCTTTGACTCGACGCTGCCCCAGCGATACGTGAGCCATTCGCTCGTCAGCGTCAGGTGCAGCCCGAGGTCCGCGTTAGGGTGCTGCTTGGCGTACGTGGCAACCTCGGTGACCCACGGCGTGGGCATCATGATGCTCGCCGACGACACCGCACCCTTGTCGAGCGCGTCGAAGCTGGCCGCGTTCACGGAGTGAGCGACGCCGAGGTCGTCGGCGTGCAGGATCAGCAGCTTCGTGTCGGCCGGAAGCCCGAGTCGCTCGGCAACGGTCTTGGTCTGGGCTGACATCGTCGACGTCACGAGGGCCAACACGAGTGGCACTGACGACCAACGTCTGGGCCGCATCTTCGCCTCTTGGGGTCGGGGTTGACCGCCGGATTCCCGCAACGGTATCAGCGTCGAGCTTTCGTGGAAAGCGTCGGAGGTACCGGCAAAAACAGTTGAACCGCGGAGGACGCACTACTTACCGCCGTCGATCGACAAGACCTGCCCCGTGATCCAACCGGCAGCGTCCGATGCGAAGAACAGAACACCGTACGCAATGTCGTCCGGCGAGCCAAGACGCTTGAGCGCAATGCCCTCGACGAGCCGGCGCTGCCCCTCTTCGCCGTAGGATTCCCACTGCCGCTCGGTCGTGGGATTCGAGCGGACGAACCCCGGCGCGATGCTGTTGACCGTGATCCCCCATGGCCCGAGCTCATGGGCGAGTTGGCGCGTTAGGCCGATCTGCGCGGCCTTGGCCGACGCGTACGCCTGGATGCCGGTGAGACTCACCCCGAGCCCGGCGCCACTCGAGATGTTGACAATGCGGCCGGCACGCGCGGCCTTCATGCCGGGGGCGACCGCCTGCGCGCACAGGAACGCACCCGTGACATTCACATCGAAGATCTTCCGCCAGTCGGCCTCCGACACTTCCTCCAGCGGTCGACCAACCTGACCCAGCACACCGCCGGCGTTGTTGACCAGAATGTCGACGCGACCTGTTGCACGCGTGGCCTCGGCGACGGTCGCGTGCACGGCACGCTTGTCGGTGACATCCGTGACGCATGCACGGCACATACCAGGGCTGGCAGCAAGGCGTTCGGTCTCGCGGAGCTCGGGCTCGATGACGTCACACGCCCACACGCTGACACCACGCTCCGCGAATGCGAGGGCGATCGCCCGCCCGAAGCCGTGCGCGGCGCCGGTGACGATCGCCGTCTTACCCTGAAAGGAATTGCCCCCTATGGGGTCAGAGTCGTAATTGATCATTCCAACGCAGCCGCGTTGGAATGATCAATTACGACTCTGACCCCATTCGGTTCAAAAAGCTGCTCGAGCGTATCGAGCGACTGCGGGCGGGCGCCCCGTTCGACGTCGTGCACGAGCTGAACGAGCCGCTCAGTGAGCGGAGTCGGTACGCCAACCTCGCGCGCGAGCATCACGACAATGCCGAGCTGCGCGTCGACCTCCGTTGGACGTTTGCGAACCGCGATGTCACGCCAGATACCGCTGTGCGTCTTGGCGGATCGGCGATTGTGCGCGACGAGCGCGTCCAGCGACCGCTCGGCCGCGCCCTCCGACGCGTTAGGCTCGTACGCCAACGGATCGAAGCCGTCGAACGCCTCCGGCATCACGCCGCGGGCGCGGGCGACGGCGTTGATCTCCCGAGCGAGCCCGATGTACAGAGCGCGATGCGCGGGGTTCGCCAGCGCGTCAGCGATCGACTCGTTGGTGAGCGCCGTGGCGAACAGCATGGCACCATAGGCTTCCTTCCCCCACAGAAAGCCCCAGATGTTCGGCGTCACGATCGCGCGCTTGTCGAAGTCGCGCCACACATTGCGGATCGATTCCACGCGACTCGTTACCCGCCCGTCTATCTCGCCAACGACAACCGCGCCGTGCCCACCGTAGTGGATTACGCCCGGCTCGAGGTAGTCCGCGCCGAAATTCACGAACGACCCGACCGTGCGCTCTGCTCCGACCATGCGCGCGATGGCGATCTCGTTGAGCCCGTTCTGCGCGGATACCACGCAACCGTTGTCGGTGACGTGTGGCCGGAGTGTCTCCGCGGCAGACTCCGTGTGATGCGCTTTCGTCGCGAGGATCACGGTGTCCCACCGTCCCTCGAGCGCCTCCGGCGTGTACGCCGGAGCGCGTGTCGTGAACTCATCAATCGGACCGGTGATCCGGAGACCGGATCGGTTGATCTCGCGGACATGCTCCTCGACGACGTCCACGAACGTGATGTCGTGCCCCGCGCGGGTGAGGTACGCGCCTAACGTCCCGCCAATCGCGCCGGCGCCCCAGATGAGTGCTCGCATACTCCGTTTTCTTCGCTCGTGTCAGTCGCCCCAACCGCCGGTGAGCAGCGCGCGCGTTTCGTCGACCGCAACCTGCCAGATCGCGAGCAGGTCTTCGTCCGGCCGCTGATACAGTCCGCCGTAGTTGCCGTCGCCAAGGTATTCGCGAAGGGCAACCGGGTCGAGCACGCGCACCTTCGCATGATCGACCATCGGCCGCTGCACCTGCGGCATGCCCACCGCGGGCAGGCGCGTCCACGGAAAGTTCTCCATCCACGAGCCGTGCGACGCGACCGGATCGATGCTCTGCACCTTTGCCCAGGTTCGCGGCGCGTTCCACCAGTTGTGGAACAGCACTCGGCACGGCGTGTGGTCGGCGGCCCATTCCTGCGCGAACTGCTGTACGGCGCCGTTGCCGCCGTGGCCATTGACGATGAGGATCCGGCGGAAGCCACTGTGCGCCATGCTGTCGAGGATGTCGCGCACGACGTTGAGGTGCGTCTCCACGCGGAGCGAGATGGTGCCCGGGAACTCGCGGAAGTACGGCGTCACACCGTACGCCACCACCGGAAACACCGGAATGCCTAACGGCTCCGCCGCCTCGGCCCCAACGCGTTCCGGCAGGATGCAATCGACCGTGAGGCGAAGGTGACTGTGCTGTTCGGTGCTGCCGAGGGGGAGGATGGCGCGGTCGTCGTGCTGGAGGTATGCCTCGACCTGCATCCAGTTCATGTCGGCAATGCGCACGTGATTTATTCCTGGTTTCGCATGTGATCGGCAAGCTGATGAAACCGCTCGCGGAGATACTGTCGCATATCGTCCGGCATGTCGTGCTCGTCGAGCGCCTTGTCCATGCACCAGAGCCACTCGTCTCGCTCGCGAACGCCGATGCGAAACGGGAAGTGGCGCATCCGAAGGCGCGGGTGACCGTACCGGTCGGTATACACGGGGGGCCCGCCAGTCCAGGTCGTTAGGTAGAGATACAGCTTCTCACGAGCCGCCTTGAGGCTCCTCGCGTGCAGCGCACGAATGGTCGCCGCCTCGGGCGCGGTGTCGATGAGGTCGTAGAAGCGATCGACGAGCTTTCGCACACCGGCATCGCCACCAAGCTGCTCGTACGGCGTCGGTGTGGGAGGAGGAGTGGGCGCGGCAGTCATGATATAAACGTAGGCGTTCACGACGGCCGTTCGACAGTCGCCGAATGGCCGGCGTGCGAATCGACTTCGCGCCGCCGCCGGGTGTCATCCGCGGGGATTACGTGGATATTGGAGCGTCGATCACAGCGCTCACGGTAGCGACCGTCTCCCCGCGTCCGCAACGAATGGAGATAACTCATGAGGTCGAAGACTCACACCGCACCTCCCACGACCATCGACGAATACCTCGCTCGCGTGAGCGACGACCAGCGCGCGGCGCTCGAGCAACTTCGCCAGACGATTCGCGGTGTCGTTCCGACAGCCGAGGAGTGCATCAGCTATCAGATGCCGGCTTTTCGCTATGCGGGCCGGGTGCTCGTCTACTTCGCTGCGGCCGCGCATCACTGCGCGTTCTACCCTGGCGGGATGGTAAACGACTTCAAGGACGAGCTCGAGGCGTTCGAGACGAGCAAGGGCACGATCCGATTTCAGCCGGGCCGTCCGCTGCCAGCGATGCTCGTGCGGAAGATCGTGAAGGCGCGTGTGGCGCAGAATGCAGCCAAGGCGAAGAAGGCGACGTGACCGCCGGGACATCGGGACAACGGGACTGGGGACTCGGCCGGGACACTATTAGCACCGAGGAGCCTTCAGCTGCCGCAATAGCCTCCCGGCCGAGTCCCGATGTCCCGAGTCCCGATGTCCCGGCTGTCGTGTTTGCGTTCCCAACCGTAAGCGTTAGGCGGCACCGTATTCCGCACGAGCGCTCGTGCGCCCCGCAAGGCCAGCTGAGCGCCTGGACGCGGTTCAGCGGGCCCATTCAAGCTCAACCCGCCACAGGTTTGTTATACCGATCTCGACCATTTCGGCATGGGTCCTGCGAGTGTCGTGGAACGAT
>JAJKIV010000354.1 GCA_021154285.1 Gemmatimonas sp. | reverse complement strand
TCGCCAAACCGGCGAACTTCGCATGGCGCGCGGCGAGGGCCGCGAACACGTCGGCGGGAAGGAAGTAGTTGGTCGACTCGCCTAACGCTCCAAGCAGATCGGACAGCACGAACCAGCTGGGGCGTGCGAGGCCGGGGGCGGCCTTGGCCTGCAGGAAGCGCTGTACTCGGCCGCGGAGGTTCGTGAACGTGCCCTCCTCCTCGGCGAAATTTGTAATGGGAAGCACCGCCGCGATGTTGGCGAGGCTGGCGGGCAGCGTCGTGCCCATCACGACGACCGCGGCCGCGCGACTCGCGGCCTCGATCTCCGCGTCGGTCAGCGCATGGTCCGCGATGACGAGGACGTCAGTCGCCTGCAGGCCGGCCAGCGGCGTATCGGTCTTCGTGAACCCGAGCTTTTCGGCGCCGATCACGTTGGCCGCGCGCTCGCTGCGCAGCGCGAGGTCCTTCACGCCGGGGAGCGGCGCTTCGGGGCCGCGAGCCACGCGGAACGCTCCGCGACCGCCCGTCGTGCGGATCAGCCGGGACAGCAGGTGAAGCGCCTCGTTCGACAGCATCGGCGATGCGACGACGAGCGTGCGCTTGCCGCGAATGGCGGCCGCCGCCGCGCCTAACGCGATATCCCAGTCGGCGTCGGCGAGCAGGGCGTTTTGGCGTGCCTGTGGCAGCTCCAGCCGGTTCGGCCCGTTCAGCCAGCGATAGTCGAGTCGACCCGCGTCGCACAGGAAGTAGTCGTTGACGTCGGAGTTGGCGCGCGGCCGCATACGAACGACGGTGTTGTCGCGCGTCTCGATGATGGCGTTGCAGCCCTGCGTGCAGTTGGGGCAGATCGACGCCGTGCGGTCGAGCTCCCACGCGCGCGCCTTGTTCAAAAAATCCTTGGACAGCAGCGCGCCGACCGGGCACAGCTCGACGACGTTCCCCGCCCACGGGTGCGTCAGGTCTTTCCCCTCGAACTTTCCGATGTACGCACGGTCGCCGCGCTCGCTGACGTTGAGCACCGGCTCGTGCGCCACATCGTCCATGAATCGGACACATCGCGTGCAGAGGATGCATCGGTTCGGGACGTAGACGACGTCGCCGCCGAAATCCTCCACCGGGTTGAACCGCTTCGCCTCCTTGTAGCGCGAATCCTTGCGTCCTTCCTGGAACGTGTAGTCCTGCAGTTCGCACTCACCGGCCTGATCGCAGATCGGGCAATCGAGCGGGTGGTTGATGAGCAGCATCTCGAGGACGCCTTTGCGCGCTTCGCGTGCCTTCTCGGAGTGCACGTGCACGATCTGCCCGTCGGCAACGGAAGTTGCGCACGCGGGCGCGAGCTTCGGGGCCTTCTCCACTTCGACCAGGCACATCCGGCACACGCCGGCCACCGGAAGTCCTGGGTGATAGCAGTAGTGCGGGATGAGCACGCCGACCGTCCGCGCGGCCTCGAGGAGCGACGTGCCCTCGGGAACCGCGACCGGCCTACCCTCGATGGTCAGATTGATCGTCTTGACGTCAGCCATTGACTCGTCGTTAGGCTCTGGAGCTCAGGCGGCCGTCAGGCCGCGGCGGCGGCGCGGAACGGACACCGCTTGCCCTTGATGTGCGCCTCGAATTCGTCGCGCCATTTCTGAATGCCGGACGCTATCGGGACGGCGCACGAGTCCGACAGCACGCAGATCGTCTTGCCCGTCATGTTGTCGCCAATCTCGAGCAGCGTGTCGAGGTCAGCCATCGTGCCCTCGCCCGCCTCGATCCGCTCCATGATCTTCGTCGCCCAGGCCGTCCCTTCTCGGCACTGTGTGCACTGGGCGCAGCTCTCGTGGGCGTAGAACCGAGCGAGCCGCGCGATCTGCTTGACCATGCACTGGGCGTCGTCGATGACGATGCAGCCTGCGGAGCCGAGCATGGAGCCTTTCGCGACCATGCCCTCGTAGTCCATCAACGCGGCCTCGGCCTCCTCCATGTTCATGATGGGGACCGAAGACCCGCCGGGAATGACCGCCTTGAACTTCCGGCCCGGTGGCGGGCCGCCGCACAGGTCGTAGAGGAAATCCTTGAACGGAAATCCCATCTCGACCTCGTAATTGCCGGGGCGCGCAATGTTACCGCACACCGACCACAGCTTGGTGCCCGTGCTCTTCGGGTTGTCCGCCCGCGCCATCTTCTTGTACCACTCGGCGCCGTTGTTCAGGATGTGCGGTACGGCCGCCAGCGTTTCGACGTTGTTGATGGTCGTTGGCTGCCCGAACACGCCGGCGACCGCCGGGAACGGCGGCTTGATGCGTGGGTTGCCCCGGCGCCCCTCGAGGGAGTTCATGAGGGCCGTTTCTTCGCCGCAAATATACGCGCCCGCGCCCTTGTGCACCCAGACGTCCACGCGCTTGCCCGTGCCCATCGCGTTAGGTCCGATGACGCCGGCAGCGCGCGCCTCGCGAACGGCAGCCTCCATCCGCTCCAGCGGCTCGGTGAACTCGCCGCGGATGTAGATGTAGGCCGTCTCCGCCCCGATGGCATAGGCACCGATCGCACATCCCTCGATGAGGGCGTGCGGCGTCCAGCGCATGATCTCGCGGTCCTTGAACGTGCCCGGCTCGGATTCGTCGGCGTTGCAGCACAGGTAGTGTGGCTTGCCGTCGCCCGGCTTCATGAACGACCACTTGAGGCCCGTCGGGAAGCCGGCGCCGCCGCGGCCACGCAGGCCCGAGTCCTTCACGACACCGACGATCTCGGCAGGCGTCATGCCTAACGCTTTCTCGAACGCGACGTAACCGCCGCGCTTGCGCCAGCCGTCGAGGCCAATGGCGTCGCGGTCGCCGAAGTACTTCGAGAGAACGGTCGTCTCCCGCGGATGCGGGGCGTGCGGGTATCCCATGAAACTGGCTTAGGTCAGCTTGGAGAGAAGATCCGGCACCTTCTCGGGCGTTACCGACTCGATGAAGTCGGAATTGATCATGACGGGCGTCGCAAAGCCGCAGGCGCCAAGGCACTCGACCTCGATCACGGTGAACTTGCCATCCTCGGACGTGACGCCAAGCTCACCGCATTTCGTGTGTTCCAGGAACGCGTGCACCACATCCTCGGCCCCGCAGACATTGCAGGGCGACGTCGTGCAGACCTGGATGAAGTGCTTACCGACCGGGTGCTGATGGTACATGGTGTAAAACGTCACCACGCCCTTCACGTACGCCGGCGTCAGGGACAGTACCTCCGCCACTTCCGCCATTCCGGCCTCGCTCACCCAGCCGCGGTCCTCCTGCACCATCCAGAGCGCCGGCAGCAGCACCGCCATCTTCGTCGGATACCGCGTCAGCAGCTCGTCGAGCTGCTTGCGGCGTTCGCCAACGAAGACCGGCTCGTGCGGCTCGCCGTGCGCGTGCTCGGCACCGCCGTGCGTGTCATGGGACTCGGCGTGCGTGCCGCCCATCTCCTTGGACATGGCCATCAGCGGTCGATCTCTCCCATGACGATGTCGATGCTGGCGTTGATCGCGATGACGTCGGACAGCAAGTGTCCCTCGACCATCTTCGGGATTGCGGCCAGGTTGACGAACGACGGTGGTCGGATGCGCCAGCGCACAGGCTTGGACGTGCCATCCGAGACCATATAGTAGCCCTTCTCGCCCTTGGGGCTTTCCATCGCCACGTACGCCTCGCCGAGCGGCGGGCGCGGGCCTTCCATCACGAGCTTGAAGTGATGGATCATCGACTCCATCTCGCTGGTCGCCTTCGATTTGTTAGGCAGGATCACCCGCGGATCGTCCACGTTGATCGGGCCATCCGGCAACCGCTTCGCGGCCTGCTCGACGATGCGAACCGACTGCCGCAGCTCCTCCATGCGAACGAGATAGCGGTCATAGACGTCGCCGTTCGTGCCGACCGGCACGTCGAAGTCGTACGTCTCGTAGTCGTAGTACGGGAAGTCTTTCCGCACGTCGAACGCGACGCCCGAGGCGCGAAGCATCGGACCCGAAAGTCCCCAGTTCGTCGCCTCCTCCGGCGTCATCACGCCAAGACCGATTGTGCGACCGACCCAGATGCCGTTCTTCGTCAGCATCTTGTCGATCTCGTCGACGGTGTGCGGGAACTTTCTCGTGAACTCCCCGAGCTGGGCCATCCATCCGTCGGGGATATCCGCCGCGAGTCCACCCACGCGCGTGATCGTCGGCGTCAGGCGCGCACCAACCCACGCCTCGATCAGGTCGTAGATGTACTCACGCTGCTGGAACGCCCAGAGGAACGGCGTGAACGCCCCGATGTCGATGCAGGTCGTGCCGAGCCACACCAGGTGCGACGCGATGCGCGACAGCTCGCAGGCGATGACGCGCAGCACCTTGCACCGCTCGGTGATCTCGATGCCGAACAGCCGCTCCGCGCTCATCGCGCAGCCGACGTTGTTCCCCATCGCGTTGAGATAGTCTTCGCGATCGGTGAGCGGCAGAATCTGATTGTATTGCCGGTACTCGCCGAGCTTCTCGAACCCGCAGTGCAGGTAGCCGATGTGCGGGATGCAGCGCACCACCGTTTCTCCATCGAGCTCCAGTACCAGGCGGAGCACGCCGTGCGTCGCCGGGTGCTGCGGCCCGATATTGATCAGCATGTGCTCGCCCGCGAGATCGGGCTCCACCATCGGCGGCGCCTCGACTGCGACGGGGGACCCATCATCCGCGGTGACGAGCGGGACGCGCTGCGGCCGTCCCGCCGCGTCAACCCCGGTCGTCGAGAGCGCGACTTCGACGGTCCGCTTCTGCGTGGCCACGGCTATTCTCCTGTGCGCTCGCCGCCCTTGAGGCGCTTGCGCATGTCGGTCGGCAGATCCTCGAACGCGTCAGCGATGGAGAGCTCCTCCATCGAGTAGCGCGCCTCGGGGTTCGCGGCGAGTGCCTGGCGCAACTGCTCGGCGCGGCTAAATCGCCCGCGCAGCGGAAAGTCCTTGCGCAGCGGGAAGCCCTCGCGGTACTGCTCCCACATGAGAATGCGACGCAGATCGGGGTGCCCGATGAACCGGATACCGAACATGTCGAAGCATTCCCGCTCGAGCCAATCGGCACACTTGTAGATCGACCAGACGCTCGCGATCTCCAGCGGCTTGTTTTTCGGAAGTTGCGCCTTGAGCCGGAGCTCGCGCCGGAACGGAAGTGATCGCAGGTGCCACACGACTTCGATCGGCGCTTCGAGGTCCCGATACTCGACCGCTGTCACGTCGGAGAGGTAGTCGTATCGCTGAGAACTGTCGTCGTGCAGCCAGCGCACAATGTCGAGGACACGGTCGGGTCGCACGTAGACGTTCGTCACCCCCCACACGACATCGACGCGCTCGATCGCGTCGGCGAACTGCTGCCGTAGCGCGGCTCCTGACGGGTTCTGGTCGCCGCCGCGATTGGGAACGTCGCGCGGGGTGACTGGTGCCGGAGCGGCGTTGCCGAGCGCGTTGCCGGGATACTGAATCTCGAACCCGTCGCTCACAGGCCCGACCGTGTCTGGTGAACGGAGTTGCCGAACGGCTCGGAGAGCTCGTCGATGACCGGCGGCGGGATGTACAGCTTGCTCTTCGGGTCCGGCTCCATCTCGGCGCGGATGGTTTTGTCGTTCATCCGCTCGCTCTTCACCTTCTCCTGCAGCAGCATGATGCCATACATGAGGCCTTCAGGCCGCGGCGGGCATCCCGGCACGTAGACGTCGACCGGAATGATGGTGTCGATGCCCTGCACCACCGCGTAGTTATCGAAGATGTTGCCGCTCGAGGCGCACGCGCCCATGGCGATCGCCCACTTCGGTTGCGGCATCTGCTGCCAGATTCGTCGAATGACCGGCGCGAGCTTGAACGGCACACGGCCGGCGCAGATCAGCACGTCTGCCTGACGAGGTGAGAAGCTCATACGCTCCATGCCGAAGCGGGCGAGGTCGAACCGACTCGCGGCGGTGGCCATGAATTCGATGGCACAGCAGGCGGTGCCGAACGGCATTGGCCAGAGCGAGTTCGCGCGACCCCAGTTCACGAGAAAGTCGAGCTTCGTCGCGACCCATCCTTCCTGTGAGGACGGATTGTACTCCACCACACGATGCTCAGGGCGAGGCGTCAGTCCCACTGCAAGGCTCCCTTCTTCCAGACATAGACGAGGCCGACGACGAGAATCAGCATGAATACCAGCATCTCGCCGAGGCCGAAGAACGAAAGCTTTCCCGTCGGGCACACGTTCGTGAGCGTGACGAGCGGCGCCGAGCAGGAGAGCTGTCGGTAGAACACACCCCACGGAATCATGAACACGGTCTCGATGTCGAAGATGATGAACAACATCGCGACCATGTAGAACTTGATCGAGAACCGTTCGCGCGCGTCGCCGAGTGGGGGGATGCCGGATTCGTACGGGGTGTTCTTTTCCGGCGTGAGGCGGCGGCGAATTGTAAGGTGGGACAACGCGAGGATGAGTACCGCGTTGACGACCACGAAGCCCATCAGCAGCAATATCGGTAGATACGTGCGATCCATCACGCTCCCGACTTCGTGAAATAATTCACTTGCTTCGCAGGTGGTAAGCTAT
>JAJKIV010000353.1 GCA_021154285.1 Gemmatimonas sp. | reverse complement strand
ATGATGAACCGGTTTCGCGCGCGAAGGTGCAGCAGGCGCTAAGCAACGCGCTGCAGCGAGCAGCCGACTGGGGCATCGAGCACCTCGCGATCACGCCGTTCGGGCTCGGCGTCGGCAACCTCGATATCGAGGACGCCGCCGCAGTGCTTGGCGATGCCATCCGACGGCACCGTCAGGCGGCGAAAGGTCCCGCGACGATCACCATCATCGTCGAGACGGAGCTCGAGCATTCCGTCTTCGAACGATTTGTCGGCGGAATCGCGTCGTGAAGCGCCGAGGTGCGATTGCCGCGGCGGTGCTCGTCGCGTGGGCCGGAGGCCTCGCGCTGTTCATGAATCGGGAGCGGCGTAACGCTCCCGCCCAGCGTCTGGCGGAGGCCGCGCTGCGCGTTTCCCCGGGAGCAGCGTACTACCGCGTGGAAAAGGATGGACGTCAGATCGGGTTCGCGTCGTCCACGATCGACACGACGCGCGGCGGTCTCGCGATACGTGACTACCTGACGGCGGACCTCCCCGTCGGCGGAGCGGAGCATCGTGCGACGGCGACGTCGGACGTACGGTTGTCCCGCACCCTCGCGTTGACCGATTTCCAGCTGTCGTTCGACGCCGACGGAGCGCCGATCGCTGTGAGCGGGCAGCTCGTCGGTGATTCGGCGCTGCGGGTCGTGGTCGCCCATGATGAAACGACGGCCGACACGCAGCGCGTTAGGCTCACCGGCCCAGTCGTGCTTCCCACGATGGTCCCGATCGCGATCGCGCTCGGCGAGCAGCCCGAAGTTGGTCGGACGTACACGCTGTCCAGCTTCGACCCGATCGCGATGGCGCCGACGCCGCTGACCGTGCGCGTCGAAGCGGAATCGTCGTTCGTGTTTGCGGACAGCGCGCGGTTCGACGACGCGCAGCGCCGCTGGTTGACCGCGCACCGCGACTCGGTCCGTGCGTGGCGCGTGGCGTCCGACGGCCCGGCCGCTATCCGGGCGTGGATCGACGAGCAGGGACGCGTGGTGCAGATGCAGCACGCGTTAGGCTTCACGCTCCGGCGAACCGCGTACGAGATCGCGTTCGACAACTGGCGCATGGACGGCGGCATGCGCCCGAGCGCCGTCTCATCGAATCGTGACATACTCGAGACCACCGCCATCGCGGCGTCGGCGGCGATCGGGAGCAAGCCGACGTCCCGACTACGCGTTCGACTCCGAGCCGCAAACCTGGACGGATTCGCGCTGGATGGCGGACGGCAGGCACTGCACGGTGACACCCTGGTCGTCACGCAGGAAGATGACACGCCCGGCCGTGGCGCGTACACCATGCCAATGGCGCTCGCGATGCGGATGTCCTTCCGGCACGAGCTGTCGCCCGAACCGCTGGTGCAGAGCGGCGCGCCCGCGATCGTGCAGCTCGCGCGCCGCATCCGCGGAGACACGCGCGATCCGCTCATCGCCGCGCGTCGCATCAGTCAGTGGGTCCACGACTCGTTGAAGAAGTCCATCTCGGTCACGATACCGAGCGCCATTCAGGTGCTCGATTCGCGCACCGGCGATTGCAACGAGCACACGCAGCTGTTCATCGCGCTCTCTCGGGCGGCGGGGATACCGACGCGTGCGGCCGCCGGACTCGCCCTCGTGGGAACGAAGTTCTACTACCACGCGTGGCCGGAAGTCTTCGTCGGGAAATGGGTCGCGGTGGACCCGACCTTCGGCCAGTTCCCGGCTGACGCGTCTCACCTGCGGTTCGTCTATGGAGGACTGGACCGCCAGGCGGAGCTGCTCCGGCTCATGGGGACGCTCCGGATCGATGTGCTGACCGCCGAATAAGCAAATGATCGAGCTGCGTTCGCTGACCAAGCGCTACGGATCCTTCACGGCGGTCAACGCCGTCGACCTCGACGTGCCCAGGGGTGAGCTGTTCGGCTTCCTCGGGCCGAACGGCGCGGGCAAGACCACGACGCTCCGCATGATCGCCGGCATTTTGCGACCGTCGTCGGGCAGCATCCGCATTGCCAACATTGACATCGCCGCCGACCCGGTCGCCGCGAAGCAGAAGCTCGGATTCATCCCCGATCGCCCGTTCATCTATGAGAAGCTCACCGGCGTCGAGTTTCTGCGCTTCGTCGCGGGGCTCTATGGTCAGTCCGGTGACGAGGTGGAACGTCGCGGTCGCGAGCTGCTCGCGCTGTTCGATCTCGAGGAGTGGCGTGATGAGCTGGTGGAGAGCTACAGCCACGGCATGCGCCAGAAGCTCATCATCTCGAGCGCGTTCGTGCACAAGCCGGAAGTAATCGTCGTCGATGAGCCGATGGTTGGACTCGACCCCAAGGCGGCCCGCACGCTCAAGGACCTGTTCCGCGAGTACACGAGACGCGGACATACGATCATGATGTCCACACACACGCTCGAGGTGGCGCAGACGCTCTGCGACCGGATCGCCATCATTCAACGAGGCGTCATCCGCGCCTGCGGCACCATGGACGACCTCCGCGCGTCGGCCGAGTCCGGAGTCTCTGGCCTCGAGGACATCTTCCTACGCCTGACAGGCGAAGGGCTCGCCCGAGAGCTCGTCGAGGTCCTGAATGCTTGACGAGCTGCGCACGCTGCTCGCGCCGAAGTGGCTGACGGCGCGGGCTCGCGCGCGAAAGAAAGAACGCGGGCGGGCGGCACGAACGGCGATCCTGCTCACGATCGGAACGATCTTCTGGGCGTTCGCGTTCGGCCTGCTGTATCGCCTCCTCGCCTATTTCCGCGGCGTCCCCGAGATCGGGCCACTGCTCGCCGGAAAGCTGCTCGGCCTGATCCTCGTCTCGTTCTTCTCGATCCTCTTGCTGTCGAACGTCATCACGGCGCTCTCGAGCTTCTTTCTCGCGCGCGACCTCGACCTGCTGGCGTCAGCGCCAGTGGACTGGCTGTCGCTCTACACCGCGAAGCTGCTCGAGACCGTTCTGAACTCGAGCTGGATGGTCGTACTGATGGCCGTCCCGATGGTGACGGCCTACGGCACGGTCTACGATGGCGGGCCTGCGTTCATCGCGCTCGCGGTGTTGACCTTCGTGCCGTTTCTCGTCATTCCTGCGGCGTTAGGCAGCGCCATCACGCTGGTGCTCGTCAACGCGTTTCCGGCGCGACGTACGCGGGATATTCTGAGTGTCATCGCGGTGCTGGCGGCAGCGGGCCTCGTCGTCCTGTTTCGTCTCCTCCGCCCCGAGAAGCTCGCGCGGCCAGAGGGATTTCGCTCGCTCGTGGAGTTCATTTCGATTCTTCGAACGCCGACATCCCCACTCCTGCCAAGCGAGTGGCTGAGTCGCAGCATCATGGGGTGGCTCACCGGGTCACTCGATCTGCTGCCGCTCTATCTTCTGTGGTCGAGCGCCGCGGCAGCTGTGGTGCTCGGGGCCCTGCTCCACCGCCGGCTCTACGCGCGCGGCTTCACGAAAGCACAGGAGAGCGGCGAGCGCTGGGCGTGCGAAGGATGGACCGGTCGGACTGCTCGATGGATGCTCGCACCTCTCGGGGTGGTGCGGCGCGAGCTGGTGCTGAAGGAAGTCCGCGTGTTCTTCCGCGACACCACGCAGTGGTCGCAGCTCATCCTGCTTGCGGTGCTGGTGGTCTTGTACGTCTTCAACATCAAGTTCCTCCCGCTCACAGGCGACGGAATCACGTTCTTCATCGTGAACCTGGTTCCCTTCCTCAACCTCGCGCTCGCCGGGTTCGTTCTCGCGTCCGTCGCCGCACGCTTCGTCTTCCCCGGCGTCAGTCTGGAAGGGCGCACCTGGTGGCTGCTTCGTGCGAGCCCGTTGCCGGTGCGTGAGCTGCTCTGGTCGAAGTTCTGGGTGGGCACGCTCCCGCTGCTCGTCCTGGCGCTCGCCATCGTGGGTGTCACGAACAGCCTCCTTCACGTGAGCCCGTTCATGTTCGCGGTGTCGGTGTTCACCATCACGCTCATGACGTTCGCGCTCGCCGGGCTGGCCATCGGCTTCGGAACTGTCTTTCCGCGCTTCGAGACGGAGAACGCCGCGCAGATTCCGACGTCGTTCGGTGGCCTGCTCTACATGATGAGCGCCGTGGGCGTCATTGGCGCCGTAATCGTTCTCGAGGCACGGCCGGTGTACAGCTACCTCTCGGCGGTTTCGTTCGGCGGCGGAGAATCACCCCCCGTCATCGAGCTGGTGCTGGGCTTCGGGCTGGCGGCCGCTGTCTGCCTAACGGCGACGTTTTGGCCGATCCGGATCGCCCAGGCCCGCCTGGAGGCCCTGGAGCGGTAGGGACGAACCGAGAGCCCTTGAGGTCCGGTGGTCCGTGATTTATCTGAGTGGAGGTATATTCTCCGCTCCGTTCGACGCCGAGGTCCCGTGATCGCCAAGTCCTTGTGGAAGCCTGTCGCAATACTGCCGTTCGTCCTGGCTGGTTGCTACAAGTATGTCGCGGCGGATCACGCCGAGCTGGCCCCGGCGACGCCTGTATCGGTGGAGCTCTCCCCGCTCGGTATGATCAACCTCGCACCGAAGATCGGCCCAAACGTCGCCGTGGTGGAAGGCAGCATCACGAGTGCAAACGGATCGTCGTTGACGATCGCTCTTGAAAGTGTTCGACGCCGCGGAGAGAGCTCCGTAGCAAACTGGAACGGCGAATCCGTGACGCTTGCCTCGAACGACATCGATCAGATCAAACGGCGAGAGCTGTCGCGGGGGCGCACCTTTGCGGCCTCGACGGCCCTTGTCGCGGCATCGGTTGGACTTGTGGTGGGCATCGCGAAAGCGACGGGCCAAGCCAGCGGAGCCTCCGGCGGCAAGCCTTCGCCGAACCCGTGATGTGCATGTGAGATGTGAAAGGGCGGCCCGCGAGGGCCGCCCTTTTTTCCTGTGGCGCCGGCCTTACTGGCAAACCGGCGCGCTGGTGATGTTCTTGTTCGCTTCGCGCTCGATCAGAGGAATCGGAAGCAGGCAGCCCGCCTGCTGGAACGCGACCGAATTGGCGACCCATCGCGGATCCTTCACGCCGAATCGGTACATGTCGTTCAACCGACGGCCCTGGAACACCAGGTGCACCTTGCGCTCCCACTGAAGCAGTTGCAGCCGCGTCGGGCCGGCGCCGGTGTAGGGCGCCTTCCCATCCAACGCGCGGACCAGGTTGATATTCGTGTCGAAGTCGGCATTGTTGCCGGCTGCCAGAGCCGCCTCGGCGATGATGAGGTACATCTCCCGCTTCGAGACGACCGTCAATGCCGGGTGGTTGATGTCTTGTGGCGATTCTGGCGCGATGAACCGGTTGATGATCTTCACAGCCGTCGCATCCACGGCACCGGTCACGGGGTCCTTGGCGATGACCGCCGTTGGCTTCTTGTTCGTCGGATCGATCGTCGCCAGCGAGCTGTCCGGCGTGTGCTCGACGCGCGAGTTCATTTCGAACCCGACTCCGCCACTCGCGTCATCGCCGGTGTTGTTGAGGTCGTTGATGAGCTCGAACCGGTAGTCTCCCGACATTGCGGCGAGCGCCGCAACAGCGTCGGCAGTCGCCTGAGCGTCGTTCACGAGCGGGTCGGCAGGCGTCGTGCCCGGCGGATTCAGCTTCTGCCACACCGCCTTGTCGAACCGAACGCGGGCGCGCATTCCCAGACTCGCCGCCAAGTTGTCGCCCGTCGCGATCGCCACGCCGGCATCCAACCACTTGAGTGCCGAATCGTACACCTGGACCATGTTCTGCTCGCCAAGATTCGGCCCCGCGTTGGTGCGATCGGAGATGGCGACGTCGTCGAACATGTTGCCCATCTCGTCGTAGATGATCGCGCCCATCAGATAGGATTGGGCGAGCAACTGCTTGTCCTGCAGGACGCCGTCCGCGTCGAACTTGCCGACCTGCGCGATCGCCTGCTCCGCCATCCAGCGCGCCCGCATCGCGATGAGATACGAGGCCTGGAGGTATTCGTTGGTATTCGCGTCGAGCACGCCGGTGTCGAGCAAACGGTAGTCATCGCGCGACCCGCTCTGGAACGTCTCGTCGGAGATGATCGTGTAGGCGTTGAGCAGCGACGACATCGCGTTCGCACCGGTGTTGACCGCGCCGTTCACGATTGCCGGCGCGGCGGTCGGTTCCTGTAACGCGCCGGAGCTGACGTTGTTCGGGTTATCGACATCGAGCATGCCTTTGCACCCGGTCAGCGCCAGGGTCGCCACGCCGAGTACCATCATAGGCCTCGAGCGGCGGCCGACGACGCGCGAGAAGATTCTGCTTTTCTTCATATACGTGTCGTCTCCGGTTAGAAGCCGAGGCGGACCGAGAAGCCGATCCGGCGAGGAAGCGGGAGCCCGAAACCGTCGATCGACTCGACGAAATTCTCATCGACGCCGGTCTGGCCACCCTGGCCGACGTAGGCCACCTCCGGATCGACGCCCTGGTACTTCGTATGAAGCCACAGGTTTCTTCCGTTGAGCGTGAACGCCATGGTTCGCGCGCCGACTTTCCCCGCGATGTTGCGCGGTGCGTTGTAGGTGATGCTCAGCTCGCGGAAGCGCAGGAAGTCGCCATTGGAGACCTCATTGAGTCCCTGATACGGCGTGAGGGACGCGAGCTTGTACACCCAGGTCTTCGCCGCGTCGAGGCGCTGCTCCGCCGTGCTCGCCGGATTGAGGAGCGTGGCGTTCACCTTCTGGAACGTCTGGGTGTTCGTGCCACGCGGCGACGCGTTGCGGAACCCGCAGATGAGGCACCAGTACGAGTAGTTGCCGCCCTTGAACTCGAACAGCGCGCCCATTTGCCAGTTCTTGGCGAACGTCAGCGTGCCGCCGAAGGAGCCGGTGTAGTCAGGCGTCGGCTTGCCCAGGTCGGAATTGATGCCGTCTTCGGTCAGGATCGCGTTGCCGTTGAACAGCGCCGTGTAGTCGCGCGGCACCGAGAGGAACGTGAGCGCGTCAGCCTCGGAGTCTGGCAACCCGTCGCCGTTGAAGTCGTACGGCACCTGGCCAGGCTGCAGGCACTTGGTCGTTTGCCCGGCACCGCAAGCGCGGAGCGCCTTCGCGCCGAAGAACTCGCCGGGCGCGTATCCCTGCTTGATATAGCCTCGGATTCGGGCGTAGGAGCCGCCCGTCTTCAGCTCCGGAGAGCCGCCTAACGACGCGACGGTTTGCGACAGGAAGGCAATGTTGGCGCGGAGATCGAGCGACGTCTTGGCCGTCTGGATCACGTAGCCGCGTGCCGACAACTCGAGACCGTGCCCATCCAACCGGCCCACGTTCGTGAGCTGCGAGTTGGTAAAGCCCCCGGACGGCGGATACTGCACGCCGAACAGCAGGTCGTTGACCTTGCGGTTCCAGTACGTCGCGTCGAAGCCATAGCGGTCATGGAAGAGCCCGATCTCCATTCCGCCTTCGATCTCTGTCGCAACCTCGGGCTTGAGGTCCGAGTTACCAAGGTTGTCTGGCCTGAGGCCAGCACCCGCAGGACCAGGCTGCGCCGCGAACGTCGTGAACTTCGCGAATGCCGACGGCTGGCGACCGGATTGGCCCCATGCGGCACGAAGCCGGAGCGACGATATGCCCGGCAGTTTGAAGCCGCCGAGATCGCTCGGCACGAACGAGACGGAGAACTTGGGATACAATACACCGTCGGCCGACTTGCCGAACGCGCTCGAGTAGTCGTACCGGGCGCCGCCGGTCAGGTAGAGCCACTTCCGAAATCCCAGCTGCTCCTGCAGGAAGTATCCGCCATTCACGGTCTCGAGCACCTGGTCGCTCGCCTGCTGAGTTCCGGCGGCACTGGTCACCGCAATGCCTGGCCCGGGAAAGTCGTACCCGAAGCTGCCCGGGTACTTCACCTTCGTGATGAAGCCCTGAACGCCCACGACCAACGCCGAGTTGAAGTTGGTCATGAAGTCCTTCGTGTAGTTCCCCTTCACGTCCAACGTGAGCTGGCGGTTGTTCTCGTCGTAAATGCCCTTATCGCCGAATACGTCATCGCCAATGACCTGGTCGATGTTGTATCCAAACGGCTGGTAGTGGGTGGTCGTCTGGCTCGTATAATCGACGCCGAAGATGGCGCTGAGGTTGAGCGACGCGAACGGCGTGTAGCCGACATCGATCGACGAGAGAAAGCGGTCGGTGCTGATCTCGTTCAGCTTGCGAGCTGCTTCGCGCGGCGTTCCGAACGCGTTAGGCGAGCCGGTGGGGTTGCCAGCGAACTTGCAGACGCCGGGGGATTTCACACCGAGGTCCGGGTCCGTGCCCTCCGGGTCCGAGTTGATGCATTGGCCAAAATCCGGCTTGCTGAACTCGAGGAGCGTGATCGGCGAGTAGATGTTGTTGCCATACTCGGGTCGGTTCGCGTACGTCTGCGCGTACTGACCGTTCGCCGAGATGCGGATGTTGGACGTGGGAAAGAAGGACACGGCTGACCGACCACTGGCGCGACGCACCTCGTCCTTCGCGAGGCCCTGGAGCTTCTGCGCGGCGAACGGACCGTCGTCCTTGTTGTAAAGGCCCGACACGATGTAGTTCAGGTTCTGGGTGCCGCCGGTGACCGACGCGTTCACGGTCTGCGCCGACCCCGTCTCGAAGTAGTCCGACATCAGTGGCTGGGCGAACGGCTTGAAGAGCTGGAGATCGCTCCTTCCCCACAGCCTCGTCAGCGAATCCAGCTGTCCTTGCCGAACCGGAGTGCCCCAGTTCTCGTCGAGGCGGTTCGTCGGATAGCTCGAGAAATCCTGTGTGACGTTGACGTCCCACTTCGGGGCCCCGGCCGTGCCCTTCTTGGTGAAAATCTGGATCACGCCGTTGGACGCCTCGGTCCCATAGAGCGTGGCCGCAGCTGCGCCCTTCAGGATTTCGACCCGCTCGATGGTCGAGGGATCGATATCGTCGAGGTGCGAGATGGTCGCGTTGGCCGCGGACGTGCCACCGGAATTGATGCGCACGCCGTCCACGAACACGATCGGCTCGTTGGACTGCGTGAGGGACGCGTTGCCGCGGATGCGGATCTTCATTCCCTCGCCGGCAAGGCCGCTCGACGACAATCCGACGACACCCGGCTCCCGGCCCTGCAGCAGCTCGGACGCCGTTTTGATCGGCGCGTATTTTGGCGGGTCGATCGTCGCGACCGTGTTGCCGAGCCGTTTCACTTCCGTGGCGCCGGCCGTTCCCGTCGTCACGATCGCCTCGAGTTGCACCGCCGACGGTGACAAGGCGAAGTCCACCTTCTGAGAACTGCCCGCGGTAACCGTCACCGTCCTGCTCGTCGGTGTGAATCCGACCATTCGGATTCGCAGCTCCACCGATCCTACCGGGACGTTGGTGATGCGATAGACACCGTCACGGTTCGTGCTTGCCCCGATGTTCTTGCCAACGATGTGCACCTGCGCCAACTCGACCGGCCGCCCCGTTGTCTGCTCCCTTACGGTGCCTTCGATCGTTCCGACGCCCGCCGCCTCTTGCTGCTGCGCGGCGAGTGGCGCCGCTCCAATTGCCAGCGCCAATGCGGTGATAAGAGCGGTCCTGCAGTGAACCTGACTGACCATGCGCCCTCCTGCGTGTGCGACAAGTGGGACTGCTGCATGCTGGAACCAGGTCGATCGACGCGTGCAACGCTCGCACGCCGCATGTCTAGCCTTCCGATTGTCCGACCAAACGGTGCGACCTAACGAGCCGGTTCTCTAAGGAGTCCACCTCGCCGCGACGCAGACCGAGGCGACCTTGGGACGAACCGTTCGAATGTGCTGACCGGACGTGGCCATTGGTGGCCAGACGTGCCGGGCCTTAATAGCAGTCGGGGGGTAGCTGTGTCAATAACGGCGGGCCGACTTCGGACGCAGGAGAGGCGGAGGTGGGACGAACCGTGTGACGAACGGCGCGGCTACGCGGCGAGCGTGCTCCCGCAGTTGGCGCAGAACCGTGAGGCCGGGGCGTCGATCACCGCCCCGCACGTAGCGCAAGCACCCTTCAGATACTTCCCGCAGGACGAGCAGAACGCGGGGTCTGGCTCCGGACGCGGCCCGCACACGTCGCACGACCGCCGGATCGCACGGTATCGCAGAATCGCCGCCTCCGCCGGATCTACGGAACCCGCGACGAAGGGCGCGTCTGCCGTCGACGGCGTCACCGCCTGTTCGGGCGCCGTGGATTCCGCCACCGAATCGCCGCGTCGCGACCGCAGCTCCACCAGCGCGGAGCGCGTGTACGTCGCCTTGAGCGCCGCGTAATCGTCGTCGGAAAGCTTTCCCGTGGCGCGATCGAACTCGATCTCCCGAAGGGCGTCAATCGCGCTCTCGGGTGCCGCTGCCGGCGTGCCCGTTAGGCGCGCCCGTAGTGGCGTCACCGCATCGAACAATGGCAGGAGCACATAGATCAGCGCCGCGACGGCGAGCACCGCCCCGACCACGAGGGCGATCACGGGTCGTCGCTCCGGATCGCCGCCTCGAGCCGCGCCATTTCATCGTCGCTGGCCTCGATCGGCACCGGCGACGCCGCCATCCTGCGCTCGGCCGCGCGCCGTCCCCATCGTCGGATCAGCGCGCCCGCCGCGAACGCACCGCCGCCGACGGCGGCGAACGGAGCAAGCCAGCCCACCCAGTTGAACCCCTGCTTGTGCGGGGCCATGAGGATCTTCTCGCCGTAGGCCTGCTCGAACGCGGCGAGGATCTCATCCGCCGAATAGCCGCCATCCACAAGCTTGACGACGTCGGCATGAAGCCGCGGCGAAAAGCCGCACGGCATCGACGTCCGGCAGGTGAACACGTCGAGCGTGCACGGACACGGGCATGACAACATCCGCTCCACCGCATCGCGCTCGAGCGGCGTGAGTCGCTTCGCGGCACCGGCACGCGGCGGTCGGCGCACCGGGATATACCCGTCGCCCTCCATCGTCGCACCCGGCGTTTCCGCGCCCTGCTGACCACGCGCGGCCTGCGTCGCCACGGCGACGACCGCCCCGCCTAACGTGATCACGAACCGACGGCGAGTGACCATCAGACCCCGGCTTCGACCGGCGGCTCCGGGACGTCGGCCGCCTGCCGCTCCGATGACTGCATCACCACGACATACCCGCCCTCGGCGCGACGCCTCGCGCCGCCGCGCGTGGCCTGCGGCCACATCACGATCAGGCCGCCTAACGCCATGATGATGCCACCATACCAGACCCACCACACCAGCGGGTTGAACGTGATGCGAATCTCCGCCGTTTCCCTGTCGTCCCCGGAGACGCCGTGCAGGACCAGGTACACGTCCTGCCTCAATGACTCGAGAATGCCGACTTCCGTCGACGGCTCGAACGTCGGCTGGCCCCGGCTGTCCACGTGCTGCCGCTTCTCGCTCTTGATGAGTGTGGGGGCCATGCCGGCGCGTTTCGCCTCGAGGACGACCGCCGTCACCTGGCGATTGAGCTCGTCGTATCGCGAGACACCCTGGCTCGTGAAGGTCCACGTGCGGTTATAGGGATCGACCGCGGAGAAGGACGCGCCCGGGGTGAGCGACAGGTCGTACTCCTTCTTGAACGCGAGCCCCGCGAACGCGGCGAACAGCACCACGACGCCGAAGTGCACGATGTACCCGCCGTAGCGTCGCCGATTGCGTGCGACGAGTCGCACGAGCGCGACCGGTACCGGCTCTTCATGCATCCGACGCCGGGCATTCACGCCCTTCACGAACTCCTGTCCGATCGTTGTGAAAACGAAGCCGGCCAACGTGTACGACACGAGCGCGTATCCGTCGCGCATACCGAGCGCGAAGAGCGCAGCACCGAGGAACAGGCCGCCCGCCACCGGCACCGCGAACTGTCGTTTGAGGTTCCTGACAGACGCGCGGCGCCACGCGATGAGCGGCCCGATCCCCGTGAGCGCCAGCAGCAGCAGGCCGAGCGGAATGTTCACCGTGTTGAAGAACGGCGGGCCCACTGTGATCTTCGAACCGCGCACGGCCTCGCTGATGATCGGGAACAACGTCCCCCACAGCACCGAGAACGCGATGCCGACGAGCACGACGTTGTTATAGAGGAACGCCGCCTCACGACTCACCATGCTCTCGAGCTCGGCGCGCGCCTCGAGATCCCTGAGCCGCGTTGCGACCAGAAACGCCGTGACGATGATCGCAACGATGAGGAATGACGCGAAGTAGGTCCCGACCGGCGACTGCGCGAACGAATGCACGCTCTCGATCACGCCGCTCCGCGTGATGAACGTACCGAGGATCGAGAGCAGGAACGTCGCGACGACGAGCGTGACGTTCCACTTCCGCAGCATGCCGCGCTTCTCCTGGATCATAATCGAATGGAGAAACGCCGTGCCGGTGAGCCACGGGAGCAGCGAGGCGTTCTCCACCGGATCCCACGCCCAGTAGCCGCCCCAGCCGAGCTCCACGTACGCCCACCACATGCCCATCGTGATGCCGATCGTGAGGAACAGCCACGAGACCAGCGACCACCGCCTAACGGCCGCGAGCCACTCCGCGTCGAGCCGCCGCGTCACCAGCGCGGCGATCGCGAACGCGAACGGAATGGACGTGGCGACGTAGCCCAGATAGAGGTTGGGCGGGTGGAACGCCATCCCCGGATTCTGCAGCTGCGGATTCAGCCCGGTTCCGTCGGGTGGAATCCAATCGAGACGTGCGTAGGGGTTCGCGCTGAACGCGGTCGTCCCGAGAAAGAAGATGAGAATCGTCGCGAGCGTGCCCGTGACGTACGGCATGAGCTCGCGATTGCGCTTCCGGTTCGCGAACAGCGTGAGCGCGGAATAGAGCGACAGGATCAGGCACCAGAACAACATGGAGCCCGCCTGCCCGCCCCAGAACGCCGAAAACTTGTAGACCGTCGGCAGGTTCGCGCTCGTATATGACGCGACGAACCGGAGGGAGAAATCGCTAGTGATCAGCGCCGTCCAGAGCCCAATCGAGGACAACACTACGAACGCGAAGCTCGCATACATCGCGCGCTCGCCGCTCGCGGCGAGATCAGCGCGACTCATTCGGCCGCCTGCGAACGAGACGGTCGCGCTCCAGATGGCCATGAGCAGGGCCACCCAGAGCGACAGCTCGCCGAGGAGAATCACGCGGCCGGGCCCTTCGGTGCCTTGTAGCCGGGCGTCGACTGGTACTTGTCGGGCGCGTTCTCGTATCGAGACGCGCACTTGGCAAGCAGTGTCGTCGCGACGAACGTCCCCTCGCGGTTGTATCGCCCCTCGACGACGACGTCCACGCTATCGGTGAACGTGTCAGGAATGACGCCCCGATAGGTGACCGGAATGATCTGGTTACCGTCGGTCACGCGAAACGAGACTGCTCGGCCCCCAGGCTCGCGGTCGATCGTCCCGGGAACGACCCGCGCGCCCATCTTCACGCCCGTGTTGTAGAACGTCGAGTCGCCCTTCACCCTCGCGGTCAGCTCGCCGGGAGTGAGGTAGTACATACCCGTCTCACCGATGGACGTCGCCATCAGGTATCCGGCAGTGCCGAGGACCAGAACACCGCCGATGATGAACTTCGTACGCGCCCGTACCACAGCTACCCCTCGGCGACTTGCGCCGGATTCGGGTTCACTTCGACTTGTGCAGCGCCGCGCCTCGGACCCGCGACATGATGGTGTTCAACTCTTCCTCGGCCCTGGCCCGCTCTTCCGGTGTCCAGAAGTCGATGTGTTGATTGGCATCGCGTACCCGGAAAAGTAGCTCGTCTATGAGCTCGCGGAGCGCGGCGTTGCGGCGGCGTTCCAAGTCGGGCTTGATGGCAGGATCGCTCATGCGGAGACTGGAAAGCGGTCGCGCCACCGACTGCACTGATTACCGGCGTGGCGCAGGATTGAACAGTACCTGTTGGGCCAATATAGGACCGGGCGCCAGGCGAGATAAGAGCGGTCCCACCTTCGGCATGAATCGCGACGCAGGGCTCGGCTCCGCGTCCGACGGCGTCCTTACCGTCTTCGAGATAACCAGCGTCGCAACGCCCGCGCCAGCCGCGTCCCAAACGAGGTCACGATAGCTGAAGAGGCCGTACGATCGTCGGTCATGCACTTCCTTCGCGACGGAAACGGTAGCGGTGACGGCCCACGCGCCCACGAGTGCCTCATCGTGGTGAACTCGGGCAGCCTGTAACGCGCTGTACGCTACAGTCTGCGTGAACGCCGCGATGAAGAAATGCTTCAGCTTGTCCGATCCGAACCAATTGTCCGGCGGCGCCGTGAGTGACATGGCAAGCGCCAGCTGAGCAATCATGCGACACTCCTGGTGCCGGTGCTCTCTCGAACGAGCTGCGGTAGTCGTGCGGCGATGAGATCGAGGGCGCGACCGACGAGCTCCATGTGGCCCGGTGCGTGAATCCAGCTGCTCGCCCCCGATGGATGCGGCAGCGGAATCGCTATGGGGGCGCCCGGCAGATCGGGAAGCCGATGCGCACGGCCGATGAGCTCCGACAGAAGTCTGTTGCCAAGAAACCGTTCGATCGCGAGGCGCCCGACGGGAATGATCACGGCCGGTCGAATCATCTCGATCTCTGCGTCGAGCCACGCCGAGCAATTCGAGACCTGGAACGGCGATGGAACTCGGTCGCCGCGGCCCGACGGGCTCGATCCCGGGAAGCATCGCGTCATGGCGGCGATGTAGATGCGTCTCCGTGCGATCGGCTCGTCGATGCCGATCGACCCGAACCAGCGGAACAGCGTTCGTCCGGCGCGACCCGCAAACGGCCGTCGATCGACGACCTCTGTCTTTCCCGGCGCCTGGCCAACGAGCATCGCGAGCGGCTCGCGCGCCGACGAGATCACGGGCAGAATGGCGGGGTCATCGAACGTGCACCGCCGACACGCTTCGAGCGCCGCGGAATGCGCGTCGAGCAATACCGGCAGCCTTCGAGCTCCGCCGCGGCACGTCATGCGACGGCGGCCGCGGTTGGAAGTGGGGTCGGCGCGAAGTCATACGGCGGGCGATGCACGCCGCGATCGCTCACGATCGCTGTGATGAGCGCGGACGGCGTGACGTCGAACGCCGGGTTGTACACCGCAGCCTCAGGGGTCGCCGTCAGCGGGCCGAAGCCGCACCGGATCTCGTCGGCGTTGCGCTGCTCGATCTCGATTGCCCCCCCATGCGGCGTTGCGGGATCGAACGTCGACCACGGTGCCGCGACGTAGAACGGGATGCCGTGGTGATGTGCAGCGACCGCGACGCCGTAGGTGCCTACCTTGTTCGCAACGTCGCCGTTGCGGGCGATCCGATCCGCGCCCACGATGCACAGGTCGATTCGGCCCGCGCGCATGAGCGATGCCGCCATGTTGTCCGCGATGACGGTGACAGGAATCCCGGCCCGCGTCAGCTCCCACGACGTTAGGCGACTGCCCTGAAGCAGCGGCCGCGTTTCGTCGGCGAACACCTCGATCCGACGGCCCGCGGCCGCCGCGAGGTAGACGGGAGCCAGCGCCGTACCAATTCCGGCCGTCGCCAGCGCGCCGGCGTTGCAATGAGTGAGTACCCGCGCGCCGTCGGGAAGCAGCGGCAGTCCATTCATCCCGATGCGTTCGCACATCGCTCGGTCCTCGTCGCGTATGCTCGTCGCTTCGGCACGAAGGGCGTCGACGATGACGTGCGGCGAGTTGGTGCTCGCGGCGGCCGCACGCAGCATGCGATCGATCGCCCACGGAAGATTTACGGCGGTGGGACGTGTCGCCCGAATGGTCGCGCCAACAGATCGGACGCGCTCGCGAAAGCGAGCGGGCGGTTCATCCGTGAACGCGGAGAGGGCCACGACCATCCCCATGGCGCCGGCAACGCCGATTGCAGGCGCGCCGCGCACAGCCAGGGTGCGAATGGCATCGCAGATCTCGTCGAGCGTAGCGAGGTCACGCTCCACGAACTCTCCAGGCAGCCGCCGCTGGTCGATGATGCGTACGGCGACGCCGTCTGAACTCCAGTCGACCGCTCGAATCGTTTGCACGCGGGCAAGCTAGCCACCGGACAGCGCGCTTGGGAACGGCGGCGGACATACGGCCGCGGCAGGCTCACGCCGCCAGCAATTCCTCTCGACGCTCGCGCTCTCGGCGCGCAGTGCGCCGGCGGCGATCAGGAAAGTAGCGATCCAGAAACGCCAGCAGCGCACGCTCTTCCGGCGTGTGATTCGCACTCAACCGGCGGCGGCTGCCTCGCGACCGCTCGACTGCCGCGCCGATCGTGACACCGGCGTCCACATAGCGTGCAATGATGAGCGGATGGACGTACGACGCGCGGCAGATCGCAGGAGTGTTTCCGAGCTCCGCCGCAACGAGTCGTGCGGCCAGCGCTACGTTGCGCGTCGCCTCGCGCGTGCTGGCTCCGGGCCCGAGATCGTGGAGCACCGTTGCCATGCGTAGCGTGCCGCCCCACGTGCGGAAATCCTTCGCCGTGTAGTGGGCACTCCCCAGCCGCTTCAGGTACTCGTTCACGTCCTGCGACGTGAGATTCGTCCACCGACCACGGTCGAGATAGCGGAACAGCCGCTTGCCCGGTGTCTTCATCAGTCGGGCGATGACGTTCGCCAGCTTCCGGTCGAACACGACCTGTCGCTGGCGAATGGACCCCTTGCCGCGATAGTCGAACTGCACGCGCTCGCCGTGCAGTGTGACGTGCGACTTGCGGAGTGTGGTGAGCCCGAACGTTCCGTTGTCGCGCTCGTACCGCTCGCTGCCAACGCGAAAGAATGCCTCGCCAATGAGTCGAACAGCTGCCGCCGTCACTGTCTCGCGCGACAACTCGCGGGCCCCGACGTCTCGAGCAATTCGGCGGCGCATAGCCGGCAGATCGTGGCCCATCCGACGCACGCGATGATACTTGCGAAGCTGACCGCGCTCGACCGCGCGCTCGTGATATCGATACTGGCGCCGGCCCCGAGCATCGAATCCCCACGCCTGCACCGAGGCGGTTGCGCTCCGCGCGATGCGCACTTCGCGCCACGCTGGCGGTATGCGAAGGCGCTCAATGCGCTCGATGGTCGGGCGATCGCGGATGACTCGCCCCGCGTGATCGACGTACGTGAATCCTTTAGTCGGCGTGCCTCGCCGATCGATCCACCGATCACTCATATGACCAGCGCCAAGGCAAGTTCAGGTCCACCTCCTTACATTTGAAAAATCCGCCTCGAACGCCACGGCGCTCGAGCCCACCCTCCGACGCCCAATTCCTCGAATGCCATACGCTTCGATCGAGCTGTCGGTCGCCGACCGTGTCGCGACGATCACGGTGAATCGTCCCGACAAGCTCAACGCGCTGAACGCGGCAACGATCGGCGAGCTCGGTGACGCGATCGACGAGGTTCGACGCCGCGACGAGATCGGCGGAGTCATTCTCACCGGAGCCGGCCGGGCGTTCGTGGCCGGAGCCGACGTCAGCGAGCTCGCGTCACAGACGCCGATGCAGGCCAGGCAGCGTGCGCTGCGCGGCCAACAGATCTTCAGGCGCTTCGAGACCTCATCGAAGCCGGTGATCGCGGCCGTGAATGGCTTCGCGCTTGGCGGCGGATGCGAGCTGGCGATGGCCTGCCACGTACGCCTCGCCAGCGATGCCGCGAAGTTCGGCCAGCCGGAGGTCAAACTCGGGATCTGTCCGGGCTATGGAGGGACGCAGCGACTGCCGCGGCTCGTGGGAATGGGCCGCGCCCTGCAACTGCTCATGACCGGCGAGATGATCGATGCTGCCGAGGCGTACCGGATCGGCCTCGTCAATCGTGTCGTTCCCGGCGGCGAGCTGTTAGGCACCGCCGATGCGATGCTGCGTCAGATGCTCGCGAACGGCCCGCTCGCGCTCTCGTCGTGCATCGAGGCCGTCGTGCGCGGCACCGAAACGTCACTCGACGACGGACTCAATCTCGAAGCGAATCATTTCGCGTTGCTGGCCGGGTCGCAGGACATGGCCGAAGGTACGCGTGCCTTCCTCGAGAAGAGGCCGGCGGTTTTCGGAGGTCGATGAGCGCACGGCTGGATCTCCCGTTGGCCGATTCGCCGTGACGGTGACCGCGCCGTTGCCGAACACCGTTGCTGACGAGACGTCGGGGTCCGTCACCCTCGAAACGATATCGCTGCGAGAGTTCCGGAACCTCGCGCGGGTGACGCTAGACGTGCCGCGCGAAGGAATGGCTCTCGTCGGCGATAACGGCCACGGCAAGACGAACCTGCTCGAAGCGATCTATTACCTGCAGCTGCTCCGTTCCGTGCGCGGCGCTCGAGACCAGGATGTCGTCAGGTTCGGTGCGCCCGGTTTTCACATTGCCGCGGAGGCAGTCGTTGGCCGGCCTCGCGTGCTCACCGCAGCGTTTCAGCGCGCGGGGAAACGCAAGAAGGTGACGGTTAACGGAGCGGAGCCGACGCGGCTCAGCGATGCGTTAGGCTCCCTGCCCTCCGTCATGTTCTCGCCGCGCGACGTCGAGCTCGTGGCTGGCGCGCCGAGCGAGCGGCGCCGGTTTCTCGACGTCGCGCTCGCACTGACCTCCCGCCGATATCTCGCCGCCCTCCAGCACTACCGGGCGGCGCTGGTGCGACGCAATGCCGCGCTGCGCGATGCGGCGCGGAAAGGAGAATCCGGCGGGATCGCGAGAGCTGCGGTATGGGAGCCTGCGCTCGCCGAGCACGGTGCGCTCCTGTGGGCAGCACGCGTCGCGTGGGTGGAGCGGGTCGCCGACGATTTCACGCGACTCTGCTCCAGCATCGGCGAGCGCGGCACAGCCCGAATGCGTTATGCAACAACCTCGTCGACCGCCGCCGCGGCACGCGGCGGCGTATCGACGATGGATCTCGCGAAGCTGCTCGCGGAGTCGCTGGAGGCGCACCGCGCGGTCGATCTTCGGCGCGGGCTCACGCACGTCGGGCCGCACCGCGATGACCTGGAGCTTACGCTCGACGGCCATCAGCTGCGCGCGTTCGGTTCGGCCGGGCAGCAGCGGACTGCATCGATCGCGCTCCGTCTGCTCGAGGCCGCTACACTTCGTGGCGCGGGGAGTGCTCCGCTCGTCCTGCTCGATGATCCGTTCGCCGAGCTCGACGCGACGAGAGCCGCGCGCATACTGGAGCTGCTCGGAACGAGCGGCGTCGCGCATCAGACGATACTTGCCGTGCCCCGATCGATCGACATTCCGAGTGAGATGACGTCGTTGCCACGATATCGGATCGTGGACGGCCAGATCGATGAGCTGAGATGAGCGGCGAACGCGGTAAGCGACCTCAGCAGATTTCCGCTGCGATCTCGCAGTTTCTCGAGCAGTCGGGGTTGCGAGAGCGCGTGGAGCAAGCGTCGGTCGTTCCGGAGTGGCCTACCCTTGTTGGAGCGCAGATCAGCGCAGTCACGGAACCGTTGACGGTGACAGCGGATGGCGTGCTGTTCGTGGCTGTACGGACGCATGCCTGGATGTCCGAGTTGTCGCTCCTCGAGCCCGAGCTTCTGGCGTCGTTGAACCGCAGAAAGGACCGCGCGCCGGTCAAGAAGATTCGCTGGCAGCTGATGAGATGAGCGGGGTTGAACCACACGCTCGATCTCGCTGCCTAATTTGTTGGAATATTGGAACTTAGGCGAAGGCAAGAATCTTGCTTTCGGGCCACCCCTTCGTTATTTTTTGTGGTTCCCGCGCCGCTCGTTTTCGGCGTATGTTCGGGGCAATCGTACGACCGCTTTCAGGGTGAACATGGCGAAGACTGAAAAGCCGGAATACGGCGCTAGCAACATTCAGGTACTCAAGGGGCTCGAGGCCGTTCGCAAGCGCCCCGGCATGTACATCGGGTCGACCTCCTCGCGCGGACTGCACCACCTCGTGTATGAGGTCGTCGACAACTCCATCGACGAGGCACTGGCCGGGTTCGCCGACAAAGTCGATGTCACGATTCACGCCGATGACTCGGTGACGGTCGACGACAACGGGCGCGGCATCCCCGTCGACGTACACCCCACGGAGAAGATCCCCGGGGTGGAGCTCGCGATGACCGTGCTCCACGCGGGCGGCAAGTTCGACAAGGATAGCTACAAGGTCTCCGGCGGTCTCCACGGCGTCGGCGTGTCCGTCGTCAACGCGCTCTCCGAGAAGCTCAAGGTATGGGTGAAGCGCGACGGGAAAGAGCACTACATGGACTTCGCGCGCGGCACCACCACCACCAAGCTGAAGGTGTTGGGCAAGGCTGGCGCCCGCGAGAGCGGCACCAAGGTCTGGTTCAAGCCCGACGACAAGATCTTCACCGAGCTGCGCTACGACTACTCCACGCTCGCCGCCCGCCTGCGCGAGCTCTCGTTCCTCAACAAGGGCGTGACCATCACGCTTTCCGATGAGCGCGAGGGACAGCAGAAGCAGGAGACCTTTCACGCGAAGGGCGGTCTCCAGGAGATGGTGAAGTTCCTCAACACCAGCCGGAAGCCGCTGCACTCGGAAGTGATGTACTACGAGACGGAGCGAGACGGCATCGGCATCGAGCTCGCGCTGCAGTACAACGACGGCTACAACGAGAATGTCTTCTCGTTCGTGAACAACATCAACACGCACGAGGGTGGCACGCACCTCACCGGATTCAAGTCCGCCCTAACGCGAACCATCAACGCCTACGCCGAGAAGGGCAACTTCCTCAACAAGGCGGACAAGAAGGCTGATTTCAAGCTGTCCGGCGACGACGTTCGCGAAGGCCTAACGGCTGTGCTCTCGATCAAGGTCCGTGAACCGCAGTTCGAAGGCCAGACCAAGACAAAGCTCGGCAACTCCGAGGCGGAGGGCGCGGTCAAGACCGTCGTCAACGAATGGCTCGCCGCCTATCTCGATGAGCATCCGCGCACGGCCAACATCGTGGTCGACAAGGCAGTCTCCGCGGCTCGCGCTCGCGAGGCCGCTCGCAAGGCGCGCGACCTGACACGAAAGAAGTCGGCGCTCGACGTCGGCAATCTGCCTGGCAAGCTCGCAGACTGCTCGCTCAGCGATCCGGCGTTATGCGAGCTGTATCTCGTCGAGGGAGACTCCGCCGGCGGCTCGGCCAAACAGGGCCGAGATCGAAATTATCAAGCCATTCTTCCGCTGCGCGGCAAGATCATCAACGTCGAGAAGGCGCGCATCGACAAAGTCCTCTCGAACGAAGAAATCCGCACCATCATCACCGCGATCGGCACCGGGATCAAGGAAGACTTCGCGATCGACAACGCGCGCTATCACAAGGTCATTCTCATGACCGACGCTGACGTCGATGGCGCGCACATTCGCACGCTCCTGCTCACGTTCTTCTTCCGGCAAATGCCGGAGCTCATCGAGGCGGGCTACATCTACATCGCGCAGCCGCCCCTCTTCCGCGTAGCCAAGGGCAAGGAGGAGTACTACGCCTACGACACCCGGGAGCGAGACGACATCGCCGCGCGACTCGGCAACGGCGACGGGCGTGGCTCGGTGAATGTGCAGCGGTACAAGGGCCTTGGCGAGATGAATCCGGACCAGCTCTGGAAGACGACGATGGATCCGGAGACGCGCACGATCCTGCGCGTGAACCTGGACGACGCTGTCATAGCCGATCAGGTCTTCCAGACGCTCATGGGCGACGAGGTCGAGCCCCGGCGTGAGTTCATCGAGCAGAACGCGAAATTCGTCAGCAACCTCGACATCTAGCGCGAGCGCTTTGGCTGACGGATGATCGACGTCAGCCTGGGCGGGTGACTATTTCGTCACCCGCCTCCGCACGGACGTCATCGCCCGCCCGTACTCGTACTCGCCCTGGATCGTGTCGGCCGCTTTCTCGAACGCCGGCCGCAGGTCTTCGTCGATCGTGATGGCGTTCGCGATCGCGACGAGCAGCTCCGAGCACTCGTAGTCGGAATCGATCTTCGCCGCCGACGCGAGGACCGATTTGGCAAGGTCCTTCGTCAATAGGTCGCGCGTCACGAGCGGCATCAGCGCGCGGCGGTGCTCGTAATCCGACTTGATGTTGTCCGCCGCGGCGAAGTACGCGTCGCGCGTCGAAGCGTCGAGTCCTCCGTTCTTGCCCATGAGAATGAGGAACTCCGCGAGCTCGTAATCGGACTGGATGCGCGTCGCGTCCTGAAGAAGCGTCCGATTCACCGCGGCTGTCAGCCCACCGCCCGCGACGATCGCCGTCAAGACGCGCCGGTGCTCGTAGTCTGACTTGATCGAGCCGAGTGCCTTGATATACGTCGGGCGGGTCTGATCGCTGATCGCATAACGCTTCGAGACATCGATCAGCAGCTCGGCAAGCTCATAGTCCGACTTGATCGTGCTGGCGGCATCCAGGAGCGCCTGGACAGTCGACGGTGCGAGACGATCCCGCTGCAGGAGCGCGGTGAGGGCCCGGCGTCGCTCGTAGTCCGAATCGATCTTTTTCGCGGCGGCAACGAACGCCGCATGCGAGTCATCGCCGAACGCGTCGAGCTTGGACACCGCGGCGAGCAGCTCGGCGAGCTCGTAGTCCGATGACATGTCGGCGCCCGCCTGTTCGACCACACGTTTGATCTGCGGGCGATCGAGCTGCCGCATGGAGAGCAGCTTCGTGTAGTAGCGCCGGCGGGCATAGTCGGTCTCGACGAGCTTCACCTCTTGAAGCACGGCGTCGACTCCGCCGCGCTCGAGGAGCGCCGGCACACGCTGGTCAACCGCGAAGCCAGTCTGTCGGTCGAGCGCGATGAGCGCGGCCGCAAACCACTCGCGCGCCGCCGCGTCGAACTCGTGGCGAGCGCCGTTTTCCGAGTACGAGCGCTCGAGTGTTCCGTCATTGCGCGGCCGCACCACGAGCCGCTTCGTGTCGTCACCGATATGCTGCTCGAGCGTAAACGACCCCCCGCTCGAGATCGACTCGATGTCGGTGACATCGCGGTTGAACTTCACCTCCCCGCGCGCTTCCATGTCGTACGAGCAGTTGCCGTCCGACCACCTCACCATCCAACTTTTCGACCCGTTGTCGCTGTTGATCAAGTTCGTGTGTGAGCCGTTGTCCTGACCTGGATTGCGATCGCACGGCGCGCGAGATGAGACGAGCGCGGATGCGGGAACCAGTATTTCGTGCGCGCCGATTTCCGTTGCGGATCCCAGCATACTCGCTGCAACAGCCGTAGTGGGCGACGCGGTCGAGGCTCGAGTCTCGACCATGGGTGCCGCCTCGTCGAGGCGGGTCGGACCCGCACTGATCGCGTCGTCAGTGGTCGTAGCGCGGCTTCCCTGCACCACTGCGAGCGCAGGAGTCGCATCGATCGCGGGCCCCGAAACGGGCGACGCGGCAGCAACGCCCGTCACGAGGACGCCAGCGGCAATCCCCGCTTGCACCCCTGCCCACACCGAAACGCGTCCTCGTCGGCGACGATCGTCGAGCACGGCGAGTAGCCGGCCTGCCATCTGTGACGGCCGGGCCATCGCGAGGCCGCCGAGCGCGGAGGCGCCGACGACTCTCGTCGACCGAGCGACGCGGAGCAGATAGTCCGCGTAGTCCGAAGCCTTGGACCCGGCGCCGAGGACCTCGTCGTCACACGCGCGTTCTCGCTCGACGCGAAGCTCGCGCGCGGCAATCCACGCCAAAGGGTTGAACCAGTGCACGGCGCACGCGATCTGCCCGACGAGCTGCGTTAGGCAGTCGTAGCGGCGCACGTGCGCGAGCTCGTGCCGGAGCACGTCGAGCCGCTGTTCGATCGTCGAGTCGAAGTCATCGGCAGGCACGAGCACGACGGGATGGAAGACGCCCCAGGTCATCGGCATGATCGGCCCGTCGAGCTCCAGGAACCGAACGCGTCGTCGCACGTCGAGCTCGCGCACTGCGGACGGAATGAGGAGCGCCCACCGACCACCGTGCACGGGCCGCGCGCGGCGCGCGACGATTGCGAGTCTGATGAATGCCGCGACGGTCGGAACCAGCGCGATCACCACGCCGAGCGCCCAGACCACGGCCAGCCACAGGATCAGTAGACGTGCGCGCGCACCAGGCACGTCACGTGACGCTGGGGCCGCGGCAACCGCGGCGTCGGACATGGCGACCCGCTGGAACTCGGTCATCGTGCCGGCTCGATCGGCCGTCGCCGAGAGCGCCACGGCGGGGCTCGACACCTCGGCCACCATAGGCGCGAGGTTGTTCGCGCGGATGTCACCTAACGACGAAACCGCTCCGGCCACGTCAGCGCTCGGTGCCACAACGACGATGGTATCGGGCGGTCCAGCCACGGCAATGTCGGAGCGCGGCGACAACGCGAGCACGGCATTGGTCGACGCGCCAGTCAACGCCGCCGGAACAGTCAGCCGGCTGGCCACGACGGGCACCTCGGGTGTCGCGAACGGCCAGAAGCCGACGCGCAATGTCCATCGCGGGACGAACGCACCGACAACGGGTACAGCGAGGGCGCCGCCAAGCGTGAGCGTCCAGATCAGGTGGCGCGCCGCCGCCGACGCCCCGCGGGCGAGGATGGAGCAGACCGTGCCCAGCACGAGGATGACCATGCCCTTGAGAAGCGCGCCAGCCACCGTCGGCACGAGCGCCGCGAAGTGTTCGGCCCGCGCAAAGTCGCTGAGGTTCATCGTCACTTTCCCTCTCGTTTGGCCTTTTCGATCAATGTCGCGAGCTGATCGGCCTCAGCCGACGTGAGCCGTGACTCGGACATGTCGAGAAGGGCAGCCATCGCCTGTGTCGCCGATCCGTCGAAGAACGTCTTCACGAGCTGTTTGAGCGCCGACTGGCGGGCAGCGGTTCGCGGGACGACCGGTGAGTAGACATAACGCGGCCCGTCATGTCGATGTGTCAGATGTCCCTTGTCCTCGAGAATGCGCATCATGGCCCGGACGGCCGAATAACTCGGGGGATCGGGCATCCCCTCGAGCACCTCGGCCGCCGTGGCGGACCCGCGGGCATACACGATCTCCATGATTTGTCGCTCGCGGCGACTGAGCGGGGGCGGCTTTTTGTCAGGCATTGATGGCGGTGGTGAGGCGCTGCTATGCTAACATTTTAGCACTGTGCGAAATCTTTAGCATCGCGCCGCCCGCCTGTCAAGACCGCGCCGCGCAAGCGCGCTCGGTCCGCGACCCGTCAGCCCGCTTTCTTCGACTCTTCGAGAAGGATTTTCACGTAGGCCAAGTGCGCGGCAATGATGGCAGCACACGGAATTGCGGCGGCGATCCAGGTGACCGCGGCCTCGGTCGCATCGATCCCGCTGGTCGCCGTGTGACGGGAGCCGAGCGCGATGACCAGGTAGAGGGCGACGACGCCTAACGAGACTCCGACAGCCCCGAGGGCCGCGAGCTTCGCGTATTTGCGGACGGACATCCGGGGGACGCTGGCGTTCATGGTGGTATCAGTTCACGCGTGCTCGAATGGGGTCACGCCGGCCGACGTGACGCGATGGGAGATGAGCGGGAGCGGGGGCTCCGCCTCGTCGGCAATGCCGATCGCCCGGTGAAGCGTAGCCAGCCCGTTATCGATGCCTGCACGGTCTCGGGCGAATACCGTCGCAAGAGGCTCGCCGTGCTGCACGACGTCGCCGGGTTTCGCCGTGATCACGAACCCGACTGACGGGTCGACTGTGTCCTCCATGCGTGTTCGGCCACCGCCGAGTGCGGTCACGCCGCGCCCAACCAGCCGTGGCTCGACGCACGTCACGACGCCTGCGCGCGGCGCGAGGAACAGCTCGCACGCGCCCGCCTGTGGCAACACTGACGGGTCGTCTACGACGGCGGCGTTGCCGCCCTGCGCGTCGATGATCTCTTCGAACTTGCGCGCGGCCTTGCCGCTCGAGACGGCAACCTCCATGGCGCGACGAGCCGCGTCGAGCGTGGGCGCCGCCCCCCCGAGCACGAGCATCTCCGCGCCT
>JAJKIV010000352.1 GCA_021154285.1 Gemmatimonas sp. | reverse complement strand
CTTCGCATGTTCGCCACCGTCGGGAGCAAAATCATGGATGATGCTCAACCGCTCGTCCTCGTAGTCGACGACGACGAGTCTGTACGACGTTCACTACGCTGGCTGCTCATTTCGGCAGGCTACTCCGTGGCGACGTTCAGCTCCGGTACGGATATGCTCGAGCACCGGCCGCCAGAGCAGCCTGCCGTTCTCCTGATGGACGTCCGCATGCCGGACATGACCGGGCTCGAGGTGAAGGACCAGCTCATGAGGATGGGCCGCGACATGGTCACCATCTTCATCACCGGCCACGACGACGTCGCCATCAGCGTCCAGGCCATGAAGAGCGGTGCCGAGGACTTCCTGCTCAAGCCCTTCGACGAGACCACGGTACTCGAGGCGGTGGAGCGAGGCCTCGTGCGCCAGCGCGCTCGATTGCAGGAGACCCATCAGGTTGCCGCCATCGGCGGCCGCTACGAGACGCTCACGCCGCGAGAGCACGAGGTCTGCGACCGCGTCGTCGCCGGCCGCCTGAACAAGCAGATCGCCGCCGAGCTCGGGATGTGCGAGCAGACGGTGAAGGTTCACAGGTCGCGTGTCATGCGAAAGATGAGCGCGGACTCGCTCGCGGACCTCGTACGCTCGATCGACCTGTTCCGTCGCCTCAGCAGGCGACCGAAACGCACCGACTCGCCGGTCCCGCTGACCGCCGTCGTCGACGGCGCTCGCCACTCCGCCCCCGCGTACACCCTGTTCTCTCAACACGGCGCACGCCAAACGGCACGCGTTGACTGATCGCCGCCTCGGGCGGCGATACGCTCACGTCATGGCATCGTGAAGCCCGTCCAGCGCATACCGCCCGAGCCGCAGAACCGATGGGTCGCCATCGTCGACGACGACCCCTCCGTGCGCTCCGCGCTCGCCCGCGTGCTGAGAACCGCCGGCATCCCCGTCGAGACGTACGCGAGCGCCCATGAGTATCTGAGCGCATCGCTCGACCGCGACCCCGCCTGTCTCGTGCTCGACGTGCACCTCGGCGGCATGACCGGGTTCGACCTGCACGATCGCCTGCTCGCCTCAGGCTCCGCGGTCGCCGTTGTGTTCATCACGGCGCACGACGAGGTCCCGACCGATGAGCTGGAGCGTCGGGCCGGCCCGGATGGGTACCTGCGCAAACCGTTCGACGGCGATCAGCTGCTCGCCCTCGTCCGGCGCGTCGCCCACACCTCGACGCAGTAAGGCTCGGCGCCCCTCAGAACGTCTTGATCCGCCCGCGGTCGATGTCCTTGAGGAGCGATTTGAGCCGGTCTCGCACGCCCTCGATCTCGTACGACGTGAGGCCGAGCTGCAGCGTCGAGCCCTTGTGACGGACCCCCTTGTCCGGGTCGAGGTTCGGACCCGCCGGCGTCGTAACGTAGTCATCGCCGCGACGCTCGAACTGCGCCACGACGCCGAGCGCCGTCGTTAGGCTCGCCTCGTTGATGCTCCGCAACCGTGCGACCGTCGCGGCGGACACGCGGTCCACACGCATTTTCTCCCAGTCCGTCCCGCGATTGCTCGGAGGGCTGGCGAACGCGACACCATTGTCCACCGCGAACAGCCTCGGGTTCGCCGAGTCCGCCGACAGCAGCATGTTGCCCTTGTTCGCGTCGCGGTGACGAATGAGATACGTGAGGATGTTCAGGTCGCCGAGATGACGGGCATAGACCGAGTCGCGACCAGCGCGCCTGGTATCGTAGACACCTTCGGGCGTCACTCCCATCGTCCAGTACTGGAGTTCCACTAGCACCGCCGGCGAATCCTGGAACGTCGGCTCACCCTTGAGCCCTTGGGACGCGGCGAACACGCCCTGTGGAACCATGCGGAGCGCAGTCGGCGGCACGACGTAGTCACGCTCGTCAAGAAAAAGCTTCTGCAGCTCGTAGGCAGCCGCCTCATAGCGCGGTTGATTGTTGAACGCCTCGCCACCCGTGGGCGCGACCGCCCATTTCACCTCGATCGCTGTCGTGTCGTTGAACGCGAGCAGCACGTGCTCCGTTCGGTCTCCTTTGAACCTCGAGCCCTGAGACGCGACGGGTTTGAGCGTGCTGTCCCGAAGGTTCGCTTCGATTCGAGCCGCCCGCATTCCGATGTTCCCGTCCTGAGACGCCAGGACGTGCATTGGCAGCGCCGCGGCAGCGAGCGCGCACCGGAATAACGTGGAATGTCTCATCGTGGCCCTGCCTGTTGTTCGAGACTTTGGTCGGCGATCGGAGCACGCACGGAATGGGGGTCGGGAATCCCGTCATGCACCGCCAACTCGACCAGCCAGCGGAGTCGAGCGGCAGTTCCTCGCAGCAGCGACACCGCGAGGTCCGGATGGTCGTGCAGCAGGTCACGCAGGTCGCGGCGCGTTAGGCGGAGCAGACGGCTCTTTCGCACCACGCGGACGTCGAGCCCGATCGGTGCATCATCGAGAATCGCCAACGCCCCCACCGCTTCACCCGGTCCAACGGGGCGCGTCGCTCGGCCAGGCCACTCACCGCGAAGCTCGCCGTCGATCACGACGTACATCGCGTCGGCCTTCTCCGTGCCGCGCAGGAGCATCGCGCCCGCATCGGCCTCTACCTCCTTGGCGAGGATCGCGATGCGCGCCAGGTGATGGCTCGGCGTGCCCGAGAACACCTCGACCCGCTGCAGCAGAAACACACGTTCGATGACTTCCATCGGCTCAGCTCCTCCGCCGGTGTCTGCATAGGCGGCGCACTGCGCAACCCATGGGTCCTCGTCACGTCGCAACGTCGCGATCACATCGCCTCGGCCACGCGAGACGCCAAGCGAGTCATAGTCAGGTGCTGCGCGAAGGATCGGCTCGAAGCGTCGCACCACGGGGCGACTTGCCGATTCCTCGATCAGCTCGAGCGCCTCCGCCCGACGCCGCTCATCGCTTCCCGTGATGGCGCGATAACACCCGTCGACGACTCGCGGCTCGTGAATCACGCCGATCCCGTCGAAGACGGCGGCCTGCCGCGTTTGCCAGGCCTCGGTAATCGACCGTCCGAGCAGTTGATCGCGATCACCGCTTGCCGTCGCAGTCACCACCGCGCCGGCGGCTGCATACCGCTCGGCCGCGCCGAGATGCTCGGTGACGATCTCCTGCACGACGGGGATCGCCACGTTCGCATCGGGATGGTCGTCGTGCAGTCGCCGGAGTGCGCGCAGCGCGTCCGTCCGTACCGCGAGCTCGAGCGCGCCGTCAGCCGCGGCGCCGAGCAGTGCGGCGATCGCGTCGGGACCACCGACTTCACGCAACCCGTGCACGGCATGACGTCGCGCGCTCAGGTCGCCGCTCGCATCCCGCAGCGTGGAAACCAGGGCGAGTACCTCGGCCTCGGAGTCGCTCACAGGCGCGCGCTGCTTCACGACCACCTCTTCCCCGGTGTCGCGAAGGATCGCCGCAAGCAGCGCCGGCTCCAGCTCGGGCGCTCGGAGGCCACTGGCCAGCGCTTGCACGTAGGCACGCCGCTCGGCGATGGCTGCACCGAGCCACAGGACCGAGAGCGCGACCGCCGGCCAGGCGAGCCGCGATGCACCCACCGCCGCGATCAACACGAAGATCACCCCGGCACTGAGCGCCTTGGCGAGACCGCTCTCGAGACCGACGTCGATCCACGGTTTCGCCTTCACCCGAATCGCGTCAGACACCGGCATGTACAGGATCTCGCGGCCCGTCCGCTCGGCCGAATAGCGAAGCGTGGTCTCCGTTCCCTTGGCAAAGGACGCCGGTCCGAGCCCGGCGCGCAGCCCGACGAAGAGATTCGCCGCGACCATGCTCGCGGGAAGCATGAGGAGCGCTGCGCCAATCCCCCAGCGCGCAAGCGCCGGCCGAATTGCCGCTGCCGCAATAAGGGGCAGCCACTGAGTGGCGGCAGCGAACTTTCCCTGAAACGCGCTGATCGCGTCGCGGTCGCCGAGCGTCGCCGTCGCGAGGTTGAACTGGTAGTCGACCAACTGCTTCACGAGTACCGTGAGCACGACCGTCGCCGCGATGAGTTGCACCTGTCGGTTGCCGAGCACCTCGCGCAGCGAGGCCTGATTCTCCCGGGACACGATCCGCACGTTCGGCCGGACTTCGGACGCCCCGTTGCCCAGCACGAGCGGCATCGCGGCGGCGAACACCGCCGTGAGCACGGCGGCAACGACCAGCAGGTTCGCCACACCGATCATTGGCGACAGGAACCCCGTGACAGCGCCGCCCACGGCCGCACCGACCGAGCCGGCGGCGACGATCACCGGGAACGCCGTCTTCGCGCTGCGAGGGTCGAGCAGGGTGTTGGCGGCGAGGAAGAACTGCGAGACGAGGATCCCGGCAAACAGGTCGTGCCACGCGTAGAACAGGATCCCGAACACCATGCCGCCCGGAAAGAACGCGCGAAACACGAGCAGGTTGGCCGCGAACACGGCGGCGACCGCCGGCGTTAGGCGCTGCTGCGGAACGTGCGCCGCGAGGCGGCCGAACGGCACGACGGCCAGTGCGACCAGCGCGCTGGCCACGTACACCTTGTAAAACCCTTGCCCGCCGAGTGCGCCGAGGACCAGAGCGTTGCGAACCGGATGGAGCATTCCCACCGCGCACACCACGAGCATATAGAGCGCGGTGAGTGCGACCACGCGCGATCGAATCATTCGCTCACCGCTCGGAGTGGGTGGGCGGTCACGCAGCAGAGTGTCGGCCCCGTCCCCCCAGACCGGACATTGGACCTTGGACTAGCGGTCTGGTCGGCAGGGCGGCCGCTGTCTCGCAGTTTGAGCTGATGGCTGATGGCTGTTGGCTGATGGCTGCCAGGGACCGGCTCCAAGGTGTAATGGCCCCCCTCTGACAACGTGCTCATCGTGGGCTTCGTCGATCACGTCCCCACCGCTTCGAGGAGTGAGCTGATGCGCGTTGGCCTCGCAGTCTCTATCGCCCTGTGCGTGACCCTCGTCGTCCCCGGTCGCACCGCACGAGCGCAGGCCGACGACGAGTGGCATGTCTCCCTCACGCCCTACGCGTGGCTCGCCGGCTTGACTGGCCGGATTGGCTTCGCGGGTGGTATCGCGAATATCGATTTCTCGCCCGGAGACGTGCTCAGTAACACCGATATCAGCGTCTCGGCCCTACTCGAAGCGAGACGTAGCCGGTTCCTGATTCGCCTCAACACGACGTACATGGCCATGAGCGACCGGAAGGCGGTCGAGGAAGGCTCCGAGAGCACGGTCATCTTCGAGTACAACCAGACGATCCTCGAGCCCGAGATCGGCTACACGGTCTACGCGACCGATCGGGGGGGAGTCGATCTGCTCGCGGGCGGGCGATACTGGCATCCCAAGGTGGACGTGTCAGCGGAGTCGCCGGGCGGAGACCTGCCCATCGCGTCCGGCAGCCGTTCCTGGATCGACGGGATTGGTGGTGTTCGCGTCCGGCTCAACCCTGCCGAGCGATGGCACATGACCGCCATGGGGGACGCCGGTGCCGGTGGCTCGAAATTGACCTGGCAGGCCGTTGGTAGTGTGGGCTATGATCTTTCGCATTGTTGCTCGCTCGACGCCGCCTACCGGCACCTCGATATCGACTACGATCGTGATGCCCTGGTGAACGACAGTCACCTGGCGGGCTTCGCGCTCGGGATCGGGATTCGCTTCTGACGTATGAAGGTGGAGGGCTATGGTCCGACAATCGATCATCGCTGGCCTCGCGAGTCTGATGATCGGCACCGCTGCGTGCTCGCACCACCGTTCCGCCGCCGTGGCACCCCCGGAACCCGTCGAGTTGACCGTGAACAACTCGAACTACCTCGACGTGGATGTGTTCGCCGTTCGCGGCACCTCGCGCGGGCGCGTCGGGTCAGTGACGGGATTGAGCACCGCCACGTTCCACGTGCCGGTCCAATACACGCCCGATGGCAATCTGCAGCTCCTGGTCGATCCCATCGGCAGCAGCTCCACGTACATGACCGATAAGATCTCGGTAAGCCCGGGAGTGCACGTCGAGCTCACCGTCACCGCCGTCTTACGCATGAGCAGCTACGCCGTCTGGTCGAAGTGATCTGCATGGCTCGCGTTAGGTCACGCGCACGATGGACCGTGTTCGCGTTGGGGGTTGCTCCAAGGTCCAATGGGACATCGTTCCCGGGAGCGGCATAGTCCCGGAACCGAAGTCCGATCCGTGTCGAGCCGAGGCGACACCATGACCAGCTCGCTGAGCACCCCCCAAGCCGCCCCGCTGCAGCGACACGACGTGGTCGACACGGTGACGGGAAATATGGTTTGGATCCCAGGCGGTACGTTTCGCATGGGATCCGATCACCATTACCCTGAGGAGGCACCCGCCCATCGCGTGGCGGTGGACGGGTTCTGGATCGACCGTTTCCCGGTCACGAATGACGAATTTCGCCGGTTCGTCGATGAGACGGGGCACGTCACGTTCGCCGAGCTCGAGCCCAACGCGGCAGACTATCCGGGCGCCTTGCCCGACATGCTGTTCGCCGGCTCGCTGGTCTTCACGAAGCCCCCGATACGGGTCGACCTCGGGAACTCGCATCAGTGGTGGTCGTACGTCCGCGGGGCGCAATGGCGACACCCCCGTGGCCCATCGAGCACGCTCGCCGGCCTCGGCCGGCATCCCGTCGTGCACATCACGTTAGGTGACGCCGCCGCCTACGCCGCGTGGGCCGGCAAGTCGCTGCCGACTGAAGCCGAATGGGAGTGTGCTGCACGTGGCGGTCTCGACGGGGCCGAGTTCGCTTGGGGCGATGAGCTCACGCCGGGCGCGACCCACATGGCCAACACGTGGCAGGGCGACTTTCCGTGGCAGAATGAGCAGCGCGATGGCTGCGAGTACACGTCGCCCGTCGATGCCTTCCCGCCTAACGGCTACGGCGTGTTCGACATGATTGGCAACGTCTGGGAATGGACCACCGACTGGTACCGGCCCCGTCATACGAAGGACCAGGTGAAAGCCTGTTGCATCCCGCAGAATCCGCGCGGGGGGAGCGAAGACGCGAGCCGCGACCCTCGCGATGCCGCACGCGTCCCGCGCAAAGTGCTCAAGGGCGGCTCCCACCTGTGCGCACCGAACTACTGCAGGCGCTATCGACCGGCCGCCCGATTCCCGGAGCCCATCGACACGTCCGCGTGCCACGTTGGATTCCGCTGCGTCGTCCAGGCGAGATGACTCACGTCCCCGCCGTGCGATCGATCCCTCGTTCACACGTCACCGTGCCGAGAGCCGTCGATGTTCCCGACGTGCTCCGGAGCGTCCGCAACGGCGCGGCCTTCGCCGTCTGCTACGCCGCAGCCAGTCGCTTCGCCGACGGCGCCATCTCCACGATCGAGCTGCCGCCGGCGGTATTCGTTCCCGGCGCGCTGGTGCTCACGGCACTCCTGCTCACACCGCTCGCGCGATGGTGGACCATAATAGTCGCGGCGCTCGTTGGTCATTGGCTCGCGACGGTCGGCCAGGGCGCTCCACTCACCGCGGTGCTCGGATCGTTCATCATCGATACCGCGTGCTCCGTCCTCGCCGCGGCGCTGATCCGAAACTACGTCGATCTCGAGTGGGGCCTGAGCGCGCTTCCCTCGCTTGGCGTGTTCGCCATCATTTCCATCGCCGCCCCGACGGTCGCGCTCCTCGGTTCGGCCGCGCTGTTCCAGATCGCGGCACCGATCGACCCGACGAATCCCAACGGCTTTGCCAGCCCGGCGAACGCCTGGGCGGCGTGGCTGATCTCCGTGCTGTCGTACCCACTCGCATACCTGACCATCGTCCCGGTGGCATTGGCGAGCCACGGTGCGCTCACCGATGCGTTCGCTACCCACTCCCGACTCGTGGTTCGGTGGACGCGCGCGGTCGAAGCCGTTGTGCTGACGGGCGCCGTCACGCTCGTGAGCACCGTGGTGTTCGAGCCGATGCCCGCGCATCCGATCGCGCAGGTGATCCTGCTGTTCACGCCGGTGCCACTGGTGCTGTACGCCGCGTTCCGGTTCGGGCTCGCCGGCGCCGGTCTCGCACTGTTCATCGCGGCGTGCGGTGCGATGCGAGGCGCGATGAACGAGGCCGCGCTGATTCAGGTCACGCCCGCGGGACTCGGCGTCGTCGTCCAACAGCTGCTCTTCCTCGCCGTCGCCACGCCGCTGCTGTTCCTCGCCGCCGCGATCGACGAGCGCCGACGCGCCGCGACCGAGCTGGCCGCGCGTGAAGCACGCTACGCTCTCGCGACGGAGACCGGCCGCGTCTTCGTGTACTCCTACGATCCCGCCTCGGGCGGCGTTCAGACCGACACGGCGTTAGGCGAGCTGCTGCGCCTCGCACCGGTCGAGCTCCAGTCGCCTACCTGGTGGTGGCGACAGGTGCACCCCGACGACGCGAGCAACCTGCAGCGAGCGTGGAGCGCCCGCGCCGAAAGCCCGTTCGGCGGCGGCGACGGCAGCCCAACCGACTTCCGGCTGCTGGACCGCGATGGCCACGCCCGGTGGTTCCGCGACCGACCCGCGCCGTTTCACCTCACGCCCGGCGACTCGGCGAGCGTCACCGGAACCGTGGCCGAGATCACGGAGCTGCGGGATGCCGAACAGGTCGCCGCACAGCGGACTCGCGAGCTCGCACACGTCGCGCGCACGACCGTCGTGGGCGAGCTCGCCGCCGCGCTCGCCCACGAGATCCGGCAGCCGCTGACCGCGATCCTGATCAACTCCCAGACGGCCATGCGCGTGCTCGACTCGAAGACGAGCGACCCGGACGCCGTGCGCGAGATCCTGCAGCAGCTGGCAGCCGATGGCCGCCGCGCCAGCGAAGTCGTGCAGCGCGTGCGCGCGTTCGCGAAGAAAGCCGACGTCGAACGTGGCCCGATCGACCTCAACACGATGGTGCGCGAGGCGGTGCAGCTCGTCAGGCACGACACGATCCGGCGCCGTGTCGAGATCCGGTTCGCCCTCACGCATGAGTCGCTCGTCGTCATCGGCGACCGCGTCCAGCTGCAGCAGGTTGCCCTGAACCTCGTGCTCAACGCGCTCGAAGCGCTGGCGGATCGTCCCCTTGGCGCGGAGCGTGTCGTCCTGATCGAGACGGCACGCGCCGCAACTCACACCGCCATCGTCACGATCCGCGATACGGGCCCGGGCATCGCGCCCGAACGCCAGGCCGCCATCTTCGAGCCGTTCATCACGTCGAAGCCGAACGGGCTCGGCGTGGGTCTCTCGATCAGCCGGACCATCGTCGAGGCGCACGGCGGCGTGATCTGGTGCGAGAGTGATCCGGCCGTCGGCGGCTCGGCGTTCATGGTGGCGTTCCCGTTAGGCAACGGCCGCCTGGCCTGACAGGGTCAGGTCGTCCGAATCGCCGCTACCCCGGGCGCGAGAGCCGGCGCAGCAGCGTTCGGAAGGAGCACGTGGAACGTCGCTCCGCCGCCGCGATTGTTGGCCGCCCACATGCGGCCACCGTGGCCGTCCACAATGGATCGGCAGATCGCGAGCCCGAGACCGAGGCCGTGTCGCTTGGACGTCACGAACGGCTGAAACACCGCGTCGATCGGCTGCGTCGTGATCCCGGTGCCGGTGTCGGAGATCGAGATGCGAATCGCGCCGCTCCGAGCCAACGTCGTGATCACGAGCGTGCGCGAGGCCGCCGGATTCTCGACCATCGCGTCGCACGCGTTGACGATCAGGTTCAACATCACTTGCTGCAGCTGCACGCGATCGCCCTGCACCTCCGGGAGCGATGGCGCGAGCCGGGTCGAGACCACGACGGCCCGCTGAATCAGGTCACTGTTTGCCAGCTCCAGCACTTCGGTCACGATGTCATTTGCCGAGACCTTCTGGAGCTCGATCTCATCTTTCTTGATGAGCGCCCGCACGCGCTGGATGACTGCCCCGGCCCTCCGGTCATCCGAGACGATGTCTTCGAGGATCGCTTGAAACTCGGCCACGTCCAGATTCTCGCGAGCCAGCATGCGCTGCGCGGCTCGCGCGTTCGCGAGGATCGCCGCCAGCGGCTGATTCAGCTCGTGCGCCAGCGCCCCCGAAAGCTCGCCGACGAGCGCTACGCGCCCCAGGTGCGCCAGCTCGTTGCGCTGTACCGCGATCTCATGCTCTGCGCGCTGACGCTCGGTGATGTCGCGGAGCATGATGATGACACACGGTTCGCCAGCCACCTCCACGGTTTCCGCGGCGAGCACCGCGCGCAGCGCCGTGCCGGTTCGAGGCCGAAGGTCGATCTCGTACTCGCGCACGTACCCGCGCGTCCGTATGAGGTCGGCAATCACTTCCTGATCTCGTTCGCTGGCAAAAATGTGCAGCTGGTCGATCGTTCGGCCGATCGCGTCGTCACGCGAATATCCGAACATCGCTTCCCATCGATCGTTGAGCTCGAGAATGCGTGAGCCTGGATGGCTCACGATCGAGATGGCATCGAGACTCGCGCGGAACGCCTTTGAGAACCGCTCCTCGGACGAACGCAGGGCGGTCTCGACGCGCCGCCGCACGTCCACCTCCTGACGGAGAGTCTGGTTGGCCCGCGAGAGCTCCATCGTCCGTTTCGCGACGTGTGTCTCGAGCTCTGAACGAAGGACCCGCAGATTCCATTCACTCTCACGAAGCGCCTGCTCCGCGCGCTTGTGATCATCGATGTCCGTTGCCGTGCCGTACCAGTGAACGATCGTGCCGGACTCGTCTCGCACAGGCAGCGCTCGGGCGAGGTGCCACCGGAATGCTCCCGCGTCGGCCGACCAGATTCGCGATTCGTTTTCGTGTGGCCGACCGGCCCGTACGCTCGCGAGCCACGACTCGGCCCCCGCCGCGCGATCGCTCGGATGGAGCGCAGCCATCCACGCTTCCGCGGACACATCGCCAGCAGGTGATCCCGTGAGCTCGTACCACTTGCGGTTGAAGTAGTCGACGGTGCCGTCGGGCTTCGCGGTGAAGACGATCTGCGGCAT
>JAJKIV010000351.1 GCA_021154285.1 Gemmatimonas sp. | reverse complement strand
GGCGCTGACACTGCCGGCGAACCCGAACGGCGTCGCGGCGTCGGGCTACACCAACCTCGAGGAGTGGCTCCAGAACCTCGCCCGCGCCGCCGAAGGCCGCTGACGACGACGCACATTTTACCGGTAGAACAAGAATGATGGCGACCGCCGCTCAATCCACCGAGCGGCGGTTCGCATTTCTACTGAGCTCATGGCCACGTCGCCCGCTGCATGGTATCATGGCGGCGTATGGGGCTCACCTTCGATGATGTCCGCACTTTTCAGGAATGGCGTGCTCGCGGCGCGCGATTCGACAAAGTCCTCACGCTTGGTCGTCAGACATTCTGGTTGACTGCCGCCGACTTCAGACGACTCGGTCTTCCAGTCCCTCGCGACCTGACACTCGGTAGTTATCTCGACAGCTTCTTCGCCGAGGTCATCGGCGCGCGTGAAGTGACGGCCCTGGACCATTCGGATTACGAAGGCGCGCAACTTCGACACGACCTGAACGACCCCTTGCCGCGAGAGTACTGGGGGCAGTTCGACGCGGTAATCGACGGTGGCACACTGGAGCACGTCTTCAATGTGCCGGTTGCGCTCTCGAGCTGCATGCGCGCCCTCAAGGTTGGCGGCAGGTTTTTCGGCGCGAACCCGGCGAACAATCTCATGGGCCACGGCTTTTACCAGTTCGGCCCGGAGTTGTACTACCGCGTTTTCTCGGAGCAGAACGGCTTCCGCGTCGAGAGCCTGGAGGTGCAGGAGTCGCGCTACCCGAGCGTGGAACTCGGCTTCTCGTCTGAACGCTATGCGGTCGCAGATCCAGCGGTCGTCCGCCAGCGCGTCGAGCTGGTGGGACCACGTCCGGCAATGATGCGCGTCGTGGCGGTCAAGGAGGTCCAGCGCGATCCGTTCGGGATGTGGCCCGAGCAGTCAGACTACATCAGCCGGTGGGCGGAAGCCGATGGTGAGCGACGCCCCTCGAAGATCCGCGCACGCCTGAAAGCAGCGCTGCCGGTCGCGATTTGGACGCGACTAGCGGGTTGGCGCCAATTGCGGCATGCGTCGCTGGCGAATCGGACCTTCTTCCGGCCGCGCCGATAATTGTTAGGCGACGGTCAACGACTCGCCCTCAGTACCAGAGCCAGATTCGAGGCATTCGACTGTAGCTTCGTAGGCCATGGCAAGGATCCGAACGGGATGACAACCAGGTCGGCCCCCTCCGTTGCGAGTCTTCGTGTGGCCAGAAACGGGCCGGGTATGACTGAGTCCACGGACCATAACGGTTTCATGTCCGGGTAGTAGTCATGGAGCAGTATTACTCCGTTCTCGTTGAGAACCTTTAGTGCGGCCGGGATCTCCTTGTAGACAACGTCCGGGGCATGGTCACCGTCGAGAAAGATGAAATCGAATCGGTTTGCGGACCTCTCGAGGTAGTTGAGCGAGGAATCAACCACAAATTCGACGAATCCTTCGTGGCCGAGCTCCTTGATCATCTGCTTGGGGGATTTCGTTCCTCCGTGTTTCAACCAGGGTTTCGCCTCACCGTCATTCACGTCGCTGATGTCGACGGAGACCAGTCGAACTGGTTTCCGCGTTTGTTCTTGCGTTGCCGCGAGCGCTGACGAGATGTGGACTGTCGACGCGCCGATGTGTGTGCCGACCTCCAGCACCGATGAAGGCTTGAGCGCGGAGATGAGGTAGAAGATTGCCTGCCGCTCGCCGGGATTGACGCCGCCGGTTCCATCAGGAATGGCGAACGCAGCGAGGCGATCCCTGAAGTTGTGCCACAGCCGTTCCGCGCTGGAGGAACGCAACATCTCCTGCGGATTGGTGTCGCGCGCGGACCTGAGCTTCCCGGCGTCGCATTGCAATGATGGAACCGACATCAATCGCTTCGTATGTCGCCGGATGCGGATTGACGTCTCCAGCGACGTAGGCAGCATCTCTGCGATGAGTTGTTTGATCTGCATGGTGAGTGACCTAGGGCAATGGCGCCGGAACAGGTAAACGGAACTCGTTATGTCGACGGGCGCGCACCGACCACGCGCAGCATCACGTCTTCGAGCCTGGCAGTCAGGCGATCGCGATCATACCGCTCAGTTGCGAGACGGCGCGCTGATTCGCGGGCGGTTCGAAGCCACGCGTCATCGCGCACGGCGCGCACGAGGTGCGCCGCGGCCACCTCGGGACGTTGGCGATCCAGCACGAGCCCGATACCGGACTCGTTGATCTCGTTGGCTTGCCACCCACCATAGTTGATGGCGATCGGTCTCGCGGCCGCCAGCGCGTCGAAGAACTTGTTTGCCGAGTTTGCCCACAACGCCGGTTTGTCGATCACGAACGAGGTGGCGATGGTGGCAGCGGACAGCCAGGCGGGCATCGATGCTTTTGCCGCCGGTGGAACCAGGAAGAAATTCCGATCGAGAATGCCGAGCGTGACTGCTTCCGAGCGCACCTGCTCGGCCTCGCGCCCGTCGCCGACCACAACGAATCGCACGTCGGGATCGATCGCGGCCGCGGCGGCGGCGATGCGCGCCATGTAGCCGACACCGTTGATCAACCCCATGGTTCCCGTGTACACCACCATCGGCCGGTTTCCGAGCCACTCGTAACGGGCGCGTATCTCGCGTCCCGGTTCGTCGCCGACGTCGAACATCTCGCGATCGCAAGCATTCGGAATCACCGTGACACGTGATGCCGGGTGCCCTGTCGCGACGACTCCGTCCCGCATGCCATCGGAGAGCGCGATGACGTGAGCCGCGTTGCGGTAAGCGTAACGTTCGAGCCGACGCGCCATCGCAATAAGGACGGGATTGCGCAACGCTCCGACCGCGACCGGGATCTGCGGCCACAGATCTCGTACCTCGAAGACCATCGGGATGCGATGGGCACGCGCTGCTCGCACGGCCGGGATGGCAATCGTGAGTGGCGTGCTCGTGGCGTACACCAGATCGCCGCCGATTCGAGATGCTTCTCGCGCCGCCTGGATGGCGAACTGCATGAATGCACCGATGCGGCGCGCGTAGCTCATCCGGTTGGAGTACGGCACAGGTAGCGCATGCACCTGAATGCCCGCGACCTCGGTGGTCGACCAGCCTTGGCGTCCACCAGGCGTCGCGTCGCGATCCGTAGTCACCATATGTACCTCGTGTCCACGAGCAACGAGGCGCCGGGCGATCTCATACGAACGCGTACCGCCGGTCATCCCCGGCGTGGTGAAGTATTGGTGCAGGTAGACGATGCGCACGTGTATTCGAATCAGCGCAGGACGGCGCGCTCGATTTCGGTCTCGCCGGTCAGCGGACGTTGCACGCGCCGAGGCGGAGGTTCGTCCTCGCGCTTCGAGCCGACCAGCTCTCGCCACCGGTCCGCGTAGCGCCGCATCGAATCATCGAGGTCGAACTCCTCACGCAGGTGCGCGTTCGCCGCCGCGACCATCGATGCCGAGCGATCGCGGTCGGCGAGCGCCTCGCATGTGCGCTCGACTGCTCCACGGATGTCGCCGCGCTCGACGACCCATCCATCGATGCCGTCGCGAACGAGCTCCTCGATGCCGGTGGTCCGGGAAACAACGCAGAGACAGCGGCTCGCAATCGCCTCCTTCACCACGTTAGGCAGCCGATCCGTTATATCCGTGGACAGGTAAACGAACAGCTCGGCGCGGCCCAGCTCTTCGAGCACGCGTTCGTGCGACACTCGGCCGAGGAATGACACTGCGTGCGCAACCCCGAGCGTGGCGGCGAGTGCTTCGAGGCGAAGGCGGTCGGGGCCGTCCCCGGCGATGGTCAGCGACGCCGACGGGTGCCGCCGGAGGATGTCGGCGAACGCCTCGATGACGTGCCCCATGCCTTTCTCGGGATGCAGCCGCCCCGCCGTCACGATGCGTTCTGCAACCTTCTCGGTTGGGGGCTCCGAAAACCGACGAAGGTCGATTCCTCGGTGCGCCACGCGGATTCGACTCGACGGCACGCCGAGCGCTTCGATCGCCGGCACGTTCGCGTTGGTGTGCGTCCACACGACATCGGCCGAACGCGCGACGGGAGCACTCACGCCAAAATTCCATTCGAGATCGTAGGCGCCGAGGAACGTGGACAGCACGGGCGTCGACGTGTATCGCCGGACGAGGAACCCGACGGCGGCCGGGTAGTGACCCCAGAAGAGATGCACGACGTCAGGCCGAATTCGTTCGATCGACGCGAGGATGTCGAGGGAGCGCGGGACGAGCATCAGCATGCGGATCGCGAACCGCGGCGTTCGCCACATGGAGCTGACGAGCCACAGTACGAGCCGCAGGCTTCGCAACGGATGGCGGAGGGCGTAGACCATCCCTACCGCGGACGACGCAACGCTGTTGTGACTGATGCCAACGCCATCGAGACGCCATTGCCCGACAAGCGCCGAAGCCTCCGCATGAGCCGGACGCAAAGAGAACACGTTGACGTCAATGCCGGCGCGGTGAAGCGCGCGAACATCGTTGGCAGCGAACGTCTCGTACGGGGTGGGAAACCCCATCGTCACGTAGACGACGCGGAGGCTCACGTCGCGCGCTCGCTGCGGATCGGCTCAGCGGTTCCCACTCTGGCCAGCCCACCGGCGTGACCCAATGCGCGGGGGAACGAAGAACGGCGGCGCACACCTTCGACCGACGAGCCCTGCGCTGCCAGCAGCGCGAGAATGAACCAGGTGCTCTTCACATAGTCCCAGTTCTGTGGGATCATGCCGATGATGAGCGTCACGAGCAGAACGACACGGAATCGGGACAGCAGGGGAGGCGTACGCCAATGGGGGACGATGGCCGCGACGAAAACGGAGATGAAAATCAGAAACCCTATTATTCCTTGCTCGACCCACACTGAGAGAAACGCGTTGTGTGCGGGGAACGGTTTCGCAAGCTCCGTAGCTACGCTGAGCGGAAAGCCTCCCGCCCCGACTCCAAGCACCGGATGGTTGAGTGCGACGTGGAACCCGGCGTTCCAGATGATCCTTCGGTAGCCCATCGTCCCGTCGGATTGCAGCGTCGACAGCCGCTCCCACGATGCGGAGGGAACCATTATCGCCACCAACCAGACCGATGCCACGATGAGAACGGAGAGCACGAGCTTCGACCGATAGTCGAGCCGTCCGAACGTCCACGGGATCAGCGCGAGCGCCGGGAGCGCCGCGACGAATCCTCCTCGCGATGCGGTGAGGAGGAGCGCGACGAGCGCGATGGGCACGTACGCGCGGTTGAGCCAGCGAACGAACCAGGAGCCGCGCAACACCGCGAGATACCACGCCATGGGAATTCCCAACACGAGCGTCAGCGCCACGTCGTTGCCGTTGAGTCCCTCCGCCGTGTAGCGATTGTCGATCGTGAGTGTCCCACGCATGTAGCTCATGAAGGTCGCGGCGGCCACTCCCCAGCAGGCGAGGACAAACGCCTGGGCGAGGTGTGCCTGCAACTCCTCGGTGTCGGCGAATTCCCAGACCAACCAGGCCATAGCCACGAGCTGGGCGTATGTCTTGATCCGCTTGACCGACTCCTCGGGATCGACGCTCCAGAAGATGGTCGCGCCGGACCAGAACACGAACAGCGTCGCGAACAGGAGAAACGGCCCCGGTGGGCGAATACGGCCCCGGATGGCCGTCACCGCCGCGCCAACGCCTAACGCGACGAGGCCGGCAATTCGGCTCATGGTCCCGGTGCCGGAGACGAGCACGATATTCTCGAACGGTATCGTGAACACGAGAAGCCAGAGCAGGCCGAACGCGACGGTGCTCATGCGTGTTGCCTCGTCTCGAGCCGCATCAGGCGCACGTACTGATCGACGGCGACGTCGAGCGTGAATGGGCGCCACACGTCGTCGGCAATCGTCGGACGCGGGCGGCTCAGCACGGTGGCGATTGCCTCGGCCATTCGCGGTGCGTCGCCGACGGGAACGAGGGGACCGTCGGCTCCGCCGCGCAGGATCTCGCGGGGCCCGCTCTCGCAGTCGGTGGACACGACCGGCGTGCCTAACGCCAGACTCTCGATGAGCACCGCTGGCAATCCCTCCCACTGAGACGATAGTACCACGGCCGCCGCGCGCGAGATGTACGCGTAGGGATTCGAAACGAACCCGGGCAGCGACACGTCGTCGGCGACGCCGAGCTCTCGCGCCAGCGCCTCGAGGCGGTCGCGCTCTTCGCCCTGCCCGAGAATCATGAGACGCGCGGCGCGTTGGTGACGGACCTGCGCGAACGCGCGCACGAGCGTCGCGAAGTCTTTTTGCCGCGACAGTCTCCCAACGCCGAGCACGACCGGCGGCGCCCCAGGCTCGAGCCATGGGTGCGAAAGACTCGCTGCGCCGGCGCTCAAGAGCGCTGGCGTGACAACCGGATTATAAATGACGTGAATCTTCTCGCGCTCGATACCTAACGTCCTTGCGAGGTCGTCGGCAGCGCCGTTCGACACCGTCGCCACGTCGTCCGCGAGCTTGTGACACACGCCGAGCGCGCGCAACGTGATCGCGCGCCGGCTGGCAGGCATCGTCTGCGAGTCGAGCGAGAGCGTATTACGCGCGCTGACGATCACGCGTGTCTTCGCGCCCGTCACTCGAGCTGCGCGGGTTGCCGCCACGCCGACAATGTTCGCGTTGTCGAGGGCAGACATGAGCACTCGCGGCTGCTCGCGCCGGAGGTACCGCACGAGCGGCAGGAACCCTTGCAGTGTTCGCTGTACGTCGAGTGATACGAGCCGCACCGTCTCGGGCACGTTCGCGAGATACTCCCCCGTACGCACTGCAATCACGAGATCGACGGCGTATCCGCGATCCGCGAGCGCGGCCGAGAGATTCAGGATGACGCGTTCTGCGCCACCCCCGGAGAGTGCCGGCAGAAAGAGCGCGACGTCAGTCGCACGTCGTGGCAGCGCATTCGACGCGGCGGCACTCGCGGCCATGGATCAAACCTTCGCCAGCTCTGGAGACTCGGTTCGCCCACGCACCGGCACACGGGATGGCGCATGCTGCTCGTCGAGCCACGCCTGAAACATGAGGACGTTCCAGAGATCATACTGTCGATCGAACGCAAGCGATTTGTGCTCTACCCACCGCTCACGAACGGGCCGTGGATCGAAGAACCCCTCCGCCCGCAGACGCGACTCGTCGAGCAGCCCCTCTGCCCACTCGCGAAGCGGTCCACGTAACCACGCGCCAATCGGGACGCCAAATCCCATCTTCGGGCGCTCGACGAGCGAGCGCGGCACGTAACGATAGAGCACTTGGCGCAGTATCCATTTGCCGACCGTCCCACGAACCTTCATTGATAGCGGTAGTCGCCAGGCGAATTCGATGACGCGCGGGTCGAGCAGCGGCAGTCTCGTCTCGAGGCTGACGGCCATTGCCGCGCGGTCGACCTTTGCGAGGATGTCGTCGGGAAGGTACGTCACGAGGTCGAGGAACATCATCTTGTGGGCGAAATCCTGCACACTCGGCCATGCTGCCGCGTCGGAGATGGTCGTCCGCGGTGCGGCCTTCGCGCCAACGACAACTGCCTCCGGCACACTCCACTGGGACGCAAGCCCGACGTACAGCGCATCCGCGCTCTGGGCGCCGAGTACACGGGCGAGCTTGTGAACGGCGTCGTGGCGAGTACGCACGCCGCTCGGCAGCACCGGACCGAGCATCGTGAACAGTGATTTCCACGTGCCTGGCGAAACCGCGTGAAGCCCGGCGGCCACGACATGACGCGCGGGCCGCGGCATCCACCCGACCCGACGCCAGATACGAGCGCCCCAGGTGTGGCGGTTGTAGCCGCCGAACAACTCGTCACCGGCATCGCCGGAGAGGCTCACCGTCACTTCGCGACGAGCTAATGCCGAAACGAGATGCGTCGGAATCTGCGAGGCGTCGGCGAATGGTTCGTCGTACATCGTCGGCAGCCGCGGAATGACCGTCATTGCCTCGGTCGGCGTGACATACAACTCCGTGTGCTCGGTACCGAGATGCTTGGCGACCTTTGCGGCGTGCTGGGCCTCGTTGTAACCCTCTTCGTCGAATCCAATCGTGAAGGTTTTCACCGGCCGCGTGCTCTCGGCCTGCATGGCCGCAACGACCGTCGACGAGTCGATCCCCCCAGACAGGAACGCGCCTAACGGCACGTCGGCGATCATCCGCATGCGAACCGCGTCACGCAGCAACGCGTCGAGCTGCTCCACCGCCTCGTCAGACGTTCCGCGGAACGGATTCGCGGTCGCGCGTTCGACGACGTCCTTGGCCGACCAGTAGGGCACCGGCTGCGCTGTACGCTGGCCGGCCGCGGTCAACGACAGAACCGTTCCGGGGATCAGCTTCGAAACGCCGCGGTAGATCGAGTAAGGCGCCGGGATATACGCGTAGCACAGGAACAAGACGAGCGCGTCGCGATCGATCTCCGGTCGAAATGCCGGATGCCGACGCAGCGATTTGAGCTCCGACCCGAATACGAGCGTGTCACCCATCCACCCGTAGTAGAGTGGCTTCTCGCCCGCGCGATCGCGAGACAGGTGGAGCACGCGCTCCTGCCTATCCCACAGGGCAAAGGCGAACATCCCATTGAAACGCTCGAGCGCTTTGTGAACGCCCCACTGCTCTACGCCTGCGAGCAGAATCTCCGTGTCGCAATGACCGCGAAAGCGATGGCCCAATCCTTCGAGCTCCTTTCGCAGCTCGACAAAGTTGTAGATCTCGCCGTTGAACGAGATCACCCATCGTCCCGACTGCGACGCCATGGGCTGATGCCCGTTAGGCGACAGGTCGACGATCGAGAGCCGGCGGTGTCCGAGCGCGATCCCCGCGGTGGGATCGACCCATGCGCCAGCGTCGTCAGGGCCGCGATATGCGATCGTGTCGGACATCCCCACAACGATGTCCTGGGCCTCGGCGGCGTCGAGCTCGTGAGTCGAGAGAAAACCAGTGATTCCGCACATCAGAAAGGTCGCCGTTTACGGGATGAAGCTCGACCGCACGACGCGCCGTATTGCACGCCAGGCGCCGAGCGCAGTAGACTCATTCCACGACTCGAAGAAGCATGGGGACGTCGCGCCAGCCAGGTACGGCGCGAGCGAACCGCGCCAGCTCGCGAAACACCACCAGCGGCTGCCGCTTGGAATGCCTCGCGGCCGACAGGTGACGCGCCGCGCGCGCACGCGCGTATATCCGCTGCGTTCGACCAAAGTGCTTGTCGATGAGCCGCTCCTGCGCGATACGGATGCGATCCGATTGGCGGCTCGTTTGGTGAGGGTGCTCCCGGTAGATGGCGACCGGCCCAGGGAGGTAGCCAAACGACGTGACCTGCGCGCAGCGAATCCAGTAGTCCCAGTCTTCCGCCGGAACCAGATTCTCGTCGAATGGTCCGACGGACCGAACGAGCGATCGGGTGAGCAGCGGCACGATCGGCGTAAACCAGTTACGCACCGTGAGCAGCTCATGGAACGAGAGCGGCGGCACGCCGGTGCGGTGGAGGCGGATCGGCTGAAGGTTCGCGTAGCTGTGGTACACGTCGGAAAACACCAACCCGTACGAAGGATTGGCCCGCAGGAACGCGAGCTGCATCTCGATCTTGTGAGGCAGGAACGCGTCGTCGGCGTCGAGAAAGCATACGTAGTCACCGCGCATCGCGTCGAGCGCCAGGTTCCGGGCCGCCGAGGTGCCGACGTGCCTCGGACTTCGGATGACCCGCACGCGTTGGTCGCGAGCGGCAAACTCTTCAGCGACGCGGACGGTGTTGTCGCTCGACCCGTCGTCGACGATGAGAAGCTCGACGGCGCGATGCGTCTGTGCGGCCACGCTCGCGACCGAGTCAGCGAGAAAACTCGCGGCGTTGAACGCGGGCATCACCACGCTGACGAGTGGGCCCTCTGTGGGCGTGCTCACGTGGCCGACTCCGGCTCCGGACGCAGGCGGCGAACGAAATTCCGCGCCGCGCTGATTCCGACGGTATCGTGGACGATGAAGACGAAGTAGGCGAGATAAAGGCTGATGGCCACCAGGTAGCGGAGCAGGACGGGCGACGTGCCCGAGACCGGCAACGCGGTTCCCAGGATGAGCGCGAGTCCGAGAGCAATGTTTCGGAAGTGCGTCCGGTCGATCGTGAGCCCGAGCACGCGAGTGAACACGTAAACGTGCATGCTCAGGTACAGGCACATGGCCGCGAAATAGCCGATCGCGACGCCCGTCGGACCAATGACGGGGAGAAGCGCGATCGCCGCGACCGCCCGCGCCGAGCAATACGTGACATTGACGAGCACCCAGATCCGAACCCCGCGGTGGGCGAGCAGCGGGGCGTCGATGACCCAGACCACGGCCTCGAGGAACATCATCGCTAGCACGAACGGAAAGAACGCAACGGCGCCGGTGAACGAGCTCGAATACAGCAACACCAGCAGTGGCTTCGCGAGGATTCCGATACCGGCGAAGGCGAGCGTAGCAACTGGCAAGACGGTACGCAGCAGCAGATTCGAGGATGCGGTCGCATGCGCTCGATCCCGTTCGTTCCCGAGACTCCCCAGGGCGTAGCTCGCGACGCCGCTCAGAATCGTCTGCACCTGACCTGCCAGAAGCAGCGACGACTGATAGAAGCCGTTCTGGCTTGCACCGTATTGCGTGATGAGGTGCGTTCTGACGACGAGGTCCAGGAACTGCTGGACGAAGCCAGCAAATAGCTGCGCGACGCCAAACGCCGCGAGCACTGTCGCACACTGGCGATCGAGCCGCAGCCGAAACGGCGCGTACCCGAGTTGCTTGCACCGGATGCCGAGCGCCGCGACCAGCCCGAGGTTGACCACCACCGACTGTATCGCTGCGCCGACCGGCCCAAACAGCCAAACCACGGGAGTCGATATGACCGTCGCCGCAAGCACGGCGACGCTGCGGCGGCTCGTGACCCCACGTACGTCGAGGGACGCCATAAGGAACGACACGAGGTTCGTCTTCAGCGTCTCGAACGGGATTCCGATCAGGAGAATGACGAGCGTCGCGATGGCCGACGGCGTTGCTTTCACTCCGATGCGATCGACGAGGCGCGGGTCGAACGCAAGCGCCGCGAAGCACGACAGGTAGACGACGCCGGTGATCGTCCAAATGATGGTGTTCGAGGTCGCGAGCAACTGCTGGCGATGCTCGGCGTCGCGCGCCGTCGCGATATTGCGGTTGAGCGCGAACGCGAGGCCGAAGGAGACGACCACCGTCGCGGTGCCCGCGGCGGTTACGAGCTGCTGATACTCCCCGAGGCCCGAGCTGCCCAGGCGCAGTGCCAGCACCTTGTAGCGCAGCAGTCCGGCGACGGCAAGCGACATCTGCATCCCGCCCATCCGCGCCAGGTCGGCGAGAAACCCGCGGCTCGTGATTCGCCGCCGCCCTGGCGAACGCGCCTCGGGCGAGAGCGGGGACGCTGCTACCACAGACGACTCGCTCACGTGAACCGGCGAGTTCACTTTCGCGATTCGTCGATCCGCGCCGCGTAGCTATCGGCGTAGATGTAGCTCGCGTACTGCTCGCCGTATTGCCCGGACTCCCCATTCGGGTCGTTGAGCACGGCACCGATCACGTGTGCGCCGACGCTCGAGATTTGCCGGTACGCCTGGTGTGCGGCCTCCGACTCGGTGCTGCCCGCCCGCACGACGAACAACACGCCGTCCGCCAGCGGCCCGATGACCGCCGCATCCGCGGCGACGAAGATCGGCGGCGTGTCGATGATGATGACTTCGAAGCGGTCAGCGCAGTCCGCGATGAGCTTCCGCATGGGGCCCGCGCGGAGAACGAGTCCGGGCGTCGAATCGGCGTGACCGGCTGGAAGTACGTACAACCCATCGATGAACGTGGTGCGGATCGCGTCGGCTGTGTCGGCAATTCCTGCAAGACACTGCGCAACGCCTGGCGCGCGAGCCACGCGAAACGTCCGATGCACACGCGGCCGGCGCAAATCGGCATCGATCAGCAATGTTCGGCGACCTTCGAGCGCGAACGTCAGCGCCAGGTTCGCCGCGACCGTGGTCTTTCCCTCGCTGGGCAGCGCGCTGACGACGACGATCGTTTTGAGTTGCTGGGTCCCCTGGAGCCATGAGAGGTTGGCGTGCAACAAGCGGTACGCTTCACTGCCCGCGACCGAGAGTCCAGCTGGTGTTGCCTTCTGGCCGTTGCGCCAGCCCAGCGACGACAGCGGGAAGCGGCGGCGCGTTTGGACCTCCGCGCCCATGTTCGGAATAATGGCCAGCGCAGTGACGCCGACGTGGTCCTCGAGCTCGCGGCGCCGGCGAATCGAGCCGCCAAGGCGCTCCCGCGCCAGCACAGTGCCGCCGCCGCCGAGGACACCGGCAAACAACCCGAGTGCGAGCTTCAGACCTGCCAGGTTCGGGACCGGCTTGTAGGGGACCGAGGCGAGGTCGACGACCTCGACGCGTCCCGCTTCGACCTCTTCCGCCATGCGCGCCTTCTGAAATTCCTCGCGAAAGTGAGTGTCCATCGCACGGTTCGTCTCGACCTGCCGCATCAACTGCGTCTCAGCCGTCTCGGTCATCGGCATCGTCGAAATGGAGTCCGCGCTGCGGCTGCGGAGCTCGTTCAGCGCAGTCAAGCGGGCATCGAGCGTTTCGATGTGGCCGCGAACTGCCCCAATGAGTCGCTCGTGCACCGACTTGATGAGCGTGTTGAGCCGAACGACATCAGGATTGGTCGCTGCGCTCCGCCATTCACCCGTGGTGAGCGAGTCGCGTGCGTTTTCGTATTGCGCGAGGCGCTCGTAAATCTGGGAGATCGCCGGGTTCGAGCTGAGCTCCTGCGCCGACAGTATCGACCGCATGTCACCGCTGTCCGCGGGCACTGCCTCCATGCGAGTCAGCAACGCTTGGTACATGCGCTTGTCCGCGTCGAGCTCCTCGCGCCGCATGTCCAGTGACATGAGTGCGGTCTGCTGCGCTTCGATCTGGACACGTGAACTGTACGCGTGCTGGCGGCTTCGAAAATCGGCAAGTGCGCGCTCCGAGCTCGAGAGCTGGGTGCCGATCTCCTGTAGCTGCTCCTGGAGAAACTCGCGGCGGCGGCGCGAGGAGCTCTGTGCCGCCCGGATACTCGCGTCGCGAAACGCGGTCACGAGCTGGTTGACCACGCTTGTTGCCACGGCGGCATTGCCGTGCGTGAAGCTCACATCCACGACGTCGGTCTCAATGCGCGGCTGAACCTTCAAATTGAGGAGCAGCCAATCCCGTATTTGGTCGCGGGGCGCCACGACGAGCGTCGCGCGACCGATAATTGGGCGAGCAGGAAGGACGAAGCTCACGCCGCGAACGCGGACGGTGTCGCCATATGCCGCATCGACCTTCGCCCCGCCCGAGTGGCTCTCGATGCTCAGACTCGTCGCGGAGAACGTGAGCTCGAGCGTGTCGTTTGGCGCGTCGGGAGCTGTGCGAACCGCGGTGAGGCCGAGACGCGGCGTTCGCGGAGACAGCTGTCGGACGCGCAATCCTCCCGAGTCGACCGCGGCGACAACGACGGGACGACTCCGCAGCAGCTGAATCTCCGACTGGAGCGCGCTGATCTTCTGCGACTGGTCGCGATCCGGGGTCTCCTCCAATCCCTGGACGATCGATTTCCGCGGATCGGTGAGGCGTACGACAGCGGTCGCCTGGTACTCGGGCGGCCGAAGAAAGACGACCGCCGCGGCGACTCCGAGACCGATGACCGCTCCGCCGATCACCCAGCGCATGCTGCGTCGCAGCACACCCAGCATGTCTGCGATCGAGATCCCGTCGCGGGAAGTCTCAAAGCTCCCGGACGGCATTTGGCCGTTCTTCGAGAGCTCGACCGCGCCTCGCTGGCCTGACTGCAGGTTCTCCATACTTACCGGTGTCGGTTGTAGAGGATGACGCTGGCGATGGCAGCTGTTGCGCCGAGGAGCGTGATCGTCGGCGTTATGACTTCCCGGAAAAAGCTGTGGCTCCGCTCGACGACGATTCGGTCGCCGGAACGGATCATGGTGTGCGTGGCGCTCGCCGTGGCCTGACGAAAATCGACGAAGGTTTCGTGATCGGAGCGAATCAATCGCACCTTGTCGACGCGGGCATCGATCGTCGGCCCACCGGCGAGCGCGATCGCCTGTGCGACCGAGGTCTCCGGTCGGAGGCTATAGACGCTGGGCTGGCGCACCTCGCCTTCGACCGTCACGCGCAACAACGGCTCGATCACGAACGGCGCGGTCTCGATCCTCCCGATGACGCCACGGATAAGCGTCTCGACATCGGCCATTGGAATGCCAACGACCCGGACGTCCCGGTAGAGTGGGTGGACAATCGTGCCGTTGCCGGCGATGGTGAATTCGCCGCTGAGCTCGGGCTTCCGCCACACGGTAATACGAAGGACATCACCTGGGCTGAGCGTGACAGCGTCGACCGCCCCCGTGCTCGCGGTCGTCGTAGTTTTGTCAGGGACGTTTTGACCGAATGCGGGGCTCTGAAGCGCGGCAACGGCGAGCAGCGCAACGCTGCACGCGAACGGCCTCACCAAGCGGCGGCACGCCGACGGCGTGGCCTCGGTGGTTTCAGCCAGGAAATGACCAGCAAATCTTGCAGACGCTCTGGTGGACACTGTCTCATTCTCCGAACCCGGAGAGGCGTCAGGGGATGCTCGCTCTCGCTGTCGCAACTCAGGTGAGATTCGTGATCGAGCTCGACGCGAACGACTTTGGAGTGGATACCTAACGCGTCGCTAACGAGCCGACGCTCGGCTCGACGACCGGTTGGGACACGGCCTGGCTCGCCAACGGCCGGCGCACCCAACCACTTCGCTACCCTGATTTTGAACCGACCGAACCGGGCGCGATCGAGCGGCGGATTATCAGATCCCAACACTGCGTTTAGGGATTCTATATCATCGGGGTGAAAGATTGTCCAGTGCGGTCAATGGCGTGAATCAGACACCGGGTATACCACCGCTATCCTCTTATCGCAATTGCACTTAACGATCGCCCGTCGTTCCGTCCGTGACGCTCGCTGGTTGGCTCCGGCGCGAGGTCCGCACGCTCGTCGCAACAGTAATGGTGCGTTCGAGCAACACCTCGGCGCCGGTTCGAATGCACCGCATGATCGGGTGACCTCGAAAGCGCGGTGTTCGCGCTGCAGCAACGTGATGCAGGGACACGCGTTAGGCCCACTGTGACGACGAATCGGCCTTGTCGCATTGCGATTGCGAGCATCGCTGCGGTAAGCTGTGATGGCGTACCAGTCTTTGCCTTCATCGTTGCGTCGCGCCGAGGCGTTTGCTTACCGGTCACCACACTCCCAGCCTCCGAGAAGCCGGGGTCACTGTAACGATATGAATTCGGCCACGCTCGTGCCGGCGACCGACTCTCGATGGCGGCGTTTCCTGGACGGTAAGCCTCACGACCCCTACCAGTTGCCGGAGTACGCTGCCGTCGCTGCCCTGAGCGAATGTGGAGCTGCGGCCGCCTTCTACGCGGAGGAGCGGGAGCAGGAGGCGGTGTTGATGCCGTTACTGCTGCGCGAGTTGCCGCCGGAGCTCGGTGCACCAGCGAGCTGGCGTGACGCGATCAGCCCATACGGGTATGCTGGTCCGATCACGACAACCGGGTTCCCGCTGGATCGACTTCGGCGAACGTTGCATTTGTTGGCTGACGTCGCGCGCGAACACGACATTGTGAGCGCATTCGTTCGCCTCAACCCTCTCCGGGCGATCCCGACGACCGCCTTCGACCAGCTCGGAACCGTGGTCAACCACGGTCAGGTGGTCTACATCGACCTCTCGAAGACGCTCGATGAATTCTGGGCGGAGACGAGGGTGAGCCATCGCCAGGACATCGTACGCCTGAAGCGCCTCGGCTATACGGTACACATGGACGACTGGGGCGACTACCCGGAGTTTCAGGCGATGTACGAAATGACGATGCAACGGCGGTCAGCCAGCGCGTTCTACTATTTTTCAGATCAGTATTTCACCGGGTTGCGCGACAGACTCGGCGATAAGCTGCACCTGTGCACGGTGCGTGGTCCCGATGGAGATATCGCGGCGGGTGGGCTGTTCCTGGTTGCCGGTGGCATCGCCGAATACCATCTGAGTGGGACCGCCGACGCCCATCGCAATAAAGCCCCGTCCAAGCTGATGCTCGATTTTGCCAGAGGTTGGGCCAAGGAACTTGGCCTGTCGTTCATGAACCTTGGCGGCGGGTTCGGTGGAAAGGCGGGCTCGCTGCACGATTTCAAGCGCGGCTTTTCGCCGCTACAGGCCGATTTTCACACCGTTCGGATCGTCTTCGACCAACATCGTTACGACGAGTTGACGAGGGCACGAGATCAGCTGCATCCGGACGAGACTGCTGAGGACGCGTTCTTCCCGTCGTACCGACGGCCACACCCTTCGCCCCAGGAAGGGCGAGCCGCCGTGCGGACTGCCGACGCCTCACCGGAGCCTAACGCGATGGCGCTCTCATGACACCGAATCGCGTGTTCCTCTCCCCGCCGCATCTCTCCGGGCTCGAAGAGGACTACGTTGCCAACGCATTCGCGACGAACTGGGTGACTCCACTGGGTCCCCATGTCGACGAGTTCGAGAAGGAATTCGCCGCAGCAGTGGGTGCGGAGCACGCCGTGGCACTCAGCTCGGGCACGGCGGCCATCCATCTCGCGCTCCTGCTGGCGGGTGTGGGCCCGGGTGACGAGGTCCTGGTTTCCACCCTGACGTTTGTCGCCAGCGTGAACCCGATCGCGTATCTCGGCGCCACGCCGGTCTTCATCGACAGCGATCGGGCGTCCTGGAACATGGATCCGGCGCTGCTCGAAGAAGCGTTGGACTCCCGGGCTCGACGCGGGCGGCTGCCGCGCGCGGTCGTCATCGTGCACCTGTACGGGCAGAGCGCCGACCTCGATGCGATCGTCGCCGTGTGCGCGCGCTACGGCGTGCCACTGATCGAGGATGCGGCCGAAGCGCTCGGTGCGACGTACCGCGGGCGGGCGCCGGGAACGGTCGGGATCACCGGCGTGTTCTCGTTCAACGGCAACAAGATCATCACGACGGGTGGCGGCGGCATGATGGTCTCCGCTGATCGGTCACTCGTCGCGCACGCCCGCAAGCTCGCCACCCAAGCTCGCGACCCGGCTCCGCACTACGAACACACGGAGATGGGGTACAACTACCGTCTCAGTAACGTGCTCGCCGCCATTGGCCGCGGGCAGCTTCGCGTGCTCGGTGAGCGAGTCGACGCCCGGCGACGCAACTTCGCGCTGTACGCCGAAGCGTTAGGCGACCTGCCCGGCGTCGAGTTCATGCCGGAAGCCCCCTGGGGCACGCACACGCGGTGGCTCACGACGCTGACGATCGACCCTGACGAGTTTGGGGCCAACAACGAGACCGTTCGTCTGGCGCTCGAGGCCGAGGGGATAGAGGCTCGTCCAGTCTGGAAACCCATGCACCTGCAACCGCTGTATGCGCACGCCCCGGTCATCGGCGGGCAAGTCGCCAATGATCTCTTCGCTCGCGGCCTCTGCCTGCCGTCAGGCTCAAGCCTTACCGACGCCGACCGGGAGCGCGTGGTCGGCGTCGTCCGTCGCACGTCGGCCCACGGCGCATCGCGTCGCCCGGTCCTCGAGAATCGAACATGAACGGCAAAGCGCGGAAGGTGGTGCTGTTCGGCAACGGTCAGATGGCGAGTTTCGCGCATGCGGTGCTCACGCACGACTCGCCGCATGAAGTCGTCGCGTTCACAGTGGATGACGGCCACATCACCGACAAGACGCTGATGGGACTCCCGGTGGTTCCCTTCGAGAACCTGCAGTCGTCACACCCGCCGGATGCGTTCGCGATGCACATCTCGGTGAGTTTCCGCCGAGTGAATCGCCTCCGTGCGGAGAAGTACGAGGCCGCGAAGGCGAAGGGGTACGAGCTCGTGAGTTACGTCAGCTCACGCGCGTACACGTGGCCGGATCTCACCATCGGGGACAACTGCTGGATCCTCGAGCACAGCGTGATCCATCCCTTTGCCAAGATCGGCAACGACGTGTACATGGGCTCTGGGGTTCACATCGGCCACCACACGACGGTCGGCGACCACAGCTTCCTGGTTGGAATGATCGCTGTTGCCGGGTTCGCGAAGGTTGGCTCCTACTGCTTCGTCGGGATCCACTCGACCATTCGCGATGGCCTTACCATCGCTGACCGCACCGTCATCGGCGCGGGGTCAACCGTGCTTCGCGACACGCAGGAGGGTGGCGTGTACGTCGCGCCCCCCGCAAGGATGCTCCCGTATCCCAGCGAGGAGTTGCCCGAGGACTTCCGTTAGGCACGCTCGGCATGTGATTCACACCTGGCACGATCGGGTCCTGTCCCGAGCCGGGCGGAGCTTGCGCTTTCGGACAGCCCTGAGGCTCGCGATAGCCACGGGGATCGCGCTCCGGGTCATAGAATACCTGCGCGGGCGATCGCTCTGGATCGATGAGTCAATGCTCGCCGCGAACGTTGCGTTGCATTCGGCGCATGACCTCATCCCGGTACCGCACTTCGAGCAGGTGGTTGCGCCGCTTTTCGTCTGGATGCTGCGGTATTCCGTGATCGTGTTCGGGGTGAACGAGTACGCGCTCCGACTCATGCCGCTCATCGCCGGCTGTGCGACGCTCCCCTTGGTATGGCTCGCTGCACGCCGCTCGATCGGGCCACGCCCGGCGTTGATCGCGACGTGGCTGACTGCGATCACTCCCGCGCTCTTGCTACACTCCGCGGAAGCGAAGCCGTACTCGGTCGATGCGCTCGTGGCCGTGGCCATTGTCGCGCTCACCGTTCGCGCCATCCGTGCGCCACGTGCGCGGCGGAACTGGCTCGAGCTCGGGGTCGCCGGCCTGGCTGGGGTCGGCCTGTCGGTGGCCGCGCCATTCGTACTTGCCGCCTCTGGCGGGGCAATCGCGGTTGCGGGCGGGCCGCGCACTACTCGTTACGCTCAGCGCGCGTTGGCGTTAGGCGTCGTATGGGCCATCGCGTTTCTCGCGCTGTACGTGCTCGTTTACCGCGCGGAGCCCGCCCGTAGCTATATGCGGCATTTCTGGGCGTGGGCGTTCCTCAGCGCCCAGCCGTCGGTCGCTGCCGCTGCGCGCGTCGCGTGGGAGGGGTTGATTGCGTCGTTCCTCGTGCGCGACGCGCCGCTCGGCGGGGCGCTCATCGTCATCGCGATTGCAGTGGGACTCGTCGGCTGTGCCCGACGATCATGGTGGCTGGCGGTACTGTTCGCTGGCCCGTTAGCGCTGGCACTCGTGGCGTCGTTCGCGACGTTATACCCGATTGGCGGTCGGACCGGGTCGGTTACAGTGCCGACCGCGGCGATGCTCGCGTCGATGGGCGTGGCCGTCCTGGCGCAAACTGCGGCGCGATCACGGCGCGGCGTTCGGGGCCTCGTCATCAGCGCGCTGTTGCTGTTCGAGCCCGCGGTGGAAAGCGTGTGGCTCGCCGTCCGCGCACGAAGCGCTGAAGAGCCGCGCCAGATCGTGCATGATTTTCTGCAGCAAGCGCGACCGACCGAGCCGGTCTATGTCTTTGTGCGCGGCGTGCCCGATTGGGTCATGTACACGACAGATTGGTCAACCGCAGACACCACTCGTCCGCTTCGGTTGATCCGAGCCGTCAGTCGACTTGGCCCGAACTCGGGCAACGCGCCGCCACGCGGTCATCGAGTGGTCGGTGAGGGTGACGAACTCCGGTTCCCGTTCAGACGCAGTGTCGAGTTGATCGGGACCCCGACCGGCGTGGAGGATCTCGCGCTCCGGCCTCCGGCCCAGGCGGAGCCCGATTCGGGCTGGGCCGAAAACGAGATGAGGCGCATTGTGGTCGAGGCACGGCCGACGGTGTGGGTCGTACTGCTCCACCATCGCGCGTCCGCGACGCGGCAGCTGCTTTCGGCGTTATGCGCGGCAGGCGCTCGCGTTTCCTACGCGAGCGCCCGCAGGGAGGCGGCAGCCTACCGCATGGAATTCGACGGGGCGGAGGATTCCGCGTCTTGCCGCGCGGCGACGAATGTGGACCGTCTCACCCCGTAAGCTGGGAACGTCCTGCCGACCACGACCCTGCTCGCAACTCCGCCTTCTTGACCTTCTGCGTGGGGGTCTTCGGCAAGTCGCGGAGGAACACGACGTCACGCGGAACCATGAAGCTCTCGAGACGCTCCATGCACTCCCGCTTGACCTGCTGCTCGGTCATCACGACGCCGTCGTCGAGCACCACGAAGGCGCGGATCGCCTCGCCGAGGTTCTCGTCGGGCACGCCAACCACTGCTGCCTCACGAACGCCGGCGATCCGATGGAGGACGTTCTCGACCTCGACCGGACTCACCTTCTCGCCACGCGTCTTGATGATGTCGTCGGACCTGCCGACGAAGTACAGGTCGCCGTCCGCATCCATCGTGAACAGGTCATGCGTGCACAGCACACGCTCTCCCGGGAATCGTCCCGGCTTGAGCATCGCCGCCGTGAGCTCCGGCTGGTTCCAGTAGCCGAGCATGACGTGGGGTCCGCGGACGTGGAGGACTCCCGTCTCGCCAGGCGCCACCGGGGCGCCGTCGGGAGACAACAGAAAGACCTCGGTTCCGGGAATCGCCTTTCCGACCGATGTCGGCTTCTCGAGCACGCGCTCGGGCTCGAGGTACGCCACGCGCTTACACTCCGTGAGGCCGTACATCGCGAAAATGAGCGCATTCGGAAACACCGTCGGAAGTCGCGTGATGAACTCGGCCGGAAGCGCCGCGGCGGTGTTCGTCACGCGGCGAACGTTCGGCAACGTCCATCCGCCGCTCCGATTGAGTGCAAGCAGCGTCGCACCGATGGTGGGTACGATCGGGAAGACCGTGACCTCGTACTCGATCGCGCGCTTGATTACCGGCACCGGGTACACGAACGACCGCTCCGCAACCAGGGTCGCTCCGAGCAGCACCGACATGAGCAGCTGATAGAGCCCGTAGTCGAATGCGAACGGCAGTACGCACACGATCCGGTCACTGGAGTCGAGGCGGAGATACTCGGAGATGCTTGCTGCGGCGAACACCATGTTCTGGTGCGTGAGCATCACGCCCTTCGGATTGCCCGTGCTCCCGGAGGTGTAGATGAGCGCCGCGAGGTCGATCGCAATGACGCCGCGTGCCGATGGCCGCGGCTCGGTGCTCGCCAACGTCTCGTCGAAGTCCAGCACAGGGTACTGGTCGGCTGACGAACGGCCGGCGCGCTCGGGTACGCCACCGCTGCAGATGACGCACTGAACGTTAGGCACCGTGTCCAGCGCCGCGAGAAAGACCGGCGCCAGCGACTTCTCCGTCACGAGTGCGCGCGCATCGCTGTCGTCGAGCATGTACGCCAGCTTCTCCGCCTTCGTCTGCGGATTGATGACCGTGAGCACGGCTCCCGCGAGCAGGGTGCCGTAGATGGCGATGACGGCGTGCCACGAGTTGTCGAGATACACGGCGACCCGATCACCGCGCTGGACACCGTTGTCCTGGAGCGCCCGGGCGAGACGCAGCGCGGCGTCGAGCAGCGCTGCGTACGAGTACGACGTGCCGTCCGCTATGATGGCGGTTTTCGCCGGACTCCTATCGGCCGAAGCCAGAAGCGCGTCATGCAAAAGGCGCTGCGGCCGTGCGCTCACGCAATCCTCCTTGAGATGTCAAATGACCAGGCGCAACGGGTGTGGCGCCGACTACAACCCTGGTTGGCACTGCGGGTGCGGCCAGCGTCGGGCGTTGTACGAACAGTTCATCCAGCAGCATCACGGACAGGATCCCGACAAGCGCCATCTCGTCGCTCTCGCTGACGAAGCTCTCGGCGTTTCGCCGGCATTTCTGAACCAGCGGCTCGACCGCGCTCGGCGCGAAGAACCCGGCCCGGCGCAGTCGTCCATCCTCGAGCAGTTCGCCGACGTATTCCGGCGCACCACGCCCCATAAACGCGCGCAGGATCGGCGCTCGGTACGGCCGTTTCTCGCGCCGAACGATATCGGCGGGCAGGAGTGGGCGTACGGCCTGGCGAAGCACGTATTTCTCCCGCAGCCCCGGTAACTTCGCGCTGTCGGGAAGACGTGCGGCGAACTCCGCCACGCGATGGTCCAGGAATGGAAAACGACCCTCGACAGAGTTGCCCATCAACATTCGATCGCCCTGGGAGTGAAGCAGGTACCCGGTGAGGAACGTGATGATCTCGATGTACTGCGCTCGGCCGAGCGTAGTGGACCGCTGAAAATCTTCTGGGAGGCGCGCACACACGGTCGCGCTCGGGTCGCCAGGAGCATGCCCGGCCTCGAGGGCCGACGGCTCGAGAAATCGGAGCGTGCGCGCCGCGTGCGCGAAGCGGAGGCGGTGGCTGTATAGCGGGTCGTCGGTGCTCGTGAGTCCGGCGCGGAACACGTTAGGCAGCAGGCGACCGGCCCGTCCGAGGTCCTGCGCGAGGTACGGATAGAGCCTGTGCAGGAGTTGTGGCCGGCATCGAGACTCCGGCCGCCGTGCCCAGAATCGTCGCACCTTGTCGAGCTTGAACACGTCGTAGCCCGCGAACATCTCGTCGGCTCCCTCACCGGTGAGCACGACCTTGTATCCGGATGCGCGCACGGTTTCCGACAGCTTGAGCAGCGGCGCCGGTGCTGTCCGCAGCGTTGGCTTCTCGGACAAGTACACAACGCGCGGCATGAGCTCCGCGATCGCTGGCCCGTCCATCACGACGCGCGTCAGCTCCGTGCCGAGCCGTTTCGCCACGATGTCCTGTTGCTCCGTCTCGTCGAACGCGGCGTCCGTGAACCCGATCCCGAATGCACGGACGGGGTGACGTGTATGGCGCTGCGCGAGGGCCGTGATTGCCGACGAGTCCAACCCGCCACTCAGGTACGTACCGACAGGCACGTCAGCGCGCAGTCGGATTCGGGTCGCATCATCGAGCAGCTCCGCCAGCTCCTCCACGAGGACGCTTTCGTGTTCCGCACGCATCTCGTCTGGCGGTGAGAATCGGAGGTCCCACCAGCATTTCCGTTCAATGCCTCTCGGGCTTATTCGCAGCCAATGCCCGGCAGGGAGCTCGTGAATCCCGGCGAAGGCTGACCGCGCGGGCTCGGTTGCCCAGAGGGTGAGTGCCTGAACGATCGCGACCGGGTCGAGCACCCTCGACGCGTCCGGGTGACGGAGTAGCGCCTTGACCTCCGATGCGAACGCGAGCCGTCCGCCACGTTCGAGGAGAAAGAGCGGGCGTACACCAAACCGGTCGCGCGCGAGAAACAGCTCCGACGTTTCGCGATCCCACACCGCGAACGCGAATTCGCCGTTGAGCCGGGCGAGACAGTCCACGCCCCATTGCTCGTAGGCATGGGCGAGGACTTCAGTGTCACTGTTTGTCGCGAAGCGATGGCCGAGAGATCGTAGCTCGTCCTGGAGCTCGGGGTAGTTGAAGATCTCCCCGTTCTGCATCACCCAGTAGCGGCCACTCTCGTCCGACAATGGCTGATCACCGGCGGCGAGGTCGATGATGGCGAGCCGCGTGTTGACCATCCCGAAATGGCGGTCAGTGTAAAGGCCGGTCCCATCCGGGCCGCGATGACGCAGCTCGCCCGCCATGGCGCAGAGCAGCTCGCGCGAGGCGTTCTCCCCCGGCCGACCATACACTCCCGCCACACCGCACACGCCAGTATCCCACCATCACCCACGAAGGGTGTCCCAGGGTTCGTCAAAGGCCAGCCGCGAGCGGAATGCCTCGGGCCGTCAGTCTCCGCCGCCGATGACCTCGGCGACGAGCTGCGGCTTGAGGTGCAGGTAGCGGGTCGCGCGTCGCTTCGAGTCGATGTCGCGGAACACTCGCTCGATCTGCTGCTCATTCAGGCCTAACGCTTGTGCCACATCGGCGGCGTCGATGCCGTTATTTCGCGCGTAGAGGCAGAGGTCCATCTTGTCGTACGGCAGCGAGAAGTAGAACTCCTCCTGCGTCTGCGGCAGCGAATACGTATCGGTGGTCGGCGGGCGCATCCGAATCGTCTCCGGCACGCCGAGATACTCGGCGAGCTGGTAGACCTGGGTCTTGTAGAGGTGCGCGATCGGCTTGAGGTCGGCCGAGCCGTCCCCGTTCTTGACGAAGAAGCCCTGGTCGTACTCCAGCCGGTTCGGTGTGCCGATGACCGCGTAGTTGCACCGGTCGGCGTGGTAGTACTCCATCATCTTGCGCGTGCGCTGCTTGAAGTTCGTCGCGGAGATCATCTCGTGGTACGCCGCCGGCGAGACGCGCGCGCGTCGCTGCGCGCCGTCGGGAGCCTGCGCGATGACGGTGAAGATCCGGTACTGATCGCTCTCGACGACGCTTGGCAGCGAAACCTTGCAGCGCCAGCCCGCGGCGTACTCGGGGATGAGCGAGCGGATGGCCTCGTCGCGACGGCTGTAGCAGCCGGCGGCGTCGAGAACGCCCGTGATGTCCTCGACGATGGTCGTAATGCCGGCGCTGTCGCCCGCGAGCCGGCCCAGCTCGAACGTCTCGTCCGACGACTCGCGCTCGGGCATGAGCAGGCCGAGCACGCGCTCCGGCCCCAGCGCACGGGCACACAGCGCGGCGCAGACCGTGCTGTCGACTCCGCCCGACAAGCCGAGCACGACGCCGCGCTTGCGCATGCGGCCGTCAACGGTCGCCTTGATGAACGCGGTGATCTCCTCAGTGACCTGCTCCGCGTTCACGCGAAGCAGATCCGGCGAGACGTTAGGTGCCAGGGTCACTGTGTGGCCGCCTCGGGCGCCCCGCGCTTCACGCCAATGAATCGCACGATGTTGTCGATCGTATCGATATTCTCCGGAACCGTCTCGTCATCACTGATCTGGATCTCGTACCGAGTCTCGAGGAAGGTGAGCACCTCGACGATGCCGACGGAGTCGATGAATCCCCGCTCGGTGAGCGACTGGCTGCTGGACAGATGGCTGATGTCCTTGCCGAGCGAAAAGTTCTCAGCCAAAAACGTGCGGACCTCCTGTTCGACCGTCGTCATCTCTTGACCTCCGTGAAAGGTGCTCGGTTTGGATCCGCCGTTCCCATGAATTCGGGCACGTCGAGACCGTCGTCAGTATCGTCCGCACCGCGGACCAATGCGAAAAACGTCTGCGTCAAAATCTTCATGTCGAGCCATACGCTCGCGTGGTCGACGTACCAGATATCCAGCGCGAGCCGCTCGTCCCAGGTGAGCGTGTTGCGACCGTTGATCTGCGCCCAGCCGGTGATGCCGGGCATCACATCGTGACGGCGTGCCTGTTCGGGTGTGTAGCGGTCCAGGTAGAAGGTGCGCAGTGGTCGCGGTCCGACGAGACTCATCTCGCCGCGCACCACATTGATCAATTCGGGGAGCTCGTCGAGACTGGTCCGCCGAAGGAAGTGCCCGACGGGCGTTATCCGAACCCGGTTTGGCAGCGGGTTTCCTTCGTCGTCCGTGGCGTCGACCATCGTTCGGAATTTGAGAATCTCGAACGTTTTGCCGTGCAGCCCCGGACGCTCCTGCCGGTAGATCACCGGCGAGCCGAGCTTGAGCCGGACGACGAGAGCGATCAAAGCCATCGGAATGCCCAACACCAGCAGGCCTACCGACGCCGCCATCAAGTCGATCGCTCGCTTCGCCGTCCTCTGCATACCACCCGTTCTCGCCACGTTAGGTTACGCGCTACACCGTCGGCGTCCTCCCGTGATTCTTGCTCCGGGCACAGACGTCCACAAGGGCCAACGGCCTTCGCAATGTCACATCCTGTAAGCCCAGCGGCGTTCGCTCACGAGGCGCGAGCGACGTTCACCGCCGGAGCCTTGACGGAGTCGACGGGACTCCCGAGAGGCGCGACAACGGGCGGCGCCGCCCGACGAATCGCCGCGGTCGCGCCGGTCGAGCCGATTGGGACTTCGACATCCGAGAGCGGCGCACGTGGCGTGAACTCCGCATACTCGGGCACCAACGCCAGAATCGCCTCGCGTATCTCTTGTTCCGTGCCGATCGAAACCAGCCCATCCATCCGGTCGAGGCCGTACGCAAGCAACTCCGCGTTCACCTCGTCGGTGTTCACGAGCCGGATCTTCTCGACCACCGTCGGCATCGTCGCTTCGACGTCCGAGGTCAATTCCTCGTCGAGCTTCTCGCCGGGGCGCAATCCGGTGAACACGATCGGGACATCCTTGTACGGCGTGAGCCCGGACAATCGAATCATCTGCTCCGCGAGGTACAGAATGCGGACGGGTTCGCCCATCTCCAGCATCGAGATCCGCGCTGCAGCCTCGGGCAGCACCGCTGCCTGAAGCACCAACTGAACCGCTTCCGGGATCGTCATGAAGTAGCGGCGCACTTCCGGGTGCGTGACCGTGAGTGGCTGCCCCGCGGTCAGCTGGCGCTGGAAGAGCGGAATGACACTGCCGTCGGATCCGAGCACGTTGCCGAACCGCACGATACGGAATTCCGTTGACGCCTTTCGGCACAGAGTCGATGCGAGGAGGAGTCGCTCGGCGATCCGCTTCGTCGCGCCCATCACGCTCGATGGGTTGACGGCCTTGTCGGTCGAGATCAGAACGAACTTCCGAACGTCGTGCCGGATGGCGCTTTCCGCGACGTTCCGCGTACCGAGCACGTTGTTCCGCACTGCCTCGCGGATGTTCGTCTCGAGCATCGGAACGTGCTTGTACGCCGCTGCGTGGAAGACGAAGTCGGGGCGGTACCGCGCAAAGACGTGCTCGACGCGGTTGCCGTCCGTTACGTCGCCCAGCGCCGGAATTACTTCGATCTGCGGATGGCTGCGCGTGATCTCGAGGTTAATGAAGTAGAGCGGCGTCTCGGCGCGCTCGAACAGGATCAGGCGGCCAGGGCGGAACGCTGCCAATTGTCTGGCCAGCTCCGAACCAATGGACCCGGCGGCGCCCGTGATGAGGATCGTGCGGCCGCTTATTTCGCGAGCGACCGGGCCCAGGTCGAGCGATACCGGTTGGCGACCGAGCAGGTCTTCGATTCTGACCTCGCGGAGGCGACCGCCCGGAGTGGGACCCGACAGCATCTCGGCGAGAGATGGCAGGATCTTGTACTCGACGCCGGTTGCGGAGCATCGATCCACGAGGTCCCGCATCTGCTCCTTCGTTGCATGCTGCACGGTGATCACAACCAGCTCGATGCGGAACCGCGCCACGAGCCGCGCCAGGTCACGCGTGCTGCCGAGCACCGGCGCGCCATGAAGGAGCTGCGTGTGGGTGGACGGGTCGTCGTCGACGATTCCGACGATCGTGAGGTCGTGGCCGCGGGTGTGTTGCGTCTGCCGTAGCAGCTGTTCAGCGCCGGACCCGGCCCCCACCAACAGGGTGCGTCTCCCAGCTGTGGGCTCGAGACGCATCTCGCGGACGTAGCGCGTAGCGAACATCACGCCGCCGCAGAAGAAGATCGTCAGCACCCAGTCGATGATGAACACCGACCGAGGCATGTTGTACCCCACGCCGACGAAGTACAGGACCACGACGAACAAAAGAGAGCTGAGCGTGACAGCGCCCTGGAGTCCGACGAGGTCGCGGAACCCAACGTGGTGCCAGTACAGCCGAAACATCCCCCATCGCCAGAAGACGATGAGGCGGACCGGCACGAGTAGCGGCAGGGTCACGAGGAACTGCCATGTCCGGAACGAGTCGAGCTCGAAGTCGAATCGCAGCGCGTAGGCGGTGAAATACGCCAGCGCAAACAGGATGACATTCGTCGCGACACTCACCCACGGGCGACGCCGAGCGATGCGCTCTCCGCGCTCGCTGTTGGCCGAACTCGTAGCGATCACGCTATACCTCTATGGCGGTTCGCCACAGCAAACGTCCGACAGAAGAGTCTCAGCGTCGTCGCTCCTGGCGCCCTTCAGGCTGCGTGCGATCGGTTTGCTGGCCCATTCCAATCCGCCGGCATGGCGGGAAGTCCAACCCCGAACAACCCCATTCACGCAGCATCAAACACGTTAGCGTCGTTTAATCGACCGCTCGGCCATTGTAATAACACAGCCGAAAATGTCCAGACTAAAAAACCCAAGGTGACCGACGGGCTACGTCAAGTCGTTATGTCAGCCTTGTGTAGGTGGTTACAATGTTGACACTGCTACACTGCCCGGTCGTCCTGTCTCATGCCCGGTCGTCCTGTCTCAGTAGTTGCTGCCGTGTCGCCACGGTCATGATGCGGAAACACCACACGTGTTCGCGACGCGCTGAGAGATCGTATGAACGGATGATCGCCATTCTAAGAAAATCCGTTTGGAGCGTCGTCTCGTCACAGATCGCTGGCGGGCTGGCTCCGCACGAGCCATTCTCGCGTGGGTTTCCCAGCTCGAACACCGTTACGTCGACCAAAACCGGCGACACATGGAACGTCGATTCACACGCCAACTTCGTCATGACGCGGCAGTTGCGATTACCCAGCTCCGGCGCCGCCCGGGGTTCGCCGTCGTGGCGACCCTGACACTGGCGTTAGGCGTGGCCGTAACCACCGCAGTCTTCGCCGTCGTCGATACTGTGATCTTGCGCACACTCCCCTTTATGGAGTCTGAGCGTCTCATGCTCGTCAGACGCGCCCTGCCGGGCGGTAAGACGCCGGTGGAAACGAGCTATCCGGAATACCGCGACGTCCGAGACGGCGCAAGCGCATTCAGTGGTGTGGCCGCGGTACCATCCGCCATGCAGCCGGCGGTGCGGACGGACGGCGAGGCGAACGAACCGGTCGTCGCCGTCGGAGCCTCCGGCAACCTGTTCGATGTACTTGGCGCGAGACCGTTGCTCGGCAGGACGCTCACGCCGGGTGACGACCGTCGCGGTGCGGAACCCGTCATTGTCCTTGGCTATGCGATGTGGGAGCGTCAGTTCGCTGGTCAGCGATCGGTTCTTGGACAGCGCATTGAGTTGAACGGCACGCGCTACACCGTTGTCGGCGTGATGCCACGGGGGTTCGAATACCCGCGCGGCTCCGAGGCCTGGATTGCGCTCGTGCCTGCGATCGACAGCCTCGCCGACAACCCCCAGGTCGCGTTTCTGAACATCGTGGGCCGAGTTCGAGCCGGCGTGTCGATCGAGGCCGCCCGCCAGGATGCAGAGCGCGTGCTCGCTCGGTCCGTGGCGGCCGCCGGCCTGTCGAACGCGGTGACCGGAGTCGTCCAGCTCACGTCCGTCGACGCCGAGCTTCGCGGCGACGCGCGTCGCGGAATGCTGATGCTGCTCGCTGCCGCGGTGCTCGTGCTGCTCGTCGCATGCGCGAACGTTGCGAACCTGTTGCTCGCTAGGGCCGTGACGAGGCATGGCGAGCTCTCACTGCGCATTGCGTTAGGCGCGAGCCGAGGGCGCCTGGTTAGCCAGTTGGTGGTCGAGGCGGCAGTACTTGGTGGCCTCGGCGCGGTTGTCGGACTGTTCGCATGCGTTGCGGGTCATGGCGCGATTGTGGCAATGATCCCGGCCGACTTATATGGTGCGGCGACTGTGGAGATCGACGGTCGCATCGTGGCGTTCACCACGGCGCTCATGGTCGCAACGACCCTGTTGTACGGCGTCCTTCCAGCCGTGCGCGCAACGCGGCTCGATCCAGGAGCGGCGCTTCGCTCGTCAACCGGTCGAACGACCGGCAGTTTGGGATCGCGCAGGACTCAACGCGCGCTGGTTGCGACCGAGGTGGCCCTAGCGGTGGTGTTGGCGGTCGGCGGCGGCGTGTTGCTGCGCAGCTTCATGCAACTGAACTCCGCTCCGCTGGGCTTCGACCGGGTTCATACGCTGACGGCGGAGTTGTATCTGCCTGATGGGAAATACGGCGACCCGGCAAAGGCACGTGCCTTCTTTCGGGACGTGACATCGCGCGTAGCAGAACTGCCGGGCGTGCGCGCCGCTGGCGCTGTTCTGCTGCGACCGCTCGCGGGACCCGATGGATTCGACTATCCGCTCTCGCTGGAGGCAATGGATGCCGAGACGCAGCGGCGGCAGCCACTCGTGAACTACGAGGCGGTGACTCCGGGCTACTTCGACGGCGCAGGCATTCCGTTGCTCGAGGGCAGGGGCGTTTCGACGAGTGATGACGAGGCCGCACCGAAGGTGGTTGTCGTCAGCGCGGCCACGGCGCAGCGGTTCTGGCCCGGCGAATCGCCGATTGGCAAACGACTCAAATGGGGACCTCCAACCTCCCGAGAGCCCTGGGTCGAAGTCGTCGGCGTCGTGGGAGCGGCGCGCTATCACGACCCGCGCGTGGAGTCACTCGACGTCTATGTGCCGTACATGCAGAGCCCGTGGAAACTCAACCACCTCGTCGTGCGCGCGGCAGGCGATCCTCGCGCGCTCACCGCGTCCCTGCGATCAGCGATCGCTGAAATGGACCCGGAGGCGCGGGCGGTACAGGTGGCGACAGTCGGCGACCTCGCGGCGGTCGCACTGCGACAACCTCGATTTCAGATGACCCTCGTCGGCGCGTTCGCCGTGCTCGCGCTGCTGCTGGGCGCGGTCGGAATCTTCGGCGTGGTGTCGTTCGCGACGGCGCGGCGGACCCGTGAGCTTGGGGTTCGGCTGGCGCTCGGAGCGCGAGGTGCTGACGTGAAGCGGCTCGTCATTGGTGAGACGCTTCGGACGGTGGCGGTTGGGATCGCGGTTGGTCTCGGCAGTGCGCTCGGTGGCGTGCGGCTGCTTCGGGGAATCGTGTACGGCGTGAGCGCCGCGGATCCGTTGACGTTCATCGCCGTGTCGGTGGTCGTGACGGCGGTCGCGGTGCTGGCGGCCGCGATTCCGGCGCGCCGGGCATCACGGGTCGACCCGATCATGGTGCTTCGGGCGGACTGACGGCCATCAGCCCGGTCGTCCCGTTTTGGTCCCGTTCGGACCGGGCGTGTTGCGAGCCTCGCTGGCCGACTCTAAGCTCGGTCCATGACCATCGTCTCGCGCGCTCGGGAGGCTGAAGTCGTGTCGGGCATCGACTATCTCGAGCCGCCATCTCGCCGCCGCGTGTGGACGGTCGCGCTTTCGCTGTTCACGGTGACGGGCGCGCTTCGCTTCACGTACATGTACTTCGACGACATCGCGCGTCGAGAGACGGGAACGCTGATGCGGCGCGCGATCGAGGAGTCCACCGGCGCGTACACTGCCGCAGTGTTATTCGTCGCCGTTGTCGCATTCGTGTGGCGCTATCCGCTGGATCGATCCGGGTGGCGAGCACGCCTGCCGGCCCACATTGCGGCCCTCGTGGCGTACTCGCTCGCGCACACGACGCTCATGTTCCTGACCCGGACGGTGGTCTTTCGGCTGCTCGGCATGGGGGCCTACGACTACGGCTACATGCCAGCCCGCTACCTGATGGAATTCGGCCAGGACGCAATCAGCTACGCGTCGTTCGTCGCGATCATCACGCTGTATCGATATTACCGGGTGACGCGCCAACGCGAGGTGCGAACAGCGCAGCTCGAGCGAGGGCTCGCCCAGGCCGAGCTGAGGAACCTGCGGCTCCAGCTCCAGCCGCATTTCCTGTTCAACGCGCTGAATACGATCTCGTCCACGATGTACGACGACCCGCGGAGCGCAGATCGCCTGATCGGCCAGCTGTCGCAGCTATTGCGACTGTCGCTTCGCACGTCGCACGCGCAGGAAGTGCCGCTGCGCGAGGAGCTCGACGTCTTGAGCTGCTACCTCGGACTGATGACGGCACGTTTCGGCAGCCGGCTTCACGT
>JAJKIV010000350.1 GCA_021154285.1 Gemmatimonas sp. | reverse complement strand
TGCACTGCGCTTTCAATGCCGTGCGCACTTCGTAGTTATCGTTCCAGTTTGAATCCGGGGTCAACCTTTGGCCTTTCCGGTGCGTTGGCTACGAACCATCCTGTTAGATAGATCCATTGCGCCATGCGCGTGAGCTTCGGGTAGTCGATGCGTGCGGGGTTGTCGCGCGGCGTGTGGTAGTCGTCGTGCAGGTTCGTCGAGTACATGAGCGCCGGTACGTTCATCCGCGCGTAGGGCAGGTGGTCGCTCCGGAAGTACCAGCCCTCCGGGTGCGTCGGGCGGTCCCAGATTGTGTCGAGCTTGAACTTGCCCGTCAGCGCGTTCGCCTTGAGCGCCATCGCCACCAGGTCGCTCGAGTTCCGATGCGGCGGCTGACTGCCTAACAATGCGGCCGAGTCGGGGTTGTTGCGCCCGATCATGTCGCCGTTGAGCACCGCCACGATCTGCTGGAGCGGCACCGCGGGATGCGCGGCGTGGTAACGCGAGCCGATCAGGCCGCGCTCCTCCGAGCCTTGATTGATGAACAGCACTGAGCGCTTGCCGGGCTGCTTGACGAACGCCCGCGCGGCCGCGAGGTCCGCCGCGGTTACCGACGCGTTGTCGTCCGCCCCCGCGTGCACCGAGTCGCCCTCGAGCGTCACGCGAACGCCATTCGCATCCTGGTGGGAGCTGAACAGCACGTATTCGTCGCGAAGTTTGGGGTCGCTACCGCGAACGACGCCGATGACGTTCACCGACGGCGTCGTGAATCGCTCGAGCCGAATCGAGAGCTCGGCCTGCGGTTGTCGCTCGAGCGTCTCGCGCATGGACGCGTGCACGAGGTAGGTGGGCGTCGGGCCGGTTCCGAGCGTCGGGGGAGGCGCGATACGCGTCGATCCGTTCGCCGCGCGCGGCACCGCGTTGTCGACATCGTAGGCGCCGCGACTGCGCGCCGACGCAACAACCTCGAACGCGCTATCGACGGCCGGGGTGGCGACGAAGATGACGGCCGACGCCCCTCGACGCGCGAATCGCGAGGCCGTCGTGTTGATGGCGGCATCGGCGTACCGAGAGGCGAACGTATAGCTGTTCTGGCGGATGGAGCCAGGTGTCGGCTCGAGCAGGGGCGTCGCGACGATACGGCCTTTGATGTCGGTCGTTGTGTCGGTGGCGTCCGCGACCCACAGTACCGGACCGGACGCCTCGGCCGGTACGACGCCTAACGGGATGAAGTCGCCGAACAGCGTCATCGCCTGGCCGCCGATGCTGGCCTTGCTCGCGGTGACGGAGACGCGCGTGCGCGTCATGTCGAACCACTGGAAGTAGGTGCCATCCTCTCCCATCGGCTTGAGCCCGATCTTCCGATACTGCTCGGCTACCCAGATCGAGGCGCGCATCTCGTCTATGGTGCCGCCTTCGCGCCCGCGCATGCCAGGCGATGCCATCTCGCCCACGTCGTGTCGGAGGTCGGCCTCCCGAATCGCCGAGTAGGCCGCGGGGATCTCGGAGTGTCGTGTGGTACTCGTCTTCGCGGCCTGCGCCGCAAGCGGCGCGGGGAGACCGATGAGTGCGCTGAAGAGGATGCTGTCGATCGAATGCCAGGTGCGCATGGGTGGCTCAAGGGGTCATGGGTCGACGTGCGGGATGCACGGCGCTCGCCCTATATGGTGCTCGGTGGGCGCGGCGACAAGCAAAGAGACTGGGCGCCGCCCGCTCACCGTCGCGATGTGCGGCCGCCGGTTTGCCGGGCTATCAGTGCGACGATAACATGCGACGTGCTCGCGACGCCTTGCCTCCTCGGATGAAGGCCCCCGGAATTCGACTCGGACCGACAGGCGTCGCGCTGGCCGTGGCGCTCGTCGCAGCGGCGGTGGTTTACACTCCGCGCGCGTGGGTCTCTGATCTCGGGCCTATGCCTGACGCGGGCGAGTACGCCATGAGCGCGCGCAATCTCGCTCATCTGCGCGGGTTCGTCATCGAGTTGTTGGGACGAGAGTATCCACCGCGATATCCCCCGGGCTTTCCCCTGCTGCTCGCGCCGGTTTTCTGGCTACCGGGGGCAACACTGGCCAACGCGATCCACATCGTCGCCGCGTTTGCTGTCGTCGCCGTCGTGCTCACGCACGCACTCGCTCGCCGGCTGGGCGGTCCGGTCGCGGGCCTTCTCGCGGCGGGAGCCCTTCTACTCCGGACGGAGTTTGTCGATTGGAGCCATCAGGTGATGACCGAGACAGCGACCATCGCGGTGGCCACCGCCATTCCCGTGCTGCTTCATCGTCGAGCTCGCCCGGATAACGGACGTCAACACTCCGTCCTGGTGGTGATCGGGCTTCTGTGCGGCGCGGCTATTCTCCTGCGCCACGCGAACGTCGTCTTCGTGCCCGCGGTCGCGGCTGCACTCCTGATCGACCCGCGTGTCCGCACGCGTCCCTGGCAGTCGGCGATAGCGCTCGGCGCAGGGCCGGTGCTCGCTCTTGCCGCGCTTGCGCTCTACGACCACGTCACCTTCGGAAGCGTGGCGCGCACCGGCTACCATTACTGGGTTCCGTACTGGCATACGTCGCTCGCGAAGACGTTCTCCCTCGGCTACGCCGCACACCAGCCGGGCGCCGCCGCGTTAGGCCCGTTCGGGGGGTCCGCGAATCTCGTCTATTACGGAGCCTACCTCGTGTCGAACGTTTCGTCGGCATGGTTCGCCTTCGCCGCGATCTGGGGCGCCGTCGTCCTCGTGCGTCGTGGCAACGCGGAAGCCCTCAGCGTGGTGGTGTATGCCGGAGCGCTCACGACGTTCCTGTACGTCACATATGCCTTGTACTTCTACCAGAGTGGCCGGTTCATGGCGCCGCTCATCGGTGTGTTCGCCGCCGCCCTGGGTGTCGGGGTTACCGACGCCCTACGAATGCTTCGTCGGCATCGTGAGTTGCCGATGCGGACGGTGACGCTCGCGAGCGTCGCCTGCCTGCTCGCGTTTTTCGGGGCGATCGTCGAGGTGCGCCCAGTGGCGGGGCGGACATACATCGCGCAGCGCGTCGTCCGTGGCGTGTCAGAACCGGCCAGTGCGCAGCCGATCTCGGCGGCGGTCGCCGCGTACGAGCAGACGCTGCCGCGCGGTGCGGTTGCGGTCACCGGTCTACCACTCACACTGCTCGACTCCCTCGTGACGCTCGGGGTTCGTGTGGTAGGCTTGGCGCGGACCAGCTACTGGGCGAGCCCACAGCTCGAGGGAGTTCCCGTCTTTCCGGAGCGCGCAGAAGAAATCGCCCGGTTGATTCGAGCAGGCGTCCCGGTCTACACGGACGCGTATAGCCTGGCCGTCGCACCGAGCGACCCGCGGTACCAAACTGCGCGCGCGGCCTTGCAGAGATTCCGGCTGCGCCCCGTGGAGACGACTCGGCCAACGCGCCTGTACCGGCTCGACGTCGACGGGCCGGCAACATCCACGAGTCGGTGGTGCTCGCGCTCCTGGTGCGACAGTATATCCGGCTTCAGTGAACCGGCGCGGATGATATCAGCGAATCGATACCGTCGCTGAATTTCCGCGATTGTGCTGGCGCGTGACTGCGTCACGGTGCCATGCGCGGCTAACGATTCATACTCTAGATGGACAACGTCACCCACTCCGTTGCCGGGCTGCTGCTGGCCGAGTCGATGGCCCGGCTTCGCGCGCGGGGCCCCAACCCGGAATCCTCGGCGCACCTCGGCGCGACGGCCGCGATCGCATCGATAGTTGCCGCCAATTTGCCCGACGCGGATCTCTTCTACTCCGGGATCGGCGGCAGCCGGCTTCGCTACATGCTGCACCATCGCGGGTATACGCACACCGTGGTAATCGCTGTGCTCGGCGCGGTCGTGCTCTGGGCGCTCGTGTCGCTCTTCCTGCGATGGCGCAGGCGTGCTTGGCCCGGACGATCCGACTCGCGCTGGCTGCTGGCGTTGTTACTCGCCGGCACGCTCAGCCACCTCGTGCTCGACTGGACGAACAGCTACGGCGTGCACCCCTTCTGGCCGTTCGACGACCGTTGGCGCTATGGGGACGCCGTGTTCATCGTCGAACCGTGGCTGTGGATCGTGGCGGTGCCGGCGCTCGTTGCTGCCAGCACGACTCATATCGCGCGCGTGCTCCTCTCGCTCGTGCTGCTCGCGGGGCTGGGTGTCGCGTGGCGCGTCAATGCAGTGTCTACAGGCGCCGCGATTGCGCTCACCGTCGGTGCGGCGTTGTCGGTCGCGCTCGCGCGCGTGTTGCGCGCCGACGGTCGCATTGTCGCGGCGATCGCGGGCTGGGTGGCGGTCACGCTGATCATGGCAGCGGGATCGGCGACGGCCCGAACGGCCGTGCTGCGCACGATTCACGAGCTGGATCCGGCGGCCGAGGTACTCGACGTCGTGATGTCGCCCATGCCGGCGAACGCCGTGTGCATGTCGGCGATCACCGTCGAGCGATCCGGCCCTACGTACCGCGTAACGACCGCTCGTGTGAGCAGTGTCCCGTCGTTTGCGGCCGCGGCGCGGTGTGGTCAACGGGCGAGCGTCGGATCGTCGTTAGGCCCATCGACCCGGCGATCGACGGCGGCGGTGCAGTGGGGCGGAGAATGGGCTGCGCCGAGCGCGGAGCTCGAGGCGCTGGCGCGCGAGAGCTGTCCCGCGCTCGCAGCCATGCGATTCATCCGCGTGCCCATGTGGACGGCCGCCGGCGACTCGGTCCTGCTTGGAGACGTTCGGTACGGCGGCGGGGGCGGTGGATTCGCAGACGTGCACGTGCCGCGGCGATCGGCCGGGTGTCCTCCCGCGGTGCCGCCGTGGGTGCCCCCGCGCGCAGACCTGCTCGGAAGTTGAAGACGCCTTAGGAATTCGGCAGGCCGCGGCCGTCAACCAATGGTGGCCGTGGCGGTACAGCGGCCTCAAGCATATATCACGCGCGCGACCTGCGCCACGACCGAGACGTTGCGCTCAAGGTCCGGCGTCCCGAGCTCGCCGAGTCGTTAGGCCGGGAGCGCTTCCTGCGCGAGATTCGACTTGCCGCACGGCTCAACCACCCGCACATCCTCCCGTTGTACGACTCGGGCGATGCCAGCGAGTTCCTGTACTATGTGATGCCGCTGATGGAAGGTCATCTCATTCCCGATCTCGATCTGCTTCAGGACGCCGCGAGGCTCGGCCTGCTCGTGCGGCGTCTATCGCTATACGCGGGACGCTAGCCGCTGCGTCGCCATCATTGACTCAAGGCGCCGGCGTGGTGCCAATTCCTGCCTGACAACTTCTCGCAGCGCGTCACCGCGGGCAGGACACGAACCGGAGCAACGGCATGGCGTTGAATCGCAAGGTGCGATACGGGATGGTGGGCGGCGGGCCGGGCGCGTTCATTGGCGCGGTGCATCGCAAGGCCGCCGCACTCGACGGCGAGATCGAGATCGTCGCCGGCGCGTTCTCGTCGGATGCGGCGAAGTCGAAGCGGCAGGGCGAAGAGCTGTTCCTCGATCCGCGGCGCGTCTACCCGTCATGGCGAGCGATGGTCGACGCCGAGAGCAAGCTGCCGGCGGGGGACCGCATCGACTTCGTCAGCATCGTCACGCCTAACGCGTCGCATTTCGAGATCGCGCGCGCCTTCATCGAGGCCGGCTTCCACGTCGTCTGCGACAAGCCGATGACGACCACCATCGAGGACGCGGAGTCGCTCTGCCGGCTCGTCGCGAAGCACAAGACGGTTTTCGCGCTGACGCACAACTACACCGGCTACCCGATGGTGAAGCAGGCGCGGGAGCTCGTACGTCAGGGGACGCTCGGCACCATTACGAAGATCGTCGCCGAGTACCCGCAGGGGTGGCTGCTCGGCGCGGGGATGAATATCTGGCGGCTCGATCCCAAGTTCGCGGGGATCTCGTCGTCGGTAGGTGACATCGGAACGCACGCCCACAACCTCGCCCGCTATATCACTGGGCTCGAGGTCGAGGCGCTGTGCGCGGACCTAACGACGTTCGGCAAGGGCTACGAGCTCGAGGACGACGCGAACCTCCTCGTGCATTTCACGGGCGATGCGCGCGGGATCATCTATGCCTCGCAGATCTCGGCCGGTGAGGAGAACGGGCTTCGAATCCGCGTGTACGGGACAAAGGCGGGGCTGAGCTGGTGCCAGGAGAACCCGAACTACCTCGACGTGCTCCCAGCCGACGGTCCCGCGCAGGTCTACAAGCGCGGCAACGACTACCTGGCGCCGATGGCAAAGCACAACACGCGCATCCCGTCTGGTCACCCGGAGGGGTTCATCGAGGCGTTCGCGAACATCTACCGGAACGCGGCGCGCGTGATGGCTGCGCGAATCTCCGGCGGGTCGCCGGGCGAGTTCGACACGGACTTCCCGACGGTGCAGGACGGGGCGCACGGCGTCCACTTCATCCACAAGGCAGTCGAAAGTGGCAAGGCTCGTGGGTGGGTCGATGCGCGTTATACGCCCCCGAGCGGCTAATCGGTCATCAGTTCAACCGGCGGTTTCAACGAACGTACGATTTGTTCAGGAGAGCATCACCGATGGCGCGACCAGTCACCCTCTTCACCGGACAATGGGCCGACCTGCCACTCGAGACGCTCGCCGCAAAAGCGGCGTCCTGGGGATTCGACGGCCTCGAGCTCGCCTGCTGGGGCGATCACTTCGAGGTCGACAAGGCCCTCGGCAACGACAGCTACGTCCGCTCGCGTCGCGACATTCTCGAACAGCACGGGTTGAAGGTGTTCGCGGTCAGCAATCACCTCGTCGGCCAGGCCGTGTGCGACCGCATCGACGAGCGTCATAAGAGCATCCTCCCGCCGCGTGTCTGGGGCGATGGCAAGCCGGATGGCGTACAGCGTCGCGCGGCCGAGGAGATGATGAACACCGCGCGCGCAGCAAAGGCGTTAGGCGTCGGCGTCGTCCCGGGCTTCACCGGCTCCTCGATTTGGCATCTGCTCTACAGCTTCCCGCCCGTCGCACCGTCGATGATCGACGCTGGTTTCCGCGACTTCGCTGATCGCTGGAACCCGATCCTCGACGCGTTCGACGAGGCCGGAGTGCGCTTTGCTCTCGAAGTGCACCCGACGGAAATCGCCTTCGACGTTTCCTCGGCTCAACGTGCAGTCGATGCCGTGAACCGTCGGCCCGCGTTCGGGTTCAACTACGACCCGAGCCACTTCGGCTACCAGGGTGTGGACTACGTCGGCTTCATCGAGCGCTTCGGCGACCGGATCTACCACGCGCACATGAAGGACGTGTGGTGGTCGGACGTACCAAAACAGTCGGGTGTATTTGGCGGTCACCTCGATTTTGGGCACCGCGAACGATACTGGGATTTCCGCAGCATCGGTCGCGGGAAGATCGACTTCGAGGAGATCGTCCGCGCCTTGAATCGCGTCGGCTATGCGGGGCCGCTATCCATCGAGTGGGAGGATGGTGGAATGGACCGCGAGTTCGGTGCACGCGAAGCGTGCGCGAAGATCAAGGCGACAGACTTTGCGCCGTCGCGGGTGGCATTCGACGCCGCGTTCGCGAGGGAGTAGGCCGCGCCGAGATTCGACTCAACGGAGGACCTCGTCTGCCGAGACGAAACGGAACCCGCGAAGGTGTCTCTGGACCGCGTTGTAGTCCCCCACGTTCTCGGTGACCAGACGAGCGCCCGCTTCGCGGCACGACGCCGCGATGAGCACATCGTTCACGAGGGAGCCAGCCCGCGACACATCAACCCTTTCCCCAGCGCCGAGCGCCGCAAGGACTCGCCCGCCCTCGACGTATGCGGAGAGCGAAGGCACGATGACCCGCTCGCGCGTCGCGTATGATGCGAGGAGATCGCCAACCGCTGCCTCATGTGCGCTCGTGCGAGCGCCGGCACGTAGCTCGAGTGCCACCACGGCATTCAGGCGCAGCCGCGTGCCCGTGCGGATGAGGAAGCGTTTGAGGAGCGTGAGACGAGTCGGATCGCGAAGCGCGCGGATGTAGATGTTCGTGTCGAGCGCGAAGATGTGGCTCACGCTTGGGTCACGGCTCCGCGACGCGCCGCCCAGCGCGGGCCGCAGTCGGGCCAAACACGTCGTCGAGCCCGCCTAACGACGAGAGGCGGTCGAGCGCGCGCATCACCTCGCCCTGGAACAGGACGTAGTCGAGGGCCATATCCACGGCTTCGGTCTCGGTACGGGCGCCGAGCAGGTCCTGCGCCTTCGCGAGCTTCGCCGCGTCCATGTCCATGTTCTTCCTGATGCGCGCGGAGCCGGCGCGTTTACCGCGAGCCATGTGCCCTCGGGGTACAGAAACTATTTCTAACGTATCTGTACCTTAGTCGATTCGGTCTGGTCGCGTCAAGCCTGCCGGTTGTCATCGCGAATTGCCTCGCGTACTCTGGCTCGTATAACCGATGGAGCCGACGCCCGGTCGCCATTGCCCAGCCGTCACCGACAACCCGAGGCATCCCCGTGCCCGCGACCCTCACCGTCCGAGACGAAACCGCCACGGGCGCGCCCGTGCACGAATTTCCCCTCGAGTTCCAAAGCGACCGCATCACGGTCCGCGACCTGATCCGCGAGCGCGTCTACCAGGAAGTCAGCGAATACAACTTTCGCAGTCGACGAGCTGGCGGATTGTTCCGTGGTCTGGTGCAGCCCACCGACGCCGAGCGCACGCTCAACGGCTTCAAGGTCCCGAAGAATCGCGACATCGATTGGGAAGCGCAGTTCGCGCAGGCCATCGATGCGTTCGGTCGGAACGGATACTTCATTCTCGTGAACGATCGTCAGGCGGAAGCGCTGGATGAGACGATCGTGATCAGTCCGAGCACGCACGTGAGCTTCGTGAAGCTGACGCCGCTTGTAGGAGGTTGAGTGAAGTTGCCGTGGAAACGAGCCGAGTCGGTCGAGGCGTTCGTTCCTCCCGACGGCTCCGAGCTCGACGCGGAACATCGCGTCGTCTCGCGGTGGGTCGAGGATGCGTTTAGTGCACGAGATGACGCACACTGGTACCGTGACGTCGAGCTGAAGAGCCAGCCGAGCGGGCAGGTCATGCTCGACGCGAAGCCTGACGAGGCGCGGCGATACGTACGCGCCGCCGCAGTCCAGACGGCCTACTGGGATTCACGGGCGAGGGAGATCCGGTTGCAGGGGAAGACGGACCTCGAACGCCTGAACGCACACCTCCGTCCCGGGTGGAAAGAGGTTTGGGGAAGGAGGCGTCGAGCCGCGACCGTCGTCGCAACGCTCATGCGTCGCACGCTGCCGTTCGGAGAGGCGGATCTCATCGCTCTTCTGGATTTGTGCAACGGGACCGAGCGGCTGTCGAAGTACGAGGCCCCCGTGGGCCCCATAGCCCGCGCGCTCGAGCGTTTTCTCGAGACGCATCCGTTGAGCGACGCCCTGCGAACGCCACTCACGCGGTTCGCCGCCGGTCTTCGCGGATCGAACGACAAGGACACCAGCCGCTACGGCACGACAGTCGAACAGCTGCTGGCCGGCCGCGCGCCATCCGGCTCCGCGTCGATGCCGGCGCCTAACGACGACGCCCCGGACGTCATGGCCGCACCGACGCCGCCGCCTGGTGCCGCACCGGCAGGGAACCAGGCGGTCCTCGACGCACTCAAGCGGCACGTCGGCGTGGCAGGCGACGACGCCGCCACCGAGCGACTCGAGCCAGACGAATTTCTCCTTCGGGCCGATTCGCCCGTCCGCAACGAGCACGCCCTGCTGAGCGAGATGCTGGCGTCGGTCGTCGGCACGCGGATGTACATGCAGCCAACGCTCGAGACGATCCGTGGCGGCGATCGCGTCCTTCGCATGGATCCGCTGTCGACGGGTCGGCTCCTCATCGCCGCGGCCGAACGTGACGCCGCCGGCTTTCTTGGCGGAACAAACCCGGCTGCGCCGGGTGGCTGGCAATCGCGTTATGCGATCACGGCACTAACGAAAGTCCTGGCGCAGCGCCCATTCGTACTCGACCGAGCCGGGCTCTTCGACTTTCTGCTCTACCTCGCGATACGCGCGTCGTCGTCGGATCGCCGCCCGTTTCAGGCAGCGTTCGATGCCCTGCTCGTCCAGGTCGAGCAGGAGGCCGCGCAAACGCCACTGACCGACGGCGAGCGCTACGTACTCTACCTTTTGCGCGCGTCGTGGATCAGCGGGCCACCGTTAGGCATCGCGACGGAGATCAATCGCCTCACAGATCTCGTGGGCGACGCGCGGGCATTCTTTCTCGTCCCGGGCGAGGCCTGGACCGACGACCTCAACGATGACCTGACCACGCTTCCACGGCGTGAGCGCGAGGCGTGGATCGCCCTGCTCAAGCATGCACTGAGCGCGACGGCGGCGCGCCCCACCGCGAAGTGGCTCAAGACGGGCGAGAAGCTGATAGCCCTGATTGGGCGCGACAAGGTTCTCGCGGCCATCAATCGGTGGTTGCCGCGAGTCACGCAGGGGCGTTCGATCACTCGTCTCGGTGCGTATCCCGGGGCCGCGCGCGCGGCGTCCGACCTGATGAACGAGGAGAATGCCACGTGCCTTCGCGGTTTGCTGTGGCTCACGCCCGACTTGGGCCGTGGTCGAGATGATGGCGGTCCGACTGAGCTCATGCGCGCCGTCGCCGCCGTCGCCACCTCGGCGTATCGCAAGGTGCCGGGCATCGGGCCGCGTGCAATCAAGGTGGGCAACGCGGCGGTCTACGCGCTGTCCGAGATGGGATCGAGCGAAGCGGTTGGCCACCTCGCGATGCTCAAGGTCCGAGTGAAATTCGGCACGGCGCAGAAGGAGATCGACAAGGCGTTCAACACGGCGGCCGAGGCGCTGTCACTTCCGCGCGATCAGATCGAGGAGATGGCTGTGCCGTCGTACGGGCTCGACTCCGTCGGCATGCGTCGCGAGGCGTTTGCGGAGGGTGAGTACGTTGCCGAGCTGCGCGTGGACGGGCGCGACGTGGACCTGCATTGGAGTCGCGCCGATGGCAAAGCACAGAAGTCCGTCCCTGCCAAGGTCAAGACCGATCACAAGGAAGAACTGAAAGAGCTGCAGGGCGCGGCGAAGGACATTGCGTCGATGTTACCGGCGCAGAGCGAGCGGCTCGACGCGATGTTCCTGCTCGAGAAGCGCTGGCCTGCGGGCGTGTGGCGCGAGCGGTACCTCGACCATCCGCTCGTCGGCACCCTCGCACGTCGTCTCATCTGGACGTTCACCGCGAACGGCAGCACGCGCGCCGGCGCGTGGTCCGGCGACGCCATCGTGGACGTGTCGGACAATCCGCTCGACGTGCCTAACGACGCCGACGTGGAGCTGTGGCACCCGATCAGCCGGTCCGTCGAGGATGTCCTGGCGTGGCGACAGTGGATCGAGACACACGAGATCCGTCAGCCATTCAAGCAGGCGCACCGCGAGGTCTACCTGCTCACGGATGCCGAGCGGAACACGGAGACCTACTCCAATCGGTTTGCCGCGCACGTGCTGCGGCAGCACCAGTACAACGCGCTCTGCGCGGCGCGCGGGTGGAAGAACAAGCTGCGCCTGATGGTGGATGACACGTATCCGCCGGCGTCTCGCGAGCTGCCCCACTGGGGACTACGCGCCGAGTACTGGGTCGAAGGGGCGGGGACGGAGTACGGGACGGACACGAACGAGAGTGGCGTGTACCTGCACGTCGTCACCGATCAGGTCCGGTTCTATCGAGTCGGCGCCGCGCAGAACCGCGCCCACGCGGGCGGCGGCGGATACGCGAGCGCGGCAGCGGGTCCGGGCACGCCTGGCGTGAACGAGGCGTTGCCACTCGACGAGATACCGGCGATCGTCCTGAGCGAGATCATGCGCGATGTCGATCTCTTCGTCGGCGTGGCGTCGGTGGGGAACGACCCGACGTGGCAGGACGGCGGTCCGGGTGGCCGCTACCGTGAGTACTGGACGAGCTATTCGTTTGGCGAGCTTGGCGAAACCGCACGGACGCGGCGTACGATTCTCGAGCGTCTCGTGCCACGGCTCAGGATCGCCAATCAGTGCACGCTGACCGAACGCTTTCTCGTAGTCCGAGGGAAGCTCCGCACCTACAAGATCCACCTCGGCAGCGGCAACATCCTGATGGAGCCTAACGATCAGTATCTCTGCATCGTTCCCGCGCGGAGTGGGGCGACAGCCGGTTCTGACCGACTCTTTCTTCCGTTCGAGGGGGACGCGACGTTGTCGATCATCCTCAGCAAGGCGTTCCTGCTCGCGGCGGACAACGCCATCAAGGATCCGACGATCGTCCGGCAGATCTCCCTTCGATGACGCGCCGAGTTATGGGCGCCAACTCGCGGGGAGCGGGCCGTTGTCCGGTATTTCCGCGGTCGTGCCCACAACGCGGAAATGCGTGGGCTGGCCGCCTACCGACGATCCCGCCGCCCACACGGTGAACGTTCCCGGCTCGACGACGTGATGCATGCGGATGTCGTAGAACGCCAAGTCCTGCGGCCGCAGTGTAAACGTCAGAGTACGGTGCTCCGCCGGCCGGAGCATAACGCGGCGAAAGCCCTTCAGCATCTTCACTGGTCGCGTGACGCTCGCCGCATCGTCGCGGACGTAGAGCTGCACGACTTCCTCGCCCGCGCGCGCTCCCGAGTTCGTCACGTCCACGCTCACGGTGAGCGAATCCGTCGGCGCGATCTCGGTCTTGCTCACGCGTGGCGTGTCGTAGGCGAACGTCGTGTAACTCAACCCGTAGCCGAATGGCCAGAGTGGAGTCCACGGAACATCGAGGTACTTCGAGTTCCACCGTATGCCCTCGACAGGTGGGCGCCCCGTGTTCTTGTGGTTGTAGTACGTCGGCACCTGCCCGACCGTGCGCAGGACCGAGACCGGGAGCTTGCCAGCCGGGTTGAAGTCGCCGAAGAGGACATCGGCCAGTGCGGGGCCGGTTTGTACGCCGAGGTGCCACGCCTCGACAATGGCCGGGACGTTGTCCGCCAGCCACGGCACGGAGAGCGGACGCCCGTTCATCAACACGACGACCAGCGGCTTGCCTGACGCGCGCGTCGCAGCGTACACGGATCGCGCCAGCTCACTCTGCACGCCCGGCAAGTCGAGCGACGCGCGACTATGTGCCTCGCCACTCATGTCCTCTCGCTCGCCGATCACGAGGACGGTCGCGTCTGCCTCACGCGCGACGCGCACCGCTTCGGCGAAGCCGCTCGAGTCGGCCGTGTCGGCCGACGCCCCACGTGCGTACAGGACGCGAGCGCCAGTGCCAATGGCTTGGCGAATCCCGGCGAGCGGCGTCACCGCGTCCTCCGGACGTCCGGCACCGGCCCATGCGCCGAGCGCCGACGTCGCATCATCCGCGAGCGGCCCAATGACGGCGATCGTGCGAAGATCCTTCCGCAGTGGAAGCACCCCGCCGTCGTTCTTGAGCAGCACGATCGAGCGACGCGCCATGTCGCGCGCCTGCGCGACGAACGCTGGCGACAGCGTGAGCGCGCGCTCGCGCGCCACGCTGCTATAGCGATACGGGTCCGCGAACAGGCCTCGCTCGTACTTCACGCGCAGCACGCGACGCACGGCGCTGTCGATCACGGCGACGGGCACGCGTCCGGCATGTACCTCGTCGGGGAGCTTTTTCAGGAAGAACGTGCTCACCATGTCCACGTCGACGCCGGCACGGATCGAGATGCGCGCCGCTTCCGCGGTATCCGCGGCGACTCCGTGATTGAGCAGCTCCATCACGCCCGTATAGTCGCTGACGAGAATGCCGTCCCATCCCCATCCGCGTCGCAGGATGCCGTTGATCAACTCGCCGTTGGCGTGCATGGGCACACCATCCAGTTCATTGAACGACGCCATCACCGAGCGTGCGCCGGCGTTCGCCGCGGCGTGGAACGGTGGGAGGTAGATCTCACGAAGCGTTCGCGGCGGCACGTCGGCCACGTTGTAGTCTCGGCCACCCTCGGCCGCGCCGTAGGCGACGAAGTGCTTCGCCGTGGCGATCAGCGTTAGGGTGTCCCGGAGATTGTGCGCGGCGCCTGTCGTGGAGTCGGCACCCTGGAAGCCGCGTACGCGCGCCACGGCCATCACGGAGCCCAGGTACGGGTCTTCGCCCGAGCCTTCGATGATGCGCCCCCATCGCGGATCGCGCGCGATGTCCACCATTGGCGCGAAGGTCCAGTGGAGTCCATTCGCGGCACCCTCGGCAGCCGCGACGCGTGCGGCGCGCTCGACCGCGGCCGGATCCCAGCTCGCCGCCTCGGCGAGCGGAGTGGGGAAGATCGTGCGGAACCCGTGGATCACGTCGTACGCGAAGAGGAGCGGGATCTTCGCGCGCGACTGTTCCATGGCCACGCGCTGCAGGTTTCGCGTGACCTCGGCGCCGGAGGTTCCGAGGAACGAGCCGATGCGTCCGGCGCGGATGTCGGCGGTACTCGCTTCGGGAAGCTGCGGGCCGGTGACGGCGGCGCTGAGCACGTTCTGCGTCAGCTGCCCGAGCTTTTCTTCCAGCGTTAGGCCGGCGAGCACGGAGTCGACGAAGCGCTCCATGCGCGTGTCGGCCGGCGTCAGGGGTGGGCGGAGCGCGACGTTCGTTGGCGTGCTGGCGAGGTCGGGGGATCCGGTTCCGGCGCGTGTGCAGGCCGCGGCCAACAGTCCGAGCGTAGCGGCGGTGGCAAAGATTCTCGTCGAGGTCACACCGTGAAGTTGTAGCGCGGCACCGGGGCTGACTAGGTTTCCGCCCACACTCGCTCCGTAGTGAACTACTGATGAGCATTCGGAACAGGATCACGCGGTCGCTCGCGATGGTCAGCGCCCTTCTTCTCGTCGGCGGAAATGCGATCGCGGCGCGGCAGACGCCGCCATCAGTTTCGGTCACTCGTGCCGTGTCACAGCCCCTAACGCTGACGTCGGCGGACCTCGAGACGATGCCGCGCGCGACGGTGACGACGACGAACAACGGAATCGCCACTACCGACGAAGGGGTGTGGCTGGCTGACGTGCTCAAAAGCCGGCGCGTTGCTTGGCGCGATGCGCGGGCCGGCGCTCTCGACATATGTGCTCGCCTCCGCCTCGGATGGCTACCAGGTCGTGTTTACGCTCGCTGAGCTCGACCCGGAGATGACCGACGGGAAGTTCCTCCTCGCCGACAGGGCGAACGGGAAACCGTTGTTCGGTCGAGTTGGGGCTCGAGGGGCGCGAGGCGCGGTTCCTGGGGCAGCTTCGTGGTGACACCCTTGAGAGTCTGACGACACGACCGTCCTTCGGAATGCGGCGTTGTCGAATCCCTGGAAGTAGTTCGGGCCACTTCATTTTCATTTCACGAGAAATCGCTGAATCGCTATGCCTGTTTTTGGTTCGGCTG
>JAJKIV010000349.1 GCA_021154285.1 Gemmatimonas sp. | reverse complement strand
GTTCCGTTCAGGGTTCTTGCCGGGGGCCAGCGTCACGGGTAGCGTCGGCGTAATTGGGGGCGGGCATCCGTCCGCCCGCATTTCACCTCCCCGGAGAGCCTGCATGCGTCCCGCCGCGCCGCTTGCGAGCGGCTTCCTCCTTGGCATCGCGCTGGTCCTGCCGCGCGACGCCCATTCCCAGGCAGCTGCACCAGCCGGCACCTGGGCACTCACCAACGCCCGCATCGAGACGGTCACGAAGGGAAAGATCGAGAAAGGCACGATCGTCATTCGCAACGGGATCATCGAGGCGGTCGGCCCGAACGTCACGCCACCGGGTGACGCGCGCGTCGTCGACCTCGCCGGCCGGACCGTCTATCCCGGATTCATCGACCTGACGTCGTCGATGGGCATCCCGACGCCGACTCAGCCCCAAGGCGGACCAGGCGGAGGTGGTGGCGGAGGACAGAACGCTGGCGCACCAGCCAGGTACGTCGGTCTCGAGCCCGGTCGCGTGATCGCGAACGAAGTGGCTCCCTCGGCCGCGGACATTCGCGCTTCGCGCGATGCGGGCATCACGACCGCGCTCATCGCGCCATCCCGCGGCGTGTTCCGCGGCCTGTCAGCGCTCATCCCGATGCGCGACGACTCGTCGGCACAGTACGTCGTCAAAGCGCCCGTGGGCATGCACATGGGATTTCAGGGCGTGGCCGGACGCTACCCGGCCACGCTCCTCGGCGTGATCGCCTACGAGCGGCAGGAGCTCTACGACGCACAGCGTCACGGGCTGCTCATGGATCGCTACAAGGCCGGCGATCGGGGCGTCCCGCGTCCAGCCTACGATGCCAACCTCGATGCGCTCGTGCCGGTCGTGCGCGGACAGCTGCCGGCGTTCTTCGGCGCGAGCAACGAGAACGAGATTCGTCGAGCCGTCGACATCGCGAAGGAGTTCGACCTCAAGCTGACGATCGTGGGTGCAACCGAAGCGTTCCGCGCGCTCGACGCAGTGAAAGCCGCGCGGCCGCTCGTGGTCTCGGTGGAGTTTCCGCAGCCCGTTGAGGTAACGGGGTGGGCGTATCGTGCCGCGCAGCGTCGTGAGCTCAACGACAGCGCGACGCGCGACGCGGCAGTGCGCAAGATCGTGGAGGCGAACGCGGCGACCCTCAATCGTGCCGGCGTGAAGTTCGCGCTCGCACCGGGTGCGCTCAAGCCTAACGACTTCATCGCGAACGTGCACAAGGCGATAGCGGCCGGTCTACCGCGCGAGGCGGCGGTCGAGGCCCTCACGATCCGCGCGGCGGAGATTGCGGGCGTGGGCGATCAGCTCGGAAGCATCGAGCCCGGCAAGATCGCCGACCTCGTCGTGGCGGACGGCCCACCGCTCGGCGACAGTACGAGGATTCGCACGGTGTTCGTCGACGGGATCGACTACGACGTGATCCCCTCGGCGGTCAGTCGAAATGGCCAGCGCGCCGCGGGTGGCGGCGGTCGCGGCGGCGAGATGGCGCAGGTCGCCGGAACGTGGGTCATGACGGTGAACGGACCGCAGGGCGCAATGACGTCGACCATGACGCTGACGCAGACCTCGGACGCGATCGACGGGAACATGATCTCGGAGTTCGGGACTGCAGCGATCTCGGAGGGGCGCGTGAACGGTCGGACGGTGACGTGGTCCGCGTCGTTCCAGATGGGCGGTGAGCGGACGACGGTGAACTTCGAGGCCGATGTAGACGGATCTCGCATGACAGGCCGCCTGCGAGCGGGGGAGATGGGAGCCATGACGTTCACGGCGGAGAAGAAGCCATGAGGAGCCGGCTCGGAATGACAATGCTTCTTGCCGCTACATCCGCGTTCGCGCAGGCGGGCAGTGCACAGCAACAGCAACAGCTCGACCTAACGGCTGTATCGCTGCCGATCCCGCCCGCCGGGAAGCTCGTCGCGATCACGAACGCGACGATCATGACCGCGTCCAACGGCACCATTGAGAAGGGCACGATCGTCATCCGCGACGGGAAGATCGCCGCCGTTGGTACGGACGTGGAGGTCCCGGCCGGCGCGAAGATCATCGACGGGACCGGCAAGTACGTCACGCCGGGCATCATCGACGCCCACTCGCACTCGGCCGCCGAGGCGATCAACGAGGGGACGCTGTCGATTACGTCGATGGTTCGGATCGAGGACGTGCTGCGCCAGGACGGGATCAGCCTGTACCGTCAACTCGCCGGCGGCACGACGACGCTCAACATCCTCCACGGCTCGGCCAACACGATCGGCGGGCAGAACGCGGTCGTGAAGCTGCGATACGGTTTGCCGGTGGACAGCCTCAAGTTCGAGGGCGCGCCGCCAGGCATCAAGTTCGCGTTAGGCGAGAATGTACGGCAGACGAACCGCAACCTGCAGCCAGGCCAGGAAGGCCGCTTCCCGCGTACGCGCATGGGCGTGGAGGACCTCCTCCGCGATGCCTTCACCCGCGCGCAGGAGTATCGCCGCGACTGGCAGCAGTACGACGCGAAGAAGAAGGCCGCAAAAACGGCGGCGGAGCGTGCCGCGCTCATTCCGCCGGCTCGTGATCTCGAGCTGGACGCGCTCGTGGAGGTGCTCGAGGGCAAGCGGCTCGTGCACTGTCACTCGTATCGGGCCGACGAGATCCGCATGATGCTGCGCGTGGCGAAGGACTTCGGCTTCCGCGTGGCGACGTTCCAGCACGTGCTCGAGGGCTACAAGATCGCCGACGAGCTGGCGAAAGCGGGCAGCGGCGCGAGCACGTTCGCCGACGAGTGGGCGTACAAGATGGAGGCGTGGGACGCGATCCCCTACAACGCGTCGCTCATGGCGGAGCGCGGCGTGGTGGTGACGATCAACTCCGACTCGGATGAGCGTGCACGACGCCTGTATCAGGAGGCCGCCAAGGCCATGCACTACGGCGGCACGTCAGAGCAGGAAGCGCTCAAGATGATCACGCTCAATGCCGCGAAGCAGCTCGGGATCGACAAGCGCGTGGGGTCGATCGAGGTCGGGAAGGACGCCGACCTGGCGATCTTCACCGCCCACCCGTTCGCGCCTAACGCTCGCGTGGACATGACGCTCATCGACGGGCGTGTGTTCTTCGACCGTGCGACGTCTCCGACGCTCGAGCAGCTGATCGAGCAGATGAAGCAGCGGAAGCCACATGTCGCCTCGGAGGATCAATGAGATACTCTTTGGCTGCTCGCTGCTGGCCGACGGCTGCGCGCTACTGCCCCGTGCTGCTGGCCGCTGCTATTGGCACCGGGGCCTTCACATCACGGCTCTCCGCGCAAGCGGCGACCGGCACGTACATCATCAGAGGCGGTACCGTCGTTCCTGTCGTCGGGGCGAAGATACCTAACGGGAGTGTCGTCATCGCCGGCGGGAAGATCCAGTCGGTCGGGGCGAACGTGCAGGCCCCGCAGGGCGCTACCGTAATCGACGCCACCGGCCTCTTCGTGTATCCCGGCATGATCGACAGCGGAACGGAGCTCGGCCTCACCGAGATCGGTTCCGTTCCCGGCTCGACCGACACCCGCGAGATCGGCGACTTCAACCCACAGGACGTCGCGCTCTCCGCGGTGAATGCTCACTCGGAGCTGATTCCGGTCACGCGCGTGAACGGCGTGACGACCGTGATCACGTCAGCGGCGGGCGCACTCATGTCCGGTTCGGCCGCGCTGATCGACCTCTGGGGCTGGACGACCGACCAGATGGCAATCACGCCTCGCGTCGCGCAGGTGATGTCGTATCCGTCGTCGGGTGCTGGCGGCCGAGGCGGCGGATTCGGTGCGCGACCGCAAGGCGACGCGTCCGAGACCGCGAGCCGCCAAGTGCGCGCGATGCGCGACTTCTTCGCCGACGCGCGGGCCTATGCCGACGTGAAGGCCAAACTTGCCACGGGCGGTAGCGCGCCTAACGCGCCGCGCGTCAACCAGGCGATGGAGTCGCTCGTCCCGGCGATTCGCGGTGAGATGCCGATCATCTTCGACGTGAACACGATCGACCAGATCCGCGGCGTCCTCGCGCTCGCGGATTCGTTCAAGCTGAAGGTGATCCTGCGGGGACCGCGCGATGCGTGGCGCCTGGCCGACACGCTCGCCGCGCGCGGCATCCCGGTGATCGTCGGGCCGACGACGCAGGTGCCCGGCACCGACGACCCGTACGACGCGATTTATGCGCAACCCGGCGCCCTCGTGAAAGCGGGCGTGAAGATCGCGTTCCAGACGTCGGGCGCGTCGGGCGTGCGCGACCTGCCGTACAACGCCGCGCTCGCGACCGGCTACGGGCTCGACATGGACGAAGCGATGAAGGCTCTGACGATCAATCCGGCGCAGATCTTCGGCGTCGCGGATCGCTACGGGAGCCTCGAGCCGGGCAAGGTCGCGAACGTCATCGTGACTACGGGCAATCCACTCGATGTGCGCAGCAATGTGAAGTACCTGTTCATCAGAGGCGAACAGGTCCCTCTTACAGATCGGCACACAAAGTTGTACGAGCAATTCCGGGCCCGGCCAAGGCCATAGGGTGGAGAAGAATTGAACCACAGAGGTCACAGAGGTCACAGAGAGTTGCCTAACGCTAATGCCACCTCTCAGTGACCTCTGTGACCTCTGTGGTTAAATCAACTAGTCACGGTTTCCGTTGAGGAATCCGTCGATCTCCTCAGCCCTCGCTTCGGCGTCTTCCTCCCCAAGCTCGATGAGTCGTCCGAGGTAGTCCGCCTGGAACATGAGGAGACTCAGAATGTCCGGGCTCGCCGTCTGGCGAGTGCCGAGTCCCCGCGTTAGGAAGCGGAAGAAGCCGGGAAGCAGCGGCTCATACTCGCTCGACAGCTTGCCGAGGTCCCTCGAAGGACGCAGGACGAGAATGTTCACCACGCGCATCCCCGAGCGCTGCTCCGGCGGCAGCTTCCGCAACACAAAGTTCATCCGCTCGAGGCGCAGCACGTCCTGGTCGATCAGGTCCAGGAAGATCGCGTTGTACAGGATGCTGAGCACTTGCGCCGGAGGCGGATAGCCGCGAATCAGCGGTCGGTTCGCCTCTGCCTGCGAGCGGTCGTAGCGCGTCGAGATCGCGAGAATCTTGTGCGCGCCCAGATGGAGCGCGGGCGACAGCGGAGCCGTTAGGCGGATGCCGCCGTCGCCGTGCCACGAGTCTTCGATCTTCACCGCCGGGAAAAAGAACGGCAGCGCGGACGACCCCATCACGTGCTCGACCGTCAGGCGCGTCGAGACCGCACGGCGCTTCGGACGCTCCCATTCCGCGATGTTGCGGCCCTGCATCCAGACAATCGATTGGCCCGTGCCGTAGTCGGTCGTGCTGAGTGCCACGGCCCTGAGGGAGCCGCGCGCAATGTTCTGGTCGATGCCCGCGAGGGCACCATCCTGCGGCACGAGCGCGCGGGTGAGGAACGTGCGCAGCGGCGACGTGTCCACCAGCCCGCGGGTCTGTGTTTCCGCGACCGTCCCTCCAGACACGAGGCGTACGCCCCATCGCAGAAAATTCGCCAGCAGCGTGGGTGCGTCGACGCAGAAGACCTGCTCGGGACTCAAGGAGCGCCAGAGTCGCTCGAGTGACGTCACCGCGGCCGAAAACGTTCCCGTGTGCTGTGCGAGATGGGCGACATTCACAGCGCCTGCCGAGACGCCGGTCAGAATTGGCAGATGGAGATCCGGATACCGGCGCGCGAGGTATCGCAGCAAGCCAACCTGATAGGCACCGCGTGCGCCGCCGCCCCCCATGACGAGTGCGATCTCGCCAAGGTCCGGCGCGAGCGCGGCCGGCGATTCACCGGGGACGTTCGTGGAGGCAGGCGGTTTGTCGGTCGGTGCGTTCATGGCGCCGAAAACCTCCTCGCGCGACACGGGTTGCGCAAGGCGAGCGCAACCAACGACGCCATTGTGGGCCGCGGGGCTGTTCGGCATCGTGGGGCACCTCATGTGGAGGTGCCTATTCTCCCTGACGCCAGAAGACAATCATGCGCTTCACCCGAGTATCCTGGCGCGTTGCTACACTGATCGCGCCGACCGTCGCCATCTCCGTTGCTGCCTCCGATGCACGCGCACAGCGGGCGTCAGCCGGCGCGACGGCGACGACCACCGCCTCATGGACGGATCCATCACACCACCGCGTCCGGATGGTTGCCGTCGCGCCAAAGGTCAAGCTCGAGGTGCTCGACTGGGGCGGCTCCGGCGAGCCAGTGGTTTTTCTCCCGGGACTCGGCAACTCGGCCCACGTGTTCGACGACTTCGCCCCGCAGTTCACCGATGGCTTCCATGTCCTGGGGATCACACGTCGCGGCTACGGCGCGTCGAGTCAACCGGTGTCGGGCTACGGTTCGGCCAGGCTCGCGGCCGACATCAAAGCGGTTCTCGACACGCTGCACCTCACGCGCGTCGTGCTCGTCGGCCATTCCATCGCGGGCGATGAGCTCACGAAGTTCGCGTCGACGTACCCGAACCGGATCGCGAAGCTCGTCTACCTGGATGCCGCACACGATCGCACTGGGCTCCCGGCGCTATTCAAGGACGCACCGATCCCTCCGTCGCCGCCAATGCTCGCAGCAGACTCGGTGTCGCCAGCCGCGGCGCGCGCTTACATGGAGCGCTCGACCGGAGTGTTGGTACCCGAAGGTGAAGTCCACGCAATAGCGGTTTTTAGTCCGACAGGCCGATATCTGCATGACGTTACGCCCGACTCGATCGGCGCAGCGATCTTGGGCGGGGTCGAGCACCCGGCCTATGCGAAAATCGCCGTGCCGGCGCTCGCGTTCTATGCAGTCGCGGATTCGGCGCGGGACGTCATCTCCTGGTATTCCACGCTCGACTCGGCTGGACGCGCCGCGGCAGACAAGGTGTTCGCGGCATTCACGCCGTTCGCCAGCGCTGCGCGCGAGCAATTCCAGCGTGAGGTGAAACAGGGGCGCATGATCGAGCTCCACGGCGCGCATCACTACGTGTTCATCTCGAACGCCGCCGAGGTCGCGCGCGAGATGCGAGCGTTCCTGGTGGCGAAGTAACAACGGGGTCAGAGTCGGGCGGCTATGGCCCGAGCAAAGCGCAGCGGTGCCTCGGGATCGGCGTCGAGGTAGAGCGATGGCTCCAGCAGCTCGAGCTCGGTCAACACGAACTCGCCGTTCATGATAAAGCCGTCCACCCGCGCGTACACCGACTCGCTCGGCGCAACCCGCAACGCACGCTCAGCCTGACGGATGACGTTAGGCGGCGGCGTTACGGTCTCGTGCCAGCCACCCCACTCGCGCGTCACGCGGAAGTCGCCCAGTGCCGCGAATTTGCGCACGGCATGACTGAACACGCCGCCGAAGAACAGCAGCGACCACTCGCCGTCCGACTCGACCTCCTCGACGAACGGCTGCACCATCGCGCCCGGTCGCGCGATCAGCGCACGCAACCTCGCGTCCCACTCGACGGCATCTTCACGCGCCTCATCGATCGTCACACTCCATGTTTCGTGCGCCGACGCGGAGATGATCGGCTTGACCACGGCGCGCTCCCAGCCAGTGTCGGTCAGGATCGTCGCCAGCGACGCCGTCTTCGCGCGCGCGTTGTCCGATAGAAGCCAGACCGTAGGAACCGTGCGGACACCGCCAATCTCGAGGTCGTGGAGATACGTCTTCCGTGAGCTCCATCGGAGGACCATCGGCGAATTCCAGATCGGAACGCCGGCGCTCGTGACGTCATCGACCCAGCGAAAGAAGTCGTCGTGTCGCAGGTGATAGTCCCAGCAGGAGCGCACGACGACGCCGTCAAAGTCGCGCCATGAAATCGATGGGTCGTCCCAGACGGCCGCGCGCGCACGCACGCCGAGTGTGGCAAGACACTCGAAGAGCGGCTGTTCGTCGACGGCGCCGTCGGGAAGGGATGCGTACGTGGCAAGGGCAATCGCGGGCATCCCGAATGTAAACGGGTGCCCGCGATCAGGCGGAACGGATCGCGTCCACCGGGTCGATCCGCGACGCGCGCCACGCCGGGACGAACGCCGCGATCGCCGTCACCGCAATGAGCAACGCGGTCCCGATCACCACCGTGGCAGGATCGCGCGGTGAGACGCCATAGACGAGTCGTCCCGTGATCCCCTGCACCGGCAGCAGCAACGCGAGCCCAAGCACCACCCCCGCCGCACTCGTTAGGAGGCTCTCTCGAAGGACCAGCATCCGCACGCCTCCGGGGGATGCACCGAGCGCGAGCCGGACACCCATCTCGTTCGTGCGGCGTGACACGGAGTAGCCCATCACCCCGTACAGCCCGATCGCGGCGAGCAGCAGCGCGAGCACGCCGAAGCTGCCCGCCAATCGCGCGACGAGCCGTTCGCTCGTCAGGCCCCGCTCGAGCAGATCGGACAGCGGGGTGATGTCGCGCAGCGGCAGCATAGGATCGACCTGATGAAACGCGCTCCGAAGGGCAGCCGTCACCGGTTCGCGCGGTCCTGCCACCCGCACCTCGAGGCTCGTCACGTACTCTCGCGGTGCCTGGGCGAGCGGCCGAAATACGAGCCTCGGCGCCGCCTCGCGCAGCGCGTTCACGCGCGCGTCCTTCACCACTCCGACGACCTCGAACTCGGGCGGGGTCCCGTAACCGAAACGAGAGCCCACGACTCGCTCCGTGCCGAAGAAGTGCCGTGCCATCGATTCGCTGATGATGGCCACCTTCGGTGCGCCGACGTTATCCGCTCGCGTGAACCCACGCCCCGTGAGGATCGTCATCCCGATGGTGCTGAAGTAATCGGGCGTCACGTAGTTCTCCTGAGCGGTGCTGCTCTCGCCGCGAGGCAGCGTGCGGCCGGGTACCACAAACCCGCTCGTGCGGGTCCCGCCGCCGGCGAGCGCGTTGAGCGACAGGCTCGCGGACCGAACGCCGGGGATCGCCCCGGCGGCGCCTAACAAGCGATCGTAGAGTGCCGGTAGCCCGGCAGAGTCGTAGCCGGCGGCACGTATGTCGATGCGAGCCACTACCACGTGCTCGCGCTCGTAGCCAGGGTCGATGACGAGGAGGTTGCGGAGCGTACGCACGAACACGCCCGCGGTCACCACCAGCACGAGCGACAGCGCGATCTGTGACATCACCAGCGCTCGGCCAAGCGGCAGGCGATGCGACGACCGCCCGCCCATCACGCGCCCCGCGCCCCGGAACGCATCGTACAGCCCGTAGCGCGACACACGCATCGCTGGGAAGGCACCAACGAGCAAGCCCGTGCCGACCGAGACCAGCAAGGCGAAGGCAATGACGCGGACGTCGTTGGATACGTCGAGCGGAACTGGCCGCGAGCCGGACGACGCGACGCGGAGCAGCATCGCCGTTCCCCAGCGAGCGATGACGAGGCCGAGTGCGCCGCCAAGCAGTGCGATCGTTAGGCTCTCGGTGAGCACCTGACGCACGAGGCGACCACGCCGAGCGCCAAGGGAGATTCGCACGGCGACCTCGTGGCTTCGGGCCGAGCTGCGCGCGAGCAGCAGACCGGCGAGATTGCCACACGCGATGAGCAGGACCAGCCCGACGCTCGCCATGAGCACGCGCAGCGGGTCCTTGAACTGTTCGCGCAACGGCGAGACGCCGCGTGGGATGGGCTGCAATGTCACGTGCTCGCGAAGGCGATAGGCACGATCGAGCGAATCGGCCGTTGCGACCTGCTGCTCCAGATCACTGCGAACCTGACGATCCAGCGCGCCGGCGATACGCATCGCCGATGCTGGCGGCACGCGGGCCAGCAGGATCAGCCACTGAACGTTGTCCTGCGGCGCCCATGCCTTTTCGATGTCCGCGTCATGCGCGCTGTAGTTCCCGATGTAGTGCAGCGCGTGCTGCATGGAGAGCGGCATCCAGAGGTCGACTGACGAACCTACCGTGAGCCCCTGAAAGCCAGGTTGTCCGACGCCGATGACCCGCAGCGGGATGCCATTGACGCGAATGGTCGTGCCCACGATCCGCGGGTCGCGGCCGAAGCGTCGCGACCAGTACGCGTCACTGAGCACGGCGACCGCTCCGGCGTCGAGCGCGCGGTCGTCGTCGAGATCGATCACGCGACCGGCGCTCGCACTGACATGAAGAGCTCGGAACCAGTTGCCCGATACCAGCTGTGTGAGCACGGGCTCGGGCTGATCGCCGGTGGTCGCGTACATACGCGCGTACGCGCTCATCGCCGTGAACCGTTGCGGGTCGGGCATCACGGCCTGCAATCGCTGGAATCGCTGGAACGAGTTGAGGTAGTCCTCGTTGGGCTGATCCGTGCGACGCACAGCGTGGAGCTCATCCGGCCGGTCGATCGGAAGCGGCTGCCGCATGAGCGCGTCGAGGATCGTCCAGACGGCCGTGTTGGCGCCGATCCCGAGCGCGAGCGTCAACACGGCGGCCGCGGCGAATCCCGGGCTCCGCCGAAGGCCGCGCAGGGCGTACGCGAAGTCGAACCACACCGACCAGAGGAGCTCCTTGATTCGCGTGGTGCGCGCGTAGCCGCGGTCGATGCGCACCGTTTCCGTCTCGTAGCGCTTCACGTCGCCGAACTCGACCAGCGCAGCTTGGCGGGCCTCGTCGCGACCCAACCCCCGTCGCACGAGGTCGTCGGTGCGGGCGTCAATGTGGAACTGCAGCTCGAGGTCGATGTCGCTCTCGACATCGCGGCTGCGCTCGTGGCGGAAAACTCGCCGGATCCCTGGAATGCGTCGCATGGTCTCGTTAGGTCAGGGGCGGCGGTCACGCCGGCTCGAGGACGCCGGCCACCGCTTTCGTGTAGCGCTGCCAGGTCGCGACTTCGGCGCGAAGCTGTGCGCGGCCGCGGGCCGTGAGCTGGTAGAACTTCGCCTTGCGATTGTTTTCGGAGAGTCCCCAGTCGCTCTCGATCCATCCCTGGCGCTCGAGGCGGTGGAGTGCCGGGTACAGTGCGCCCTCTTCGATGAGGAAGGCGCCGTCGCTGCGCTCGCGGATGAGGCGCGCGACGGAGTATCCGTGCATGGGTCCCCAAGACAGGGTCTTGAGGATCAGCAGGTCGAGCGTCCCCTGCAGGAGGTCGAGCGTGCCCACGAGTCTACTCCCCTAAGTGGCTTATGGAGAGAGGATATGGGGGTGTCCCCTAAGTTGTCAATGGGAAAGGCTGGCGACAGGCGACAGGCGACAGGCGATACGAAAAGGCGCGTGTCATTCCGAGCGTAACGCCGCAGGCGCGGAGGCGAGGAATCGCCGTCCTCCCGGTAGAGGGGCTGGTCCCTCTTTCGGGACGACTGCGATTCCTCGCTGCGCTCGGAATGACAACCGTCAGGCAACGCCTAACGTATCAAGGCGGCGGATGCCTCCCCGCCTGAGCGAGATCGCCTGCAGCCGCGATCACCCGTTCCGCGTAGTCGATTCCGGCTGGCGTCCGCGAGCCGTGCCACGAGAGCAGCTCGCCATCAACGATCTGCATTCGCTCGCGCGCGACGCCCGACAGTCCCGCGAGCTCATCGGCATGGGACGCCTTGAACGGGAATGGCTCCGTCGAGAGCAAGACGACGTCAGGCTCCACGGCGGCGAGCTCTTCGGGCGTGACGGCCGGATACCGATCCACTCGCGTCGCGAACACGTTCTGGCCGCCGGCGTCGCCGAGGAGTGCGCTCACGAATGTGTCGCCGTTCACGGTCATCCACGGCTCGCGCCAGATGAGGTACGCGAATCGTACCGGTGACCGTCCGGCCGCGGCGCGTTTGACACGCGCGTGTCTCGTCTCGATGTCGCGCGCGATCCGTTCGCCCTGGTCGCGCGCGTCGATCGCGGCGGCGATCGAGCGCACCATCTCCGCCGTCTCGAGTGCGGTGTGTGGGAAGCTGACGTGGCACCGCACACCCGCACGCTCGAGCGCCTCGGCGTCCTCGCGCCGGTTTTCTTCCTCGTTGAGCAGCACGATGTCGGGCGCGAGGTCGATAATTCGGTCGATCTTGGGGTTCTTCGTGCCCCCGACTTTCTCCACGGCGCCGACTCGGTCGGCTGGGTGGATGCAGAACTTCGTGCGACCCACGAGCTCATTGCCGTGGCCGAGGTCGAAAACGAGCTCGGTCAGAGACGGGCACAAGGACACAATCTTCATGTCGCGAAAACTATCGCTGGTGAAAATGGGGTCGGACCCCATTTAGCTTTCCCGGCATGCAGATCATCACGCGCGAGGAGCTCAAGGCGAAGATGGACCGCGGCGACAGCTTCACCCTCTTCGAGGTGCTGCCGCACATGTACTGGCGAAAACACCATCTCCCCGGCGCGAAGAGCCTCCCGCCCACGCAGGTCGCGACCATCGTTCCGGAGCTCGTTCCCGACCACGCCGCCGAAATCGTGCTCTATTGTTGGGATCACGACTGCCCGACATCGGGGTGGGCCGGCGGCGAGCTCGAAGCCATGGGGTACACGAACATCCGCGAGTATTCGGCCGGCAAGAAGGACTGGATCGACGCCGGGCTCCCGATGATGAAGGACTGACGCGGCAGGGTTCTTGATCCGCTCGGCATTTCACTCCTCTGCCGGAGCCGACGAATGGGAGTAAAGCTCAAACGGATCGAGGACCAGGTGGTCGTCATCACTGGTGCCTCGAGCGGGATTGGACTGGCCACCGCGAAGATGGCCGCCGAGCGTGGCGCGCGCGTCGTGCTGGTGGCGCGAGACGGGGACGGTCTCGCAAGCGCCCGCGTCGAGATCGAAGGCTCAGGGGGCCGAGCGATCACGGCCATCGCGGACGTATCGGTGCCAGACGACGTCCGCGCGGTCGCACAGAAGGCCGTCGATGCATTCGGCGGATTCGACACGTGGGTGAACAACGCCGGGCTCTCGATCTACGGTCCGATCGAGGAAGTGCCGGTCGAGGACGCGCGGCGCCTGTTCGATGTGAACTACTGGGGCGTCGTCCATGGCACGCTCACGGCCATCGCGTATCTCAAGCAGCATGGTGGTGCCGTCATCAACGTCGGCAGCGTCACGAGCGACCGCGCCATGCCGCTTCAGGGCCACTACTCGGCCAGCAAGCACGCGGTGAAGGCGTTCACCGACGCGCTGCGGATGGAGCTCGAGAAGGAAGAAGCTCCGGTCTCCCTGACGCTCATCAAGCCGGGCGCGATCGACACGCCGTTCCCGGAGCATGCGCGCAACTACATGGAAGCGGAGCCCAAGCATCCCGCGCCCGTCTACGATCCGTCCGTGGTGGCCGACGCGATTCTCTTCTGCGCCGAGCACGCGCGGCGGGACCTCATCGTCGGTGGCGGCGGGAAGATGACCGCGGCGATGCAGAATGTGCCGCGCGTGGCGGATCACGTCATGCGCGCGACGATGTTTCAGGGGCAGAAGCGGCGGAAGGCGTCTCGTTCGGAGCGCGAGGATTCGCTGTACGAGCCACAGGGCGGTGGGCGCGAGCGTGGCAATTACCCGGGGAGGGTGTGGCGCCGGAGTCTGTACACGATGACGTCGATGCATCGCCTGGCAACAGTGGTGAGCGCCGCGGCAGTCGGGGCGGGAGTCGTGCTGGCGGCGCGTCGCGGGCGGCGTTAGGCTACATCCCTGACGGATAAGTCTCCGCCGGCTCGCCATCGACCAGCACCGGCATGTGCAACGCATCGACGCCATTGGTTTCCTCGACGTACATGAACGCGTCGTAGCGCCGCGGGACGATCGTCGGGACGTAGTTGCCCCACGCTTCGCTGCGCGGGTCGTACACGACACCGATCGCGCGATGGCCGATCGGCTCGTCCAGACCGTCGATGCCTCCGTCATCGTTGCCGTCGAAGAGCAGCAGTACGTTGCCGCCGTCGGCCTCGTGTAATGCGTGCTCGAAGCTGTTCTCTCTCGCGGGAGGCACGCGCATGCGGCGCATGGGCGCACCCCATTCTTCCCCCGCGATCACGGTACCGCGGTGGGTGCCGAAGCCGACGAGCACGACATCGTCTTCGTCGTGCGCCTGACGAACGAGCTGGCCGACGTTGAACATTCCCGCGCGGGCCATGTCGGTGAATCGCGCGTCGCCGATGTGCGTGTTGTGCTCCCACACGATCGCCTTCGCCTCCGGACCATGGTGCTGCACGAGCCGCTCGAGTGTTTCGACCATGTGCGTGTCGCGAACGTTCCATGAGCCGGGTCCGCCGCGAATCATCGTTCGGTAGTAGAGCTCCGCGTTTCGCGCGACGAGCGCATTTTGCTCGGCGTTGAAGTACGCATCGCGCCCGTCCTCACCGAACTCCTCGGCCTTGTCGCGAAGGGCTGCGAGCACGGCGAGTGCTTCGCGCTCGCAGCTCGTCGGAACGAGCGCGGTGGCACGGGCATACTCCTGGAAATCCTCGCCATACGGCTCGAAGCAGCGGTACGCGGCGCGAGCGGCGCGGGCGAGCGCCGGGTCGATCGACTCCAGGTAGCCGACGACGGCGTGCATGGATTCCCATAACGAGTAGACGTCGAGCCCGTAGAATCCGACTTGACGCTCCGCCACTCGACGGTGGTTGTAGTCACGCATCCACTCGGCGAGCTCGGCGACTTCGCGGTTGGCCCACATCCAGGTGGGCCATCGCTCGAAGGCGTGCAGGACGTCGCGGGCGCTGTCGCCGGAGTCGGGGTACCGCTTCGCATAACGATTGACGCGGGAGCAGTCGGGCCAGTCGCCCTCGACGGCGATGAACGAGAATCCCTTCTCTTCGACGAGTCGTCGCGAGAGCTTCGCGCGCCACTGGTAGAACTCGGATGTGCCGTGTGTTGCTTCACCGAGGAGGACGTAGCGGGCTTGGCCGATGCGATCGACCAGTGGGTCGAGGTCGGCGTCGGTCTCGAGTGGCCGTGCCTGCTTTTTCAGCGCTTTGCTGAGTGCCGTTGGGTCGGTTTTGCCCGTGTGCTTGGTGGATTTCATATGCGCTCCTGCGCTCGCTGTCCGGCATCTGTGCAAGTGAGGGGCGAGCAATCGTTTCGCGCGGGGCTCTTCGAGATCATCGTGGCGGAGGCGCGGGCACTCGGCTTCGGCGGCCACCGCTCGCCACGTTCGAGCCAACGGGCACGCGGCCCCTCGTTGGGACGGCTCCGGTGCCCCGTTGTCTCTCACTGCTCGCTCGACGCCGCCTGCGCCGAGCGCCCGCGCCCGACGGCACCGTTTTCGACCCGGACACTGCTCGCTGGCCCGCACGGATCGCGGCTCGGCCCGCACGGCGCGTTCGCGCCGCGCCCAGCGAGCAGCACGGGCGCGCCTAACAAGCTTGGGCGGCGCACGCGGTCGGCGGGCGCTGCGCGCCCGTGCTGCTGGCTCCTGACGGTCAGGCCCCAGCGCGGCAGGAGGCGGGGTGGCGAGACGGAGGCGGCGTTAGCGCGTAGGCCGGAGACAACGGGGCCGAGCCACTGTCCTTATCAGGGACCGAGTACCGTTGGCTCCAGCCGTGTAAGCGCGCAGCCGCCGGAGTCTCGCCACCCCGCCGACAAGACAGCGATGCCGACCGTAAAGCCGTCAGCAGCCAGCAGCGAGCAGCCAGCAGCCCCACTAGTGACAAAAGCCGACGCCGTCGATATTCGCGGGTATGGTGAACGACGAACCCCGATTCGACGCGGACAGCGCCGCGCGGATCGCGCGACAACTATATGGTATCGACGTGGCCGCGACTCCTCTGACGAGCGAGCGCGACCAGAACTTCCT
>JAJKIV010000348.1 GCA_021154285.1 Gemmatimonas sp. | reverse complement strand
GCTCGGCGACACGGTTCGAGATCATCGTGTGGTGAGCATCGACGAGGCCCGGTTCGACCATCAGGGGCGGATTCTACCGGTCGTGATCACGAAGTCCGGCGTGGAGCGCAATCCGCTGCGCTGACTAACCACGATCCGGTGTTCCGTTCGACTTGCCTGCAGGCAGCGTTACCGTAAACAGCGCACCGCCGACCGGCCGATTCTCGGCGTGAAGCCGCCCGTTGTGCCGCTCGAGGATCCCGCGCACGATCGTTAGGCCCATCCCGAGCCCGTGAGGCTTAGTCGAGAAGAACGGCTCGAAGAGCCGCTGCTGCACAGCGTCAGCGAGTCCGGGGCCCATGTCGGGCCTGTTCTCCGCCTACGTTTTTTGGTACGAGGCGTTGTGATTCGATGACGCGTTCAGCACGGGAGGGTCGTACCGTGCCGCCATGCGATACACCTTCTATCACGCCGGCGTCCTCATCGGCGAGTCCAAGCTCGAAGATGCCCGCAGCAAACGCCAACGGGCCGGGGTCTTTCATCCCACGCCCTACGGCCTGGACATCTTTCCGCGCCTGACTGGCATTCTCACCGCGGGTCGCGCGCTCGAAACACACCTCCGCGAGAACGGCCTGTCGCTCGACCACATGGAGAGGGGCGAGGTCGAGCACCTGTTCGACACGAACCCGGCGGGTCAAAAGATCATCGACATCGGCCGGATGCTGAGCGAGGTCGAGATCCAGGCGCCTAACGGCTCACGGAAGGAATTCAAGCAGATCGCATTCATCGATCAACTCGAGTGGAAGCGCGTCGGGAACCTGTTGACGAAGCCGGCGGCCAAAGTCGAGGTCGAGGAATGGCCGGCGGGTGTGCCGAGGTACGTCGTCTCGGTGACGTTGCGACACACGTCGTCGTTTTCGAGTCGCGATCGCAAGTCCGTTCGCATGCCGTCGCACTGATCGGCCGTGAATCAGGGCGCGGGCGGACTCATTCGAGCGAGGTAGGTAAGCCACCCGATCACGGTGCCGAGGGCTGCGCCGGCAACGGCCCCGAAGACCGGGATCGACGAGCTCGGGCAACAGAAGCAGTCGTTGCAGTCGGACGAGTTGTTCCGCGAGTAGACCCCGAAGCCGTACCCGACCACCGCACCAACTCCGGCGCCGACCAGCATATGACGCCCGAGAGAGAGCTTCTTGGTGGCGGAGTCGGGGTCTGGCCCGAGTCGTGGTGATTGTCGTTGACGCGGCTCCATGGGATCACGACACTCGTTATTACGAGCAGCCGTCGTCGCGCCCACGGTGAGAGCAGCCCGGCGCTGGGCAAGCAACGGTCGCGGGACGACGGCTTGGCCAAGCGCGACGGCGAACAGGACAGGGGCGAAGCGTCGCATACGCAGCTCCTTCGAGCAGACCGGCCGACGATGCGTCGGCCCGGCCGCCGGCGCTGTACGTCACGTGAAGTAGCGGTGGCTAGGGCGACTTCCGCTACCGCACCCAGTCGTTCGTGCGGATGTCCGGCATGGCGCGCACCGCCGCACGCAAGGCGTCGAGGTCGCCCTGCCGAAAAAGTTTCCCGCGCAACACCACCGCCGAAATCCGCCGAGTGTTATCGATGTTCGCGAGTGGATCGGCATCGAGCAGAACGAGGTCCGCCACCTTGCCTGGCGCGATTGTCCCGACCGAATCCGCCACCCCGAGCCACTCGGCGGGTTTTCGCGTGGCGCTCGCGAGCGCCTCCATCGGGCTCATGCCAACTGAATCGACGAACAGCCGCAGCTCCTCGTGAAGTGACAGACCGGGGAAGACGTTCAGGACCGCTACGTCCGAACCGGCCATGATCCGCACGCCGGCCTCGCGCATCTCGCGGACCTGCCGGAGCCAGCTCGGCCATGCACGCTCGAGAGCCGCGCGACGCTGCGGCGTCACTTCCTCCACCTGCTCGCGCCAGTCGAGCACCATGAACTTCGAGACATATGGCCGAAGCGGATGCGTGGCGCCTGTCGTGTCCGCGACGAGCGCCTGGTAGTAGCTGAGCGGTCGGAACCCGGACTCGACAACGGTCACGAGTGTTGGCACCACGCCGACGTCGCGCTTCGCGAGCTCGCGCCAGAACGCCATCCGCCGATCACGTGGGAGCGAGTCGAACGAGAGTGGGAATCCGTGTTCGACGCCGTCCTGCCCTGCCTCGAGGAAGAGTGCGGGTGACGCGGCAACATAGTGGCCGACCAGGCGCTTCCCGTGCGCGTGCGCGGCACGCGCCAGCGCGAGATACGTCGCGCTGTCCTGCACCGTGCGGACCTTGAAGTGGTCGAGCTCCAGCGCGGAGAGCGAGTCGATGACGCGGCGGGCATCGGCCGGCGAGCCGATGGGAATTCGGGCGCGCTCGAACGGCTCTACGCGCGATTCCGGCGGGTCTCGGCGCATACGCTGAATGTTCCGGAGCGATTCCAGGTACGGTCCCGCGATGAACATACGTGGGCCGACGCGCGAGCCGTCCCGGATCTCCCGGCGCCAGCGGAGCACCTCGGCGTGTTCGCTGCCCTGGTCGCGGATCGTGGTCACGCCGTGTACGACGTACAGGCCTAACGCGGAACCCCTGGTCTTCGACGTATGAGCGTGCATCTCGAAGAGACCGGGAATGAGATACTTGCCGGTCCCGTCGACAACGCTCGCACCGTCGGGAACGGTCACCTCCGCAGAAGGTCCGACCTCGGCGATGCGGCGATCACGGACCACCACAGACTGGTGTGCGGCGGGCCCCGTCCCCGTCATCGGAATAACCGTGACATTCCGGATGACCACCGAGCCTTGAGGCATCCCGACGCTCGGAGTGCACGCCAAGGCTGTGACAAGGGCTGTTACATATCGAACCATGAACCCTCCGCGGCAGCTCACAATAAGATCCGGGCTCGTTGCGCGACCGTGGTGGACCTCCGAGCAGCGATCCGGCTGATCCACTCGATCCCGAAGCATCCGAACACCCTTCGTCGTAGATGCCAGCCCTGCACGTGTCGGCCCAATATTGGCCCAAAGCACAAGACTCGATCAGCGCTCCAAACGATGCCATCGTAGATGTCACGGTGCCGACCGGATTGGGAGTCGGAACAAGTCTCATTTCGAATCGAGGGATCGAAACCGCAATGCGATCATGGCGGCCAAACGCCCACGTGGGCCAGGGACCGACGCTCGTCCGAGTGCTGTGCCCCACACTGCTCGGATCCGGACTCACGCTGTTGCCCGCACCCGCGGCTTCGCAGGGCACCGCCACCGAGTATGCGCGGTCCGAGGGACTGCGTGCGCGAATCGATGGCGTGGTCGTTGACGCCGCCGAAGCGCCACTCTGGATCGGGCCGCCGAGCAATGAGTTCGTGTACCGGAAATCGGTTCAGGGCGGCACGGGGTTCGTTCTCGTGGACGCGGTGACGCACGAGAAGCGGCCCGCCTTCGATCACGACCGACTTGCCGCGTCCATCGCGGCGACCGTGAAGCGTGTCGGCGGTCCACCCATCACCGGCAAGTCGCTCCCGTTAGGCAGGCTCGCGTTCGTCGACTCGGGGCGCGCTATCGAGTTCACGCTCACGCCTCGACCAGGCGAGTGGCAGCCCGATACGACCCGCTGGCGCTGCACGCTCGCAGACTACGTGTGCGGCGCGCGCATGCGGCCGGACACCAGCTTCAGGCCTCGACGCGAGGTGGGCGGTGGGCTGTTCGGCACTCCGCCCGCTCCGGACGCCCGGCCCCGCGTCTCGCCCGACGGCAAAATCGAGGCGCTCGTCCAGAACTACAACGTCGCGATCCGCGCGGTCGGAAGCGGGGATGTCACGCTGCTCAGCACCGATGGCTCCGAGGGCGACGCGTATGACCCGCAGTCGATCGTGTGGTCGCCGGACTCGAAGCATCTAGCGGCGTATCGCGTGCGGCCAGGGTATCGCCGCGAGGTCTACTACGTCCAGTCCTCGCCTGAGGATCAGCTCCAGCCGAAACACTCGACGCTCTTGTACAACAAGCCCGGCGACATCCTCGACCAGGGCACGCCGGCGCTGTTCGACGTCACCACGCACGCCGAGACCGTGGTCGACCGCACGCTCTTTCCGAACTCGTACGCGGTCACCGGACTCGAGTGGCGCAAGGACAATCGCGCCGTGACGTTCGAGTACAACCAGCGCGGCCATCAGGTCTACCGCGTCATCGAGATCGACGCCGCGACCGGGAAGGCCCGCGCCGTCATCGACGAGCAGGCGCCGACCTTCTTCGAGTACTCGGCCAAGAAGTACCGGTTCGACCTGGCCGATGGAAAGGAGATCATCTGGATGTCGGAGCGCGACGGATGGAATCACCTCTACCTGTACGACGGCGTGACGGGCAAGGTGAAGAAGCAGATCACGAAGGGCCCGTGGGTCGTGCGCGGCGTCGACTGGGTCGATACGACCAAACGACAGATCTACTTCACCGCGAGCGGCATGTACGCGGGCAAGGACCCGTACTTTGTGAACGCGTACCGCATCAACTTCGACGGGACCGGCCTAGCGACGCTCACCGACCCGGCGCTCGACGCGAATCACGCGGTGAGCTACTCGCCGGACCACCGGTACTTCGTGGACCTGTACTCGCGCGTCGACCTGCCGCCCGTCATGCAGCTGCGTCAGTCGAGCGACGGCAAAGTCGTGTCGGAGCTGGAGCATGCCGACGCGAGCGCGCTGCTCGCGACGGGATGGAAGCCGCCGGAAGTGTTCACGGCGTTAGGCAGGGATGGGAAGACAGAGATCTGGGGCGTGATCATCCGGCCCATGAACTTCGACTCGACGAAAACGTATCCCGTCATCGAACAGATCTACGCCGGCCCGCAGGGTTCCTTCGTACCGAAGACGTTCAGCAACCAGCTCGCCATGCAGTCGATCGCCGAGCTCGGGTTCATCGTCGTGCAGATGGACGGGATGGGTACCTCGAACCGGTCGAAGGCGTTCCACGACGTGGCGTGGAAGAATCTCGGCGACGCGGGCTTCTCCGACCGCATCCTGTGGCACAAGGCGGTGGCGGCGAAGTACCGCTACTACGACGTCAGCCGAGTCGGGATCTACGGCACCTCGGCCGGCGGGCAGAACTCGATGGGCGCGCTGCTGTTCCACCCGGAGTTCTATAAGGTTGCGGTGTCCGCCGCGGGCTGCCACGACAATCGGATGGACAAAATCTGGTGGAACGAGCAGTGGATGGGGGAGCTCGGTCCCCACTACGCGGCGTCGTCGAACGTGGACAACGCCGGCAAGCTTCAGGGCAAGCTGCTGCTCCTCGTCGGCGAGATGGACACGAACGTCGACCCGGCGTCGACGTATCAGGTGGTGAACGCACTGATCAAGGCCAACAAGGCGTTCGACCTGCTGGTCATTCCGGGCGCGGGCCACACGAACGGCGGCCCGTACGGCGAGCGGAAGCGCAACGACTTTTTCGTTCACAACCTGTTAGGCGTCGAGCCGCCCGACCGCAACGCGCACATTGCATCGACGTCGGATGGCGCTCGGTAGGGTACCTAACGAGTCAGGCGACTGTCCCGCGCTGCCAGCGTAAAGTCGGGCTTGGCATCACGAAGGCCGAGTGTGCTGGCGTGCCAGCGTCTGGCTAGTGTGTCGGCAGGCCTCTCAGGAGATGACGTCGACGCAATCCGGATTCCGTCGAGTGACGTATCAATGACGATCGTCAACCGACATCGCGGAGCGAACCATGAGTGACAACAGCAACCTTCGAGTCGTCGGGCAAGCGTACGCCGCCTTTCAGAACGGCGACGCAGAGAACTTGATGGCGCAGTTCTCGGACAACGTGAGCTGGAACATTCCGCCGATCGAAAATGTCCGGGTGTCGGGTTCACGAACGGGAAAAGCGAGCCTGGCGGACTTCTTCTCGACGCTGGCGCAGGACCAGGAGGCGCTGCTGTTCGAGCCGAGACAGTTCGTGGCGCAAGGCGACCTGGTGGTCGCGCTCGGCCGCTATCGTTGGCGAGTCAAGGCGACGGGACGCGAGGTCGCGAGCGATTTCGCGCACGTGTTCACGGTGCGAAACGGTCGCATCGTTCGCTTTCAGGAATTCATGGATACGGCCCGGTTTGTCGCTGCCTATGCGGGTGCGCTAACGACCGCCTAGTCATTTAACGCGTGCCGCTCACACGGCTACCACATGCGTACCCGGGTGCGCGGCTCGAGGTAGAGGCGCTGCCCGGGAACGACATCGAATGCCTCGTACCATGCGTCGAGATTGCGCACGGTGCTGAACCGGTACATCTCCGGCGCGTGATCGGTCGCGAGCTGCGCACGCATCCCCGCCTCAGTCATCTTCACGCCAAACGCCTGCGCGAAGGCGATGAAGAACTCGCGGTCCGCGCGACGCACGTATTCGTGGTCAGCCACCTTGGCGCCGAGTGACTTCCGGTTCGCCTCGAACGCGGCCGTGAGGCCGGCGAGGTCGGCGACATTCTCCGTGCGCGTTAGGCGTCCGTTCACGTGGAGACCGGGAAGCGGCTCGTAGTCCGAGAACTGTCGCACGAGCGGCTCGGCCGTCGCCTCGAACTTCGCCGAGTCGTCAGCGGTCCACCAACGACGCATGCGCCCGTCGGGCTCATAGTCGGCACCCAGCACATCCACGAAGTGACTCATGTCGTGGCCGATGATCGCGCCGATGGCACCATAGGTCGCCGCATCCGACGCGG
>JAJKIV010000347.1 GCA_021154285.1 Gemmatimonas sp. | reverse complement strand
CGTTCGCGTGTAGATGATACCTGCTCCCTCGTCGATCACGCCGAAGCGCCGCCGGGCCGCAGCCTCGTCGCGACAGATGACGACCACGGCGCGCGAGCCCACGTGCTTCTCCTCGCACACCACGTTAGGCACGCCGTGCATCCGGAAGTACGCGAACGCCTCCGTGGGATACTCCAGGTATCCCTCGCGCGTCGTCGTCTCCGACGGCGACATAGTGGGCGGCAGATAGACGAGCCACTTCGGGTTCGCGGCAAACCGGCTCATCACCTCCAGCGCCGCCGTGGCGTTCGCTTCGCGAATGGTGACGTTGCGGTGCAGCGTCGTCTCGATGATGCGCTTGCCGGTCACGTCGGCGAGATCGAGCACGTCGTCCTCGCGCTGCTGCTGTGACAGCGCGGCTTTGCCGCTCGCCGACGGCAGGAACGGCCGCGCGGGTTCGGCGTACGTCGCGGCCGCCGACACCGATACGAGCTCCTTCTCGGGCCACCGAAGCGCCGAGAGCTTCCCACCAAATACGCATCCGGTGTCGATGTTGATCGTTCGGTTGAGCCACTCGGGCTCCGGCACCGGCGTGTGTCCATACACGACGTGTGCGGTACCGCGATACTCCGCCGCCCAGTTGTAGCGAATCGGCAAGCCGAATTCGTCGGTCTCGCCGGTCGTCTCGCCAAAGAGCGCGAACGTCCGAACCTTGCCTGACGCCCTCCCCTGCATCTCGGCCTTGAGCCCCGCGTGCGCAACGACGAGACGACCGTCATCGAGCACGTAGTGGCTCACGAGGCCGTCGAGGAACTCGGCGACGCGCGTACGAAACTCCGAGGTCTCGCGCTCGAGCTGCTCGAGCGTCTCCGCGAGCCCGTGACTCACCTGCACGCCGCGACCGTCCAGCTTCTTCAGGAGCTTCATGTCGTGGTTGCCCGGCACGGCGAGCGCCGTGCCGCCGGCCGCCATGGCCATCGCGATGCGGAGTACGTCGGGAGCACCCCGCCCGCGGTCGACCAGATCCCCGAGAAACACGACCGTCCTGCCGTGAGGATGCCGGTAACCGGAGGACTCGTCAGGCGCGTAGCCAAGCGTCGCCAGCAGCGTGCGAAGCTCGTCGATGCACCCGTGCACGTCGCCGATGATGTCGAACGGACCGTGGTCGCTCCGGCGATCATTCCAGAGTGGCTGACGCTCCACAACCACACGCGCGACATCGTCCGGCGTCCGCAGCACGTGGAGGTGCCGGAACCCCTCACGCTCGAGCCCACGCATCGATCGGTGAAGCTGGCCGCGCTGCTGACGAATCACGTGGCCGCCGAAGGTTCGATCCGCACGCGTCCTGTTTCGATCGGCGCATACGCGCTCGGGCATGTCGAGCACGATTGCGACGGGCAGCACATGATACCGTCGCGCGAGCTCGATGAGCGGCTTGCGCGCTTCGGGCTGGACGTTTGTGGCATCCACGACGGTGAGGCGACCCGCCTCGAGTCGCTTCGCGACGACGTAATGCAGCACTTCGAACGCCGCTGTCGTGGCCGACTGATTGTTCTCGTCGTTCGATACGAGGCCGCGGCAGAAGTCCGACGAGATGGTCTCGAACGGCTTGAAGTGTGCGCGCGCGAACGTGGACTTCCCGCAGCCAGACGCACCGATCATGACGACCAGCGACATCTCGGGGATGACGATCTGGCGAGGCGGCAGGGTGGACTCCGTGCCCGACGTGGCTGTCTCAGACATCGGTGTCCTTCCGGGCGAAGACAGCCATCTGCGAGGGCGAACCGACATCGGGTTGGGCGGGGCCAACCGGTGCGAAGCGCACCACGTAACCAAACCGCTCGGTGACGCGCGAGCCCCACGCCTCGAACTCGGCGCGCGTCCACTCGAACCGGTGATCGCGATGCCGGAACTGGCCAGCCGGCAGGGTGGGCCACACGACATTGTACTCCGCGTTAGGCGTCGTGACCGCGACCATGCGCGGCCGCGCGAACTCGAACGCCACACGCTCGAACGCGGCAAGTCGAGGCGGATCGAGATGCTCGATGACCTCCACGACCGCGGCGGCGTCGAATCCCTGCAAGCGGTCGTCGCGGTACACGAGCGACCCGTGCAGGAGCGTGATGCGCTCGCGCTGCATGGCCGGCATGCGATCGAGCTTGAGTCGATCCGCCGCGATCTCGAGCGACCGGTATGACACGTCCATCCCGACGATGCGCGTGAACTGCCGCTCCTCGAGTAGCCGGCGCAGGAGACGGCCTTCACCGCAGCCCAGGTCGAGCACGTTCGTCGCGCCGCTCTCACGGATCACGGCGCGCACGATCTCGAGACGCTGCTCGTGCAGGCTCAAGGGCCGCTCGAGCGTGTGCTCTTCCGCGTCTCGCGCCGCTCCGGAGTCGTCCTCCTCGGACTCCTCGTCGGACACGAGACGCGCAATCGCGTCGCGTACGAGTGACTGTCGGTGCTTCAGGTACCGTCGCGCGATGAGTGCCCGATCGGGATGCGCGGCCAGCCAGCCCTCGCCGTGGCGAAGCAGCTTCTCGACTTCGTCGTCGCCCACCCAGTAGTGCTTCTCGTCGTCGAGGACAGGAACAAGGACGTAGAGGTGCGTGAGCAGACTCGCGAGCCGCTGAGTGCCGGCGAGCGTGAGCGTGAAGTAGCGACTTGTGCCCCACTCGGGGGCGCGGCCATCCAGTGCGTGCGGCGTGACCGTCACGGCGTACCCGAGCGGTTCGAAGAGACGGCGGAGTAGAACCTCCCCGCCTCGACAGGGAACGACCGAGAGTCGCGCCTCGAGGGGAATGGACGCGTCAGCCAATTCAGGTCGTTCCTTGCTGCGCCCGGCCATCGCCGACGCGAAAACGTTCGAGAGGGCGACGCTCAGGAACGACGAGGCGACGTACGGCCGATCGTTCACGTATTGCGTGAGCAGGCCGCCTTCGCCGGCAGGGCCGCGTCGTCCACGCACGAGGCCTACCGGATCGATGTCCAGAATGAGCGCCGCGGTGCACCGGTCATCGCCGGCTTCCGGATACACGACGTGCGCGCGCCCGAACGAGAGATCGAAGCTCTGTGGGCGGGCGGGATTCTTGTGGAGCAGAAAGCCGAGGTCCGTCGCCGGACGATGCGTGGTCGTTATCGTGAGTAGCATGGCGTGAAATGCAAAATCGCGCCGCCGACGATCTCCGAGGCATTCGACTCGGCAGCCAGTCTCGCCTAACGGGCGACCGGACGGCTGGTGATCATCGGGGCGCGACTCCCGGTTCGGAGTCTACTCGGCGGCCCGGGCTGAAGTCAAGCGCGTATCGTGACGCGCGATCGGGGTCGCCACCGGGCGTCGCTCCAGATTCGCTCACCACGACGCGCAAAATCAACCGTGATTGTCGTGTAATGCTTTGAGAGGCGGCAAACCGCGACCAGTCGAGTGCCTAACAACCGACGCGTTTGCGGCCGCTTGGTCGACCACCACTGATCGGTGGCCCCGCACGCATTCTCCTCACAAATCGGAGTAAACGATGCCGTGGCCGTCCGGAATCGGATGGAGGCGGAGGACATCTCGCACGGCCTCCATCCACGTGCTGTGCGTCGCCCTCGTGGCGGCGTTGCCTGCCGCCTGCGCACACGCCATCGACGGTGCGCAACGAGATCTGTTGCGCACGGGAGCGTCGCTGATCGAGGTTCGCAACGACCGGTTCGATGACTGTGTCATCTATCGGATTCGCGGCGGCACGCCGATACCGTTAGGCGTCGCGGCGGGCTTGAGTCGCCGAACGTTTCGAGCAGCCTATCGTACGCTGACGGCGTTAGGCTCGGCGGCTTTCTTGATGAAGCTCCCCGCACGGTCGAACTTCGCCGACTCGATCGACAACAGGTCCAGGACCGTGTCGTACACGTCGGGCTGACCGTACTCGGCACGCCCCATGATCGAGATCGGCACCGACGATTTCACGATCAGCGGAATCTGCGCCTGCTCCGCGGGGAGGGCCATCCCTGGCGGCACCCCGTGAAATAGCACGCCACCTTCCATCAACGACTCGCCATGATCGGATAGGTAGATGAACACATAGGGCACGCCCGACTGGTCGAGCGTTTGGATGACCTGCCCCAGGACGTAATCGACGTAGAGAATGCTGTTGTCGTACGAGTTGTAGAGCTGCTCGAGCGAACACTTGGTGGCCACGTCCGCGTCCGTGCACATCGGGGCGAACTGCTGGAACTCGGGCGGGTATCGCTCTCGGTAGTCCGGGCCGTGGCTGCCCCCGCCGAGGTGCAGGACGACAAATCGATAGCCCGATTGATACGCGCGAATGCTGCTCTGCAGTAATGGAACGACGTCCTCGTCGTAGCATTTGCCGCCGTGACCGCAATTGCTGACCGTCATTTCACCCGGCAGCTCACAATTGTCGTAGAGCGTGTAATTCACGTAGCAGGACGTCGGGATCCCCACCCGCGACACGATCGTCGTGAGATTGACGCCGTTCTTCTCCAGGATTCTCGGCAGGGCATACAACGTCGAGGCGCGGGTCGCGATCCCGTTCAACAGATGCAGTCCTTCGGTTTTCTTCAGGACGGGAGTCGTATTCCGCCGCTCGTAGCCGTAGACGCTGAAGTTCTTTTTTCGAGACGCCTCTCCGACGGCGAGCACCACTACCAGGTTGCCGGGGGTCGCTACTCGGGCGGATACCGCGACGTTCTTCTGGCTCTTCTTGAGATAAGGCTTGAGCGAGTTGGACGCCGCGCTGAACGAGCCAGAAATGATATTGATGGGCACGAGCGAATACACGATGTACTTCTTCGAGACGTTGCCGGCCTGGAAGATGGCCGAGTACTTCGCGTACAGCGACACGAGCGCGACACACAACGCGATGCCCATCACTTTCAGAGATCTCACGAAATACCGCGACGGCGCAAACGTGATGTCGGCCGACAGGATCAGCCACACCGGCAGGACGATCAGGGCCAGGCCATACGGGACCATCTGCGGCGACAACAACTGCGCGACTTCGGTGTGGTCGGTATGCACGGCGTTCAGGACCATCGAGCTGTCGATGGCCACGCCGTACTTCGCGATGAAGTAGGTCGCCGTCGCGCTGAAAATCGTCAGGACGATCGCCAACGGCTTGACCGTTAGGCGGTGCGCCAGCAGAGCGAAAATCAGAATGAAGAGACACAGCCCCGTCAGCAGGTATGCTGACAGGCCCGCATAGTCCAGACGCTCGCCGTGCCGAAACCACGTGGCCAGTCTTCCCAGGTTGATCGTATTGCAGACCACGTACAGCAGAAGCGGGAAGACAATCGAGAACCGGACGTGAGAAATCCGGAACCGGACCGTCAGGGGATTCGACATCGATCGCTGTCAGGCCGCGATACGCCGAGCCGAGCGCCGCGTTAGGACCCCTGAGCCGACCCACATGACCCAGATCCAAGTCATCCAGGACAGCCGCTCACTGGGCGACATCATGACGAGCATGGTCCACGCGACATCAGGCAGCGTGCTTACGAGCGACACTGCCGATTCTCCGGGGCGGACGCGGCGGCGCTCGATCACGTGCACCGAACCGTCCGGTCGCGCGCGAAGATGCTGACGGATTTTCGCGTCGAGCGCCTCCGGCGACAGCCCGCGCCAACCGGGAATCTCGATTGCCGTCCAGGCGACCGCCGTGCGTCCCCAACCGTGCAGGTTGGAGCCGGTCACCAGCGACAGGCCATATCGATCCGCGACCGCCATCACTCGGCTGTCCTCTCGCGCGAGCTGTTCGAGTGCTCGCGGCGAGCCGTCGACGACTTCCATGGACGATACGTCTGCATGCGCGAGCTGATCGAGTCGACCAGGCAGCGTCCCAATGACGACCGCCGATGAGCTCAGCGCGCCACTCGCGCCGCTCCCGTCCAGCCAGTCGGGTTGATCGCCATTGCACCACGCGCGAGCCTCCGCCGGACTCGCCCCGAGTACGACGACATGCATCCCCTGGCATTCGATCTCGAACGAGGGAAGCAACAGCGTGTGACCGAGGCCCCGTGCCGGCGGGACGGAAGCGGTCATGCGATCACTCGGAAGGTGGTCGGTCACATACGCGACGTCGAATCCCGCCGCGTCGTGCCACGCCCGGTTCCGCTCAGCCGTGAACGACCGACGTCCGTCCCACGACGCGTTCGTGTGGCTGTGGAAATCGACGATGACCTCGTTGGGGTTCGAGCCATCGAGCGCCGACATCGGCCGATCGAGGAGCGTCAGGACCAGGTAGGCACCAGCGAGGGAAAGAACGACCGCTGTCGCGCCCGCGAATTCGGCGAGTACCGAGGGGCGCGGCGAGAGCCGGAATCGGCGGCGGCGCGTGCGCCACATGGCGTACAGCGCCAGCGCGCTCACCATCAGGGCCACGTGCTGGCGAACCGAAAGCGTCGACATGGCGTCGAGCACGTCGCCGAGCGGCGCGAGCACGATGTAGCTGAATGGCAACCGCAGTCGGCCCTCCGCCACACCAGTCTGCGCATCACGAAGCGGCGCGACGGAGAACATGGCCGAGAGGGCGAGCAGGGCGCTCAGAACGAGGGGAACGCGGATGATCGCGACCCATCCCAGGTCGCGACGAGCAGATTCCCGATAGACGGGCAGGATGCCTAACGGGGTTTCGAGCCGCCCGTCGCCCGGAACTGGTGGCGTTGTGGATGTCATTCGATGAGCTTCAGCGTGGCCGCTCAGAGCGCGCGGCAGCGGATTCTATGGTTTCTTCACCGCCTTCTTGCCGGCCGCCGCTTCGTTTCTCTCCTGCGCCGGCGACTCGTGCTCGACTCCGACAATGGTGCCGTCCATCGCGTTCACGTTCACCTCTTCTATTCCAGACTTTCCGGCGACCTTGACGTCATACGAGTAGATCAATTTCCCCTTCTCGTGCTCGAGCTCCACGCTCTGAATCGTGCCGTTCGGGACTTTCGCGCGAGCGATGGCCGCCGCGGAGTCCTCGGAGATCTTCGCCTGCTTGCTCAGCGTCGCCGGGATCTCGTGCTTGTACGCGGGGCTGGTACCTTGTGCGCTCGCGACCATGGACGTGACGGTAAGCGCAGCGAAGGCAGCGGTACGCGTGGCCGCGAATCGCGCGAGCCGTTTCATGGGAGCGTCCTCGATCGCTGGCTGGAATGTGTCCGCCGGGCTCAGGATAGTCCCGAGCCGGTGTCACAGAGTCTAACGAGAACTCATGAACCGGCCGTTAACGAACCGGACCGGCCGGGTTTCCGAGGACTGGCTCGATCGACCAGGTCCGCGTTGGCCGCCGAGCAAGCACGTTAGGTGATGGAGGCCGCAGGGATCCGCGTTGGAACTGGGCAGCCGCGCTAGGCGCCGGGCTAGGTCAGGATCGCCTAATGTTGTCCAGCGTTCACGGTGCAAACGAAACGGCGCAGCTTCCGCGCCCCCGGACGGCGGCGACCATTGGCGCGCACAGGGAGGCGTTGAATCGGCTGCCCATCGAGTGCGACGGTGTCCGGTTGGTTACCCCTGGAGGCTTCCAACGCCCGAGGGTGGGTTGTCGGCGCCCTGGCGGTCAGGTCGCCGGAGCCGCAGGAGCGGCCGCGTTGCGCAGCACCATCGCCAAGACCGCGTCGTGATCGGCCGGGGGACTGAACTCCACCCACTCGAAGTCTCCTTCCACGACGCTCGTATGCCCCGGGGCATGTAGACCACGTCGCCGGCCGTCACCCCCTCCACCCGGTCGGTGTAGGTGATGCGCATTCATCCCTTGATGACGTACCCCCGGTGGGGGCATGGACATCGGTCGTTAGGCACGCCCTTGAAGAGTGGGCCCAAGTCCGCGGAGCGCTCGTCTGCGACCGACACCTTGGGTCAGTTACGACTGCGGCACACGAACATTCAATAGACGGACGCGTCGCGGGATTCGCGGATTGCCTCCGAATGCGCCCCGGTGTGG
>JAJKIV010000346.1 GCA_021154285.1 Gemmatimonas sp. | reverse complement strand
GTGAGGTACTTGGACGTCTCGAACTCCTGCATCCCGAGCTCACCGAAGGAGAAGACCTGATCGACCATCTGCTGGGCCATCTTGGCCTTGGCGTCGATCGCGGTGGCGAGATCGGCCTTCAGACGCTCGACGCGCGGGTCGGGTTTGGCGGGTTTGGCGGGTTTGGCGGGTTTGGCCTGCGCAACGAGGATTGCAGGCAAGAAGTACGAGCAGGCGAGAAGGCGGCGGATGACGGTGGGCATCACGGTTTTGCGTTCACGGAGGTGGGATCCGGCACGCCCCGAGCGTGCCGACGGACCGTGACGGTAACGCCTTGGACCATGCCGCGGCTAGACGGCCTGGTCAGGGACGCGGCTTCTCGACCGGCGTGAGCTTGGCGAGTCGTTGGCGCGCTTCGGCGACCCGCGGCTGTAGCTCGGGATCGGCGTTCTTCCACAGTTCGATGAAGGCGCGGTATTGCTCCGCCGCTTTCTCCGGCTGCCCCAACGCCTCGTACAACTGTGCCAATCGCTCGCGGATCGCCGGCAAGCGGATCGGGTCCATGTCCGGTTCCGACTTCCGCCAGTACGGAGTCGAGAGATACCGCTCAAAGAGCGCCGCCGCGGAGTCCGACTTCCCTGCGGCGTCATAGGCTCGTGCGAGGTTGAACGGCAAACACGGCGCGCATTCGTCCGCCGGTGCTCCGTCGTATCCCACGTCACCGCGACGGAACTCGGCGACCGCATCGAGCGGTTTTCCCTCCGCAAGCGCGATTTCCGCCAGCGTGCGGTGCAGCTCCGGTTCGTGCAACCGGCGGATCGACGTATCGGTCATCTCGCTACGGTAACGGGCAATCATCGCTCGTGCCTTCTCGGCGTTTCCGGCGCGCGCGAGCGCGGCGGCTGCGCCGAGATACGGACGGTCGATCATCGGCAGGTCGCGAAATGGGACGAGCGCGATGGCGCTGTCGAGCCGCGCCACATCGGCCGGCGTCGGCCCCTTGATCGCGATCTCGAATGAGATGTCGCGAACCTGGTCGCCCGGCCGAAGCGATGATCCGCGGTGCTCCTTCGTCAGCGCTGCATAGTCGCGCAGTCGCCCATCGAGGTACGCCAGGCTCCTTGCGGAGGGGAGGCCGATGCGTTGCCGACCAATGCCTCCCGCGCGAAGCGTGCTGTCGGACAGGGCACGAACTGTTCGGAAGTCCGCTCGTACGAACGCGAGAGGGATCTGGCGAGCGACCCCATAGCCGCGAGACAGGTTGCCGAGACGCGTGATGGTCGCCGCCGCCTCGTCGAGCTTCCCCTGATCGAGCTGCAGTTCGGTGGCGTTGCCGAGTGCGATTGCGTCGCCGGGGTCGAGGCGTGCCGCGGCGACGTTGAGCGATTCCGCACGCGCGTACTCGCGGCGCTCCCGAAGCTCCTCAGCGAGGTTGATCATCACGGCCGGGTCGCTATCGCCGCGCTGGATGATCGCGTCGTAGGCGACGATCGCCTTCACGCGGTCACGACCGGGGCCTAACGCGAAGTAGCGGGCAGTCACGCGGTCGCGCTCGCCTACCGGAAGCCGGTCCTTGTACCGGTACGCTTGCGTGATCGCGGAGTCGATTGCCGACTGGGATCCGCCATAGTTCGACAGCGTTGCACCGAGGAAACTCCAGGCGGTCGCGAAGGTCGAATCGAGAGCAACCGCCTCGCGCGCGACTGCGACCGCCCGATTGTCGCCCAGCGTGTTGTGCCTCGTCGCCTCGCTGTACTTGCGGAGGGCGTCGAGCGAGCCCGTAGTCGCCTGGGCGAGCGACGGTGTCGTGTTCACGGCGCGCAGCGATTCACCGGCCTTGCTCCGCAATGCACGCGCGAGCTTGTCGGCTGCGTCGATCAGGCCTCGCGGTCCGTCACCCGTCTCACGGAACGACGCGAGCTCGATGCCCGAGTCGGCGCGCACGAGTCGGATCGCCACGATGTAGCCGCCTGGCACGCCAGTGACTTCGCCGTCGACGATGGCCTTCATCCCCGCCCGCTGGGCGATCTCTCGGGCGACGCCGGAGTCCACGCGCGTTCCGGGCGCACGCTTCATGAGCGTGAGGGCGGAGACGATCTCCGCCGGCTGCACGAGCGTGAATGCCGACGATCCGGTCAGCCCGGCCCGCACCGCGTCGCTCACGACGCGCCCCAGCGTGGAATCGACGTTGGTGGTGCGAAAGTCGGTGAGCAGAATGCGATCGCGCTTGCTCAGGCTGCCGGCGGCGAGCAGCGACCCGAACGGCCCGATACCTAACGCCCGCATCGCCATGAACGCCGCGACGAGCACGATGAACGTGCCTAACGCATACATCCCGCCGCGCGCGGTGCGGTACCAGCTCACGTGCGGCGCGGCCTTGAGCGCGATGTTCGCGATCGTCCCGTGCGTCGTGGACGGCGTCCCTCCTGGCGTGTACGTCGGCGTCGCCGTGAGTGCGCGGCGCGTCACGCGCTGCACGTACGCGGTCCACAGGATCACCGGGAGCCCGAGCGCCATCACGATGAGCGAGCCGGGGAAAACCCAGTCGGGAAGCCCGATCCCGACGATCGCGGCCTGTGCGATGACCGCCACCACGACGAACGCCGCGGCATAGAGTGCCAGCGCCTTCCAGAATACGCCCGCGCCGCCCCGCAGCACCGCCGGCATCGCGGGCGTCCCGCTGCCGCTCGCGACGGTCTCCAGCAGGCGCACGATGTCGTTCGCCAGCTGCGGACGGTCCGCCGGGTCCTTGGCGAGGCAGCGCATCACGAGCTCCGCCAGCGGCGCGGGGACGTCAGGCCGCAGCGTGGCGATCGGGCGTGGCTCCTCGCTCATGTGCGCCACGAGCATCCGCTGCGGCGTGCGGTCGGGGAACACGAGCTGCCCGGAGAGGATCTCGTACGCCATCGCGCCGAGCGCGTAGATGTCGGCACGGTGGTCCACGCCCGCGTCGCCCGCGCCCTGCTCCGGCGCCATGTACGCAGGCGTGCCGATCGACGTACCGATCTGCGTGAGTGTCGCCTCCGGCACTTCGGTACGTGCGGCACTGATCGCTTTCGCGATGCCGAAGTCCGTCACGACTGCCGTGCCCCCCGAGAGCAGCACGTTGTCGGGCTTGATGTCGCGGTGCACGACACCGCGCTGGTGTGCGTACGCGAGGGCCTTCGCTACGTCCTTGAGGATGCCGACGACCTCGCCGATCGCGAGCGGCCCGCGCGCCAACCACGCTCGTAGTGACTCGCCTTCGACGAACGGCATCGTGTAGAACGGCAGTCCGTCCGTGTCTCCGGCGGTCAGGACCGGGACAATGTTCGCCTGCTGTAGACCGGCAACGGTCCTGATCTCGCGCTCGAACCGATCGGCCGAGAGCCCCTGAGCGAGGTCCGGCGACAGCACTTTCACCACGACCTTCCGCTCGAGCCGCAGCTCCTGAGCGACGAACACGCGGCTCATGCCACCGCCGCCGAGCTCTCGCTCGAGACGATAGGCGTCGCCGAGGGTCTTTTGCAGTTGGACCAGCAGCGCACCACTCATGGAGCGCCGGCGTTGACCGCCGAGGTCTCCCACCAGAGACGCGCGAGCGGCTTCTGACGCGGCCAGATCTCCGTGAGCGTCGCGGCCTCGTACAACCGACCGTTCTTCATCACCCACCGGATGCTCGTCGTGTTGCGGATGTCGCTCAGCGGGTCGCGATCGAGCACCTGCAGATCCGCCTTCTTACCCACCTCGATCGACCCGACGTCCGTCGCGACGCCAATCGCCTCGGCGGAGACGATGGTCGCGGCGCGGAGGATGTCGTGGTTCGGCATCCCGCCCATCCCGTAGCCCCACAGCTCCCAATGCACACCGAGTCCCTGCCGGTTCCCGTGTGACCCCAGGCCGACGTGGGCGCCCTCGCGTACGAGCGTCGTCAGCGACGCGGCGGCGTGCGGGAAGCGGAGCTGGCTATCGCGCATCCAGCCCGACCACCGCTGCAAGCGGTCGTCGAGCTCCCAACGCGGCGTGAATCGCGTGAGCACCGAATCCGCATACGGGTTGGTCCGCGTGATGAAGTAGCTCTCGAGATCGGCCGTCACAATCAATGTGGGCGTGTAGGTGATGCCGCTCGCTGCCAGCAGCTTCGCGACATCCCTGTAGAGCGGAAACGGGATGATCGTGTGCTCGGTGCCGGAGTAGCCGTCGAGCGCGAGCGTCATGGTCATTCGGAAATCGCCGGCTTCCGTCGTCGTGTTCAGCCCGAACTCCTTCGCCGCCATGTTGAGCCACTGGCGGTGCTTCCGGTCGCCGGTCTGGTACTGCTTGATCATGCCGGTGTTGTAGAACTCTCCATAGCGACGGACGATGTTACGGGCGTCCGTGTAGCTCGAGATATCGTCGCTGGGGAAGATGCCACGTGCGGTGCTGAGAATGCGCGGGCCGACCATCATTCCCGCGTCCATCATGTCGCCGAGCGTCAGCACATCGGTCGTCATGGTCTGCGGGTCGCGCGTCGTCGTTACACCGTACGCGAGGTTCACGAGATACTCCCAGGGCTGCGTGCGGTGCACGCCCCACGCCGTCCACATGTGCGCGTGGATGTCGACGTAGCCGGGAAGAATCGTCTTGCCACTCGCGTCGATGCTGCGTGTGCCGGCCGGGACGTTGAGCGTCCCGCTGGGTCCGACCGCGGCGATGCGATCGTTCACGACGAGCACGTCGGCCTTCTCGATTACCTCATTCGCCTTCATCGTCACGACGCGCGCGTTGCGCAGCACGACTGCTCCCTGCGGGCGGTCCCGGGGCACCGTGAGCGCAATGTCGTAGCGCGCCGTCGTGCGGCGGCCGAGGTCGTGGACGAACAGCGATGGCCCCAAGGACCACACGGCACGCGTTCCATCCACGCTGAAGCTTGGGAAGCTGCCGCCAACTTCCGTGAGACGCGTGGTAGGGAGTGGCGATTGCGCGAGCTTCGCCGTTGAGATGGCCGGCACATCGCTGCCGGACGGAATGAGGTCGACGAGATAGAGGTTGGTCCGCACGTTCGCGAGTGCCCGCTTCCCGTTAGGCGCCACGACGATCTCATCGGCCGATTCCTCGACTGCCCTCGTCCACGCCCAGCCGGTCATCTTGAGCAGACTCCGTCGATCCGACCCGTCCCACGCCATCGAGATCAGGCCGTCGACGGCGTCGTACGCGAAAACGCGATCGACACCGGCGACGAACTGCGCGCCACCCGGCAGAGCGTCGTAGGTCGCTGGGAACGTGATCGGCGCAATCAGGCGTGGGGTGGCACACGCCGGGCGAGTGGCGACACAATCCGCCGGGAGCCAGACAAGATCCACATCCTTGTACTGCGTGCGCAGCAGCTCGTCGCGGCTGCTGACACGCTGTTGGCGACTTCCCCGTTCGACTGCGATGCGCGCGCCGTCGGCGGTGAAGACCGGCTTGTCGTAGAAGGCCCGAGTCGATGAGACGCGCTCGGGAGTACTGCCGACCGCTGCGCGGACGCGCATCAGATCGCCGCCTAACGAATCGCTCCACGTGACGTACACGATCGACCGACCATCCGGCGACCAGCTTGGCGAGAATTCGCCGACGTCGCTCGTCGTGAGGCGCCTCGGCACGACCTTCTGCGGCGCGGCCCCATTCCCACTAGCGTCAGGCAGGTCGGCAATCCACAGTCGATCGAGCGCGGAGAACACCACTCGGCGATTATCGGGCGATACGCGCGGATCGCGGATCTGACGGACGCTCAGCACGGAGTCCGGGATTCGATGCTCGGTTCGCACGAGCTCCGCGAGCTGCTGTTCCACCTGGGCGGTGAACGGGATGGCGGTCCGCCGCCCCGTCGTCACGTCGATCGACCAGAGCTTGCCGTCGAGCGACGTCAGGAGCGAGCGCCCATCCGGCGTGAACGCCGAGCCGGGCATGTAGTCGCTGGTGCGTCCACTCCCGGCCCAGGGCGCGTGTTCGGCGAGCACGCGCTCGTCGCCGCTGGCGAGATCGCGGATGAAGATCGCAGAGCCGCGCTCGCCGTTGCCTCCCACGTACGCCAGCCAGCGACCGTCGCGGCTCAGCGTCGGGCGGATCGCTCCGCCAACGTGGCCGCTGCGCAGTGAGACCCGTCCGGTCGTACGATCCAACGTGAAGAGCTGATGCTGGATGGTGCCCTGCGGCGCCGTTTCGCCCGCGGCACCGGTCGGGCCAGGGATGGCGGCGAAATACAGCATGCGATCGTCGCTGCTGAAGGCGGGTCCATGAGCGAACCGGCCAGGCACGGTGAGCTTCACGCCCGCGCCACCGTCGACGGGATACATCCAGAGCTCGGACTCGTTTACCAGAAGCCCGTTCCGGCGCGTGGCGATGATCGCGCTCCCATCCGGAGTCCATGCGGGTGCCATGTACCACATTCGATCGCCGGGGGTGACCGCTCGCGGATTCTTTCCGTCCGCGTCGGCGATCCACAGGTTCTCGGCTCCCGTGCGATCGCTCACGAATGCGATGCGCTTGCCGTCGGGCGAGAACTTGGGATGGGAATCCCATGTTGGCCCCTCAGTAATGCGCGTTGCCGTGCCGCCGGCAATGGGAAGCGTGTAGAGGTCGCCGAGGAGGTCGAAGACGATCGTCTTCCCGTCGGGCGAGACGTCGAGCGACATCCACGTGCCCTCGTCAGTCGAGAAGCGGAGGGTGCGCGGCGTGGCGGGAACGGGGCCGCGCGCGCTCGAATCCTGTGCTGGCAGGACTGGCGGGAACACAGCGGCGCCGGCGAATAGCGAGACGAGCGCAAGAACGGGAACCGGGCGGGCGAACATCAACGTCCTCCTTCGGGATGCGCGATCATGCATCCCGAAGGCGCGCTGTGCAACGCCCGCGGTTCGACGCCACGGACGGCCGTCAGTTGCGAATCAGTCGCTGGAAGCGGGGATTCCCGACGAGCGGCTTGAAGGTCGGGTCCAACTTGAGCACTGCGGGTGTGACGTCCGACCCATTCATGGTCAGCAGCGGCTCGATGAGGTCCAGCGCCTTGTCGTATTCACCACTCTGGACGAGGATGCGAGCAACCTGGAAATGCACGTACGGCCGCAGGCCGACGTCCAGCGTCGTCTCCCGAAGCGCAAGCGATCGCTCCGCCTCCGCGATCGCTTCAGTCCGATGACCGCCTAACGCGAGGGCACGCCCCAGGAGCTCGTGCAGCTGGGCGCGGTCGGGAAACGCTCTGAGTCGCGCCTCGAAGTCGAGCCGCGCCGAGTCACCGAACATGCGACCGCGCACCGTGTCGCCCAGAAGGAGATAGGTGTGGCCGATCTTGAGTCCCCAGTGACCCTTGTCGTTGGTGAAGTCCTCGACCGTCAATGGCAGGATCTTCGGCCAGAGCTCCGGCGGCAACACCCACATCATCTCCTGAAACAGCGAGAAGCGGACAAGGAGCGCCGTGGTATCGACGATGGCGAGCTTCGTGTGGACGAGGCTATGCACGCTGTCGAGCTGCCCGAGCGCCAGGAGACCAATGGCCTTTCCCTGGATCATGCCCAGATTGTCAGGCGCCAGGGCGAGCGCGCGGTCCCACGCGGGCTGCTCATCGGCGAAGCGTCGCAGATCGTGGTACGCACCGGCCAATCGCCGCGCGGCGATCACCGAGCGCGGGTCCACTGCGGCCGCCTGCTTCGCATGCACCAGAGCGTCGTCGAACTTCCCTGTGGTGCGCTCCACTGTCCCGAGCGCGCCCAGCAGGTCCGCATTGTTCGCATCGAGCTCCAATCCCTGGAGGTACTGCTGTCGCGCTGCCTCGTAGTCCAGCTTGATCAAGTGGAGATACCCGCCCATCGCGAGCCGCGCTTCCGGCCGGCTCGGCGCAAGCTGAAGCGTTCTTTCCGCCGCCACGCGCGCGCGCTCGACCGACTCCTTTGTTGGAGAGCTGCTGGCGAGGATCGAGTTCCCCCGCGCAATTGCACTCCACGCGCGAGCGAACGTGCTGTCCAGGCGAACGGCTTGCTCGTAATGCTCCAATCCCTTCAGCAGGGAGGGGGGGTTCGTGTTGCTGAACGAACCGGTGAGCTGCTCGCCCTTCAGAAACTCATCGTACGCGTCGAGGTTGGACGTCGGTCGCACCGCCAGCTGCGCCTCGACCGGCGGGGCGAGCGCCACGTTCAGCGCTTCCGCGACCTTGCTCGCGATGCTCGCCTGCACCGCGAAAACGTCCGAGAGCACCGTGTCGTACGGCTGACTCCATCGGGTATCGGCGTTCGCAACCTCGATCAGCTCCGGGGTCACGCGAACGCGGTTCACCCCGTTCGTCTTCGACCAGCGCACGGTGCCCGTGAGGAGGTACTGCACCTCGAGCTCGCGGCCGATTTCGCGCGGAAGCTTCTTCGAGCGCCGGTACTGTGCGCTGCTCGCGCGCGCGGTCACGCGAATGCCGTGGATCGTCGAGAGGCGGCTTCGCACCTCGTCGGTCATGCCGTCGGCGAAGTACTCATCGTCCGCGCTTCCGGCGTTCTCGAACGGAAGCACGGCGATCTTGCGGTCGCCCTTGGCGACAGTATGGCTCCGTGACCACATCACACCGAGGACGCCGCCGACGACTCCCACGATCGCGACAACCGCGCCCACAGCCGCCCACGAGGATAGCCGCCGGCTCGCCGCTGCCGGTACCGCCGCCGGCATCGTTGCGGTCGACTCGAGCAGTCGTGCGAAGTCACCCGCGGTGGCGGGACGGTCAGCCGGCGATTTTGCCATCGCCTGCTCGACGGCACCGGCCAGCGGCCGCGATACGGTCGACCGAATGGTGGTGAGCGGGCGCGCCGACTCCGTCATCAGCCGAGCAATCACCGCCTGTGCGGTGGCTGCGGTGAATGGTGGCTCCCCGGCCAACATCTCGTACAGCACGGACCCTAACGAATAGATGTCCGTGCGCCCGTCGATCGCTTTGTCACCCGCTGCCTGCTCGGGGCTCATATAGCCCGGCGTGCCAATGATCATGCCGGTGCTGGTGAGCGATTCGTTGCTTCCGCCGAGCGCGCGGGCAATGCCAAAATCCGCGACGATTGCCTGACCGTCGATCAGCAGGATGTTCTCGGGCTTGATGTCGCGATGGACGATCCCGTGCCTATGGGCGTAGTCGAGCGCGAGGGCAACCTCGCGCGTTATCCGGACCGCATCCGCGATCGGCAGTTGCCGTTCGCGCGAGATGCGGTCGCGAAGCGACTCCCCCTCCACGAACGGCATGGTGAACCACAGATAGCCGCCAGTGGTTCCCGAGTCGTGGACGGTGAGGATGTGCGGGTGCTGCAGACTCGCGGCGACGCGGATCTCTCGCTGGAACCGCTCGGCGCCCAGCGATTCCGCGAGCTCGGCGTGGAGGACCTTGAGCGCGACGGGGCGGTCGTGATTGATGTCGCGCGCGCGGTAGACGGTGGCCATGCCGCCGCGGCCAATTTCGCGCTCGATTTCGTACCGCCCTGCCAACCCTTCACGCAACCGGCCGAGCTGTTCGGGCATTCATGCTCAGGAAGAGGACGTGCATCTCAGGGATGACGCGGGCAGAGCAACCGGCGCCTACGTTGCATCAAGGCGGCCGTCTGTGCAACGGTATCGAGCGTCCAGGACGGCCGTATCGCCTCGAGCACTGCAAGTTAGGCGTCCAGGCTCGGACATGGTACGACTGTTGGAAGGTCTCGAGCGTCACGCCGCAGCTCTATGTCATTCCTCGCCTGACGGCTCGGAATGACAACAGCAGCTGGCAACGCGTCGTTCAGGAGCGCTGCCTAACGTCTATCCATTCGGGGCAGCCCTCGAATCTGGCGTCCCATCCCGCAATCACGCGGCGCGCGCCTTGTGGAAAAGCGAGCGGGGTGCGCGGCTGCTGCCACTGGTGCACGCGGCGACTAACGCAAGCGCGATGGCGCAGGGAGCCATGTATCGCATGGCCATAGTCTAACCCTCGGGATGCTCATCTCGTACAGAGAGACATCCCGAGGGTGCAATAACCAATAACCAACTCCAGTAACCTGTAACCTCTGCGCTTCTACTGCGCCGTCAGCGTCCCGAGCAAGCCGTGCGACTCGTCGTCCGGCCCGGCGCTGAAGTAGAGGCTCGTGGCCGGAGCGGAGCCAACGCCGAATGCCAGGTCCCACAGCCCGGGGATGACGAGCGACGCGTTGTTCGAGTCGTGGAGGTAACCACGGAACGCACCCGACGTTGCATCGTAGGCACCGATCAGCCCATCACCGAAGTTGCCGATCAGGATATTGCCGCCCGCGCTCCCGAAATCCGCCGGCGCAGCAACGACCGCCCACGGCGAATTGAGCCGGCCATTCGACACGAAGCGCTTAACGAGTGTGCCGTCCGGGTTGAAGATGTCGACGAAGCCGTTTCCTACACCCGCCTCGTCGTCCTCGTTGTCGGGTCCCTTCTGCTTCGCGAACGTGACGTACAGCAGGCCGTTGATCGTGTGAATTCCGAACGGACCGTAGCCTGACGGGACCGATGTGTCGGTGAACGACGAGACGTAGGCGAAGTTCTTGTCGAAGATGTCGACCGCGTTGCCCTTGAAGTTCGTCGCGTACAGGAAGTTCGCGCCGCCGTTCACTGCCATCGCCAGACCCTTGTACACCGCGCTATTGGCCGAGCGATCCGCAACGACCTGGGCGTTCGTGCCAGCAGCCTGGTTCCACGCCGAGATCGTGCCATCCTCGCTCGCGAAGATGAACAACGCCTTGGAGCCGCCGTTGATCAGGAAGTCGGCGGTCGAGTTGAACACCTGACCTGTCGGCTTCCCGCCTGGCGCTCCACCAGCCATGGGGATCGCAACCTCCAGCGAGAGCTTCCCGCCGGTCGCGTTGTACAACGTGGAGAGCGACGTCCCGTTGTCGCTTACCCAGAGCGTGCCGCCCGAGCTGAACGCGAGACCCCACGCATTGACGAGGTTGGGGTCCACAGTGGTTGCCCCGAGTGACGCGTCGTCGGCGACGAGCTTCGTCTCCGCGTACGACGTCGACAATACAGGGGTGGTTGGAGAATTATCGCTCGAGCACGCGGCGACTGCGACGAGTCCCGCGGCAACAGCCGAGCGGTATAAGAGCGACATGGAACATGGCATATATAGGCGCCTCCCGGTGAATGCATGTGCCCGCCGGCACACGCTCGCGCTGACTGTAGGCGAACGTGTGCCGGTGGTGCTCCGACCATACAATTGGGGGTGCTAACGCGCGCCTGAAATACGGTGAAAGGATGAGCGGCCGTCGAGCTCGGCGACGCCGTCTATCGATTAAGTGCCTGACGACAACCCGGTCCACGCGTGGCGTCCTGCGTCGGTGAAAGACTGCGTTTCACTGGCGAGCCGACGAGTTACTGGAGTCGGTCGAGTCTCATGTCGAGTCTCATCAGGAGGCGCTGGTCATGCACGCCCGCATCGTCACGATGCTCACACGAGCAGCACGCGTCGCCGGAGCGGCGATGATGTTTGCTCTTCCGGTTACGACGGTGTCCCGGACGCGGTCGGACGCGACCGTCCGCCTGTACACGCTCGATTGCGGGCACGCGGAGTTCAAAGACTTCGGTCTCGGGTCCGACACCGGTGATTACGACGGGCGGCCCGCCGAGCTCGCCGATCCCTGCTTCCTCATCAAACATCCCAAAGGATGGCTGTTATGGGATGCAGGCCTCCCCGCTGCGCTCCCACGCAGCGTGAGCGGCGGCGTCGCTCCGCAAGACATGCTGGCCAAGCTCGGATTCAGAACCTGGATCGCACGGCCGCTCGTGGATCAGTTGGCCGAGCTCGGCCTAAAGCCGCGGGACATCGATTACCTCGCGTTCTCGCACATGCACTTCGACCATGTGGGCAATGCGAATCTCTTTACGCGCGCGACCTGGATCCTCAATCGCGACGAGCTGGCATGGGCGCTGTCGGACCCACCGCACGTGAGCATGGTGCCGGACCTGTTCAGCGAGTACACACGCGCGAACAAGAAACTCATCGACGGCGACTTCGACGTTTTCGGCGACGGCACAGCATGCCCGGGTCGTCGTCCAACACGCGCCGGAGGATTTCGCGCGCTTACCCAAGGCGCCGCGCTACCTCGAATGACGTTAGGCAGTCACGTCGCTCACGGCTCGAACGCGTTCCAGCGCTCGCGGGCCTGTCCCATGAGCTGACCAAACCGCGGCTCGGAACGGAGCCGCGCGAAGAACGGCTCGTACTCGGCGAGGAACGGGTAATTCACGATCCCGAGCTCGATCATGCGCTGCACCGCATCCAGCGCGGCCTCCGTCTCGCCGACCAGCGCAAAGGAGTCGGCCATCCACCACGAGAAGATGTCATCCCAGCGTGCCGCATCACGCAGATCGGGAGTGATCACGTTCAACACCTGCTCGCGATTGCCCTCCAGCGCGTAGCCTAACGCCGACGCGAGACGCGCCCACGCCATGGTTGGCGCGTCGCTCGATACGCCATGCAAGATCGCGATTGCCTCGTCCGGGCGGCCGTTGGCGGCGAGTGTCTGCGCGTGCACCATGCGGTGCGTCGGGTTGCCTGGATCGACCTCGACCGATCGCTGGGTCCACCGCATCGCCTCCACGTAGTCGCCATCGCACATGGCCACGATCCCGTACATCGCCAGGTTGATCGACGTCAAAGGATCCACCTGCTGCAGTCGGTCCATCAACGCCCGGGCCAACGGGATTCGGCCGGCGACCGCGTAGTGGTAGCCAAGCCAGAGCAATGCCTCGGGATCGTTGCGGTCGAACACGAGCGCTTTCTTGAAGTCGTCCCGCGACTCGGCGACTTCGGCGCGGTTGTTCCGAACGGCGCCACGAAGTCCATACCCCTTGGATGACTTCGGGTTCAGCTCGAAGATGCGTTCCGCGCACGCCTCGGCCTTGCCGAGATATTCATCGTACCGGTCGACCGGCACGAGGCCGACGTTCACTTGCTGCCAGTAGATCATTCCCTCCGCCGCGAGCAGCAGCTCGTTTTCACCAACCAGGTCCTGCGCCTGTCGAATGAGCTGCAGCGCGCGCTCGAGCGACGGCTTGGTGAAGCTCCAGATCTGCTGCCGGGCCAGCAGGTAGAACTCGTACGCCCGCATGTCGGCGATCGGGCGCTCGGCGATCCGGCGATCCTCGTCAGGCGTTAGGCGGACGCGCAGCGCGTCCACGATCTGGCGCGAGAGACGCTCCTGGATGTCGAAGACGTCGTCCAGCGTGCCGCTGTACTTGTCGGCCCACAGTGGCGCGTCGGCCGTCGCGTCCACGAGCTGCGCGGTCACACGAAGGTTCGAGCCCGCCGTTCGGATGCCGCCGGTGAGCACGTAGCGTGTGCCGAGCTCGCGCGCGATCGTCCGAACGTCCTTGTCCGTTCCCTTGAGTCGCATCGCGGACTGCCGCGAGATGACGCGGAGCGTCCTGAGCATCGAGAGGTCGGTGATGATCTCATCGGTGAGACCATCCGCGAAATGCTCACTCGCTGGATCGGCGCTCAGATTCGTGAATGGCAGCACGGCGATGCTCTTCACGTCCGCGGTGAGCGAGACGCTCGACACGCCGTCGCTCGGCGTCGCCACGCCGTCGAGCATCGCGAGCACGTCACGCGCGGTCGGTGGTCGATTCGCCGGATCCTTCGCCAGACACCGCGCGATCAGCGCGGCCAACGCGTCGGGGACATCGGCGCGCCTCGCGGTGACCGGTTCCGGATTCTGAACGAGGTGAGCGCGCAGCAAGGCGGTGGGGCTGACGCCGGCGAATGGCGACTCGCCGACGAGCAGCTCATAGGCGACGCAGCCGAGCGAGTAGAGGTCAGCGCGATGATCGACATCCGGGTCGGCAGAGATCTGCTCCGGCGCCATGTACTGCGGCGTTCCCACCGCGAAGCCCAATTCCGTCAGCGCGCCGGTTTGCCCAGGCGCCCGGGATGCGTCCAGTGCCTTGCTGATGCCGAAGTCGGTGACCGTCGCACTGTCACCGGCGAGCAGGATGTTCTCGGGCTTGATGTCCCGATGAACGACGCCCTGGGCGTGGGCGAAGTCGAGCGCCCGCGTGACGTCACGAAGGATCCCGACGGCTTCGGCCACGGGCATCGCGCCGGTCCTCGCCACGCGTACGCGCAGCGATTCGCCGTCGACGAACGGCATGGTGTAGTAGGGCAGTCCGCCGATCTCGCCGGTCGTGAGCACCGGCACGATGTGCGGGTGCTGCAGGCGCGCGGTCAGCAGGATCTCGCGCCGGAATCGTTCGGCGCTGACTCCGGCGGCGAGGTCCGGCGACAGTACCTTCACGACCACGCGCCGAGCGAGCGCGCGCTCTTCGGCAACGAAGACGCGGCTCATGCCGCCGCCACCAAGCTCGCGCTCGATTGTGTACGCACTCGCGAGTGCGGCCTGGACGGAATCCTGAAGCACCGTGGTCACTGGCCGACCCGAACCGTGTCCACCGTCGGCCCTCCAGTCCGAAGGCGGTTCGCGGAAGTGGTCTGACCCGTGCAATTGGCGTGGCGCATGGCACTACGAGAATTCGATGACCAGTCCGGTACCCGGTGGATAGTCTGGGACACCATCCCGGACAGCACCATTGGTCTCACCGACGAATACCGACGGGGCTGGCTCACGTTCGACAACGGAACCGACCGCTGCCGACTCGCGCCGATCCCGCCGAACTGGACGGAACTTCCGGTCGATCGCCTGGCTTTACTGCTCCACGTTGCCCGCACGGCCGTGCCGACTGATACGGAGATGACCTGGCTCGAGAACGAGCGACGCGTTGCCGAGCGGCGCGACGCGCAGCGTCGTCAGGCCGAACGCCGCGTCGCGGAACGACGCCACGGTCCGACTTCCCGAGGACCGGCCTGACCCGGGATAGCAGTCAAGCCGTCACCCGATTCCCGGGAAGCGCCGGCGCGGCGGGAAGTCCCGTCACTTCGAGAATCTCCCGCTCGTCGAGCGTTTCGCGCTCGAGCAGTGCGTGCGCGAGCGTCTCCAGCGCGCCACGGTGGAGCCCGAGCAGCCGACGCGCCTCATCGTGGCACTCGCTGATGATCCGCTGCACCTCGGCGTCGATGATGCGCGCGGTCTCCTCGCTGACCGACTTGGTCGACCCCATGCCGTCGAGGCTCGCGAGGTAGGGGTTCTCACGCGGAGCCAGTTGCACCATGCCGAGCCGCTCGCTCATTCCCCATCGCGTGACCATGTTCCGCGCGAGCGTCGTGGCCTGCTCGATGTCGTTCTGGGCGCCGGTCGTCTTGGTGCCGTACACGAGCTCCTCGGCCGCACGGCCGCCAAGCATGCCGACGATGCGCGCGCGGAGATACTCCTCCGGATAGTTGTAGCGATCGCTGTCAGGGCGCTGGTAGGTGACGCCTAACGCCTGCCCGCGCGGGACGATCGTGACGCGGTGTACGGGGTCAGCGCCCGGCACCACGAGGCCGAGGATCGCGTGTCCGCCCTCGTGATACGCGATGCGCTCACGGTCCTGTCGGCTCATGAGCAGCGGCCGCTCGGGGCCGAGCACGATCTTCTCGAGCGCGTCGAAGAAGTCCTTCTGGCGCACGTCGTTCTGATCGCGACGAGCGGCGAGCAGGGCCGCCTCGTTCACGAGGTTTCGCAGGTCGGCGCCCGCGAGCCCCGGTGTCGCCCCGGCGATCTCGTCCAGCCGGACGTCCGGCGCGAGCGGAACGCGGCGCGTGTGAACCTCGAGGATCGCTTCGCGCCCCGTCTTGTCCGGCAGGTTGACCATGACGCGGCGGTCGAAGCGCCCCGGACGCATGAGCGCCTTGTCCAGCACGTCGGGCTGATTCGTCGCGGCCAACACGATCGTGCCCTCACGGCTCGAGAACCCGTCCATTTCCGTGAGGATCTGGTTGAGCGTCTGTTCCTGTTCGCTCGACCCGCCAATGACCGTCTGCCCGCGCGCTCGCCCGATGGAATCCAGCTCGTCGATGAAGATGATGGCCGGCGCGTGCTCGCGCGCCTGCTTGAACAGGTCGCGGACACGCGCGGCCCCGACGCCGACGATCATCTCGACGAATTCCGAGCCGCTCATCGAGAAGAACGGCACACCGGCCTCGCCCGCGACGGCACGCGCGAGCAGCGTCTTGCCCGTGCCCGGCGCGCCAACGAGCAGCACGCCCTTGGGCGCGGTTCCGCCAAGCCGAGTGTACTTGCTCGGGTCTCTCAGAAAGTCCACGAGCTCGACCAGCTCGTTCTCGGCTTCGTCGATTCCCGCGACATCGTCGAACGTGACTTTGGTCTCCTGCTGTTGGTCGAAGCGCTTCGCGCTGCTCTTGCCGATGCCTCCGAGCAGCCCGCCGCCTCCTAAACCGCCTCCTTGCTGCGCGCGCCTGAACAGCCAGAAGTAGAAGACGAAGATCAGGATGGTCGGGCCGAAGCCGAAGAGCAGCGTCGTGATCGGGTTCCCGCCTTCGTCGGCCGGTTCCGCGGAGATCTGTGTCCCGTTCTGAATGAGGAGCGCCTCGAGTCCCGGATCGACGAACGCAGGAAGCGTGGTCGCGAACGAAGACACCGGTTTCGCCTTCGCACCGGCGGCACTGTCCCGAGGCGATCGGTACATCACTGAATCGCGGAAGTGCCCGGTCAGGCTTTCGCCGCGACTATAGATATCGCGGACGTTCCGCTTGGTGACTTCCTGCTTGAACAGGGTGTACGGCACCTTCACCGGCGCGTTGGCGGACGGGAAGAAGTACCGCATGAGCAGGAAGTTCGCGGCGAGGATCGCCAGGAAGGTGAGCCACGCCCGACGTGGCGGCATGGCCGGCTTTGGAGGCGCGCCGGTCGGGGGTGAGCCGGGTGTCGGTGAGCCGGACGGCGGCGTTGGTTGGCCGCCGCGACGCTGCGGTGTCGTGTTGGGATTCGGCATGCCTAAGCCTACGGTTTGCGCGTGCCGGGTGGCGGCAGGTCGTTCAGCAGGAGCGTATTGCCGACCACGATGCCGCGGCGCGCGAAATAGCCGGCGTTCACCTCGAGCGCATACTGGTAACGGACGTCCGGCGTGTAGCTGGGGCAGCCCTGTGCGACCTCGGTGGGGCACGGGACCATGTTGCGAATGCTCCGGATGACGCCGGTCGAGTCGGCGAAGGCGATGTCGAGCGGGATGCGCGTCCGATACATCCAGAATCCGGCGTCCGGCGGCTGCGTGCTGTCGTACACGAACAGCATCCCGGCGTCGTCGGCCAGGCGTCGTCGCTCCATCAAGCCCATGCTTTTTTGCTCGGGTTTGACGGCGAGCTCGACGTGCAGCGGCACGGTGTCCTTCGTGCCCGCGAGACGCATACGCGTGCTGTCGAATGACATCACGTGTGCGTACGTGGTGTCCTCATTGCGCGGCGTATCGCGGCGGCACACGGCGAGCAGCGCGGGCGTAAGCGTGAGCGCGGTTGCGCCAGCAATGCGTCGCGCCAGGCGATTCATGTGGTGCCTCACAGGTCGAGCACGGCATCGAGGCCGCGATGGACGCCTACGAGCCTCGAGACGCGATGAATGGCAATGAGCGCGCCGTCCACGTACGGACGTGCGCTGCTTCCCGAATCGTGACGGATGGTCAGCGTCTGGTCCGGCATGCCGAAGATGATCTCGGCGCTGATCGTAAAGCCCGGGAGACGAATCGAATGTACCTGCGATCCCGAGAGCGTCGCGCCGCGAGCGTCCCTGGGGCCGATCGTCTGGTCGACAGGAACCGTGGGCTCGGGTACGCGCACCGTCGACAACCGGCTCGCGAGCTCACGGGCTGTCCCGCTCGGCGCGTCGACCTTCGAGTCGCTCGCGTAGTCGACGATCTCCCATTGCGGGATCAACCGGGCCGCTGTTTCGGCGAACTTCTGCAGCAGCACGACGGTGATGGCGAAGTTGCCACACGCGAGGACGGCGCGGTTTTGCCGGCGCGCCATGACGTCGATGTCGGCGAAGTCGTCATCCGTGAGGCCGGAGGTGCCGACGACCACGTGGACGCCGCTTTCCAGCGCCGCGACGATGTTGCTCCTGGCGACGTCGGGCTTCGTGTATTCGACGAATACGTCGCACGGAACGGCGGAGAGCGCCTCGGCCGCGGACGTATAGATCGGGCAATCGAGCAGGGGATCGTGGAGGACATTGCTCAGGCACTGCCCGCCGTGCTTGCGCGACACGGCTGACACGATCGCGACGTCCGGCTGCCCGGGGATCGCTCGTGCGAGCTCGGAGCCCGCCCAGCCTGTGGCGCCAGCGAGACAAACCCGAATCGGCATGAGATACCGTTGGAGTGTGGAAGCCTAACGCCGTAGCTTGCGGTGGGAGCGCGGCACGAACGCCCGGACGACTGATGAAAAGATGAAGATCATTGCCCAGACTCCGACAGAGCTTATCCTCCGCGATTCCGGGGTAGTGCTGCGCGTCATGGGCCTCTTCCTCGGCGCGCTTGGCGGCTGGGCTCTCTTCATCGGTCTGGCCCAGCCCGAGGGGCGCGGCGCTATCGTTCCAATTGTCATTGGCTCTCTCATCGCGCTTGGCGGCGTGTTGCTCGTCGTGCTACCCGCGCGCAGGACGTTCGCGTTCAGCCGGGCGGAGCGCCTCTTCATCATCGCGAACCAGCGATTCGGCCGAGTGGAGCGGCAGATCATCCCGCTGGACCAGGTCGCCGATGTGTCGCTCGAGGAATCGGCGTCGAGTGACGGGAACACGTATCGCATCTCGGTCACGCTCACGGACCAGCGGCGAATTCCATGGACGTCGTACTACTCGAGCGGCCATGCCTCGAAGCAGGTCGTCGTGGATCTCGTGCGCGATTTCCTGAGGCTCGAGCCGACTCCTGCGCAGGGATCGGGCGCGTTGACTCCGCAGGGCGAGCGAACCGTGCGCCGGAGTCGCGCGTTCCTGTGGCTCATGGGCGCGTTCTGCTGTGTCTTTCTTGCCATCGGCGCGCGGATGCTCGCGAAGGAGCAGCATCGCCTCTCGGTCTTTCGGCCTGTGCAGGCGACCGTGTTGAGCACGCGGGTGGACGAGCACAGCGACTCGGACGGGAGCACGTACGAGCCGGTGGTGGTGTATCGCTATCGCGTGGATGACCGCTCGTACACGGCCAGTCGCGTGACTCCGCTCAGGGAAAGTCGCAGCGGGAGTTGGGCGAGTCGCGTCGCGGGGGGCTACCAGGTGGGGAACACGTACACTGCGTTCTACGATCCCGAGAACCCCGCCGACGCGTATCTGTTGCGAAGCCGGAGCGTGATTCCGTGGGCGTTCGTCGCGTTCTCGGTCGTCGGGCTGGCGATCATCGCCGCGGCGATTCGGGGCACGCGCGAGATGACGCGGATGGCTTACCGCGCGCGGGCCGTGACCGTTAGGCGCTAGCTCGGACTGGGTAGGCGCCATATCATAGGCGACCCGAACCCGCCTCGCCTGTGTCAAACGCCGCCGTCGGCGCACTTTGCACTCTGCTCTGTCTCCTGCCCGCTACTCTCCTGGGGCAGAATCCGCCCACGGGAGTCGTCATCGGACGGGTACTGATCCGACCGGACAGCGGCGATGCGACGCCTGCCGCGGGAGCATCGGTAACGGTCACGGGCACCGCACTCGGAACCGTCGCGGCGGCCGACGGGCGGTATCGGCTTAGTGGTGTGCCCGCGGGCGCATCGACGCTGCACGTCCGCCTCCTCGGCTACCGCGCCGTGAATCACACCCTCCGGGTTCGTGGTGGCGACACGGTGATCGTGGACGTCACGCTGCAATCGGAGGCGCACGTGCTGTCCACGGTGCGCACGTCCGCGCTGCCCACCGACGTCGAGACCTTCGTCACTCGGCCTAACGTCGCGACGGTCACCATGGGAGCGTCCGCCATCGCGGGCGTTCCGAGCATCGGCGAGCCGGACGTCATCCGCACCGTTCAACTGCTCCCGGGTGTGATCGCGCGCAACGACTTCAACACCGGCCTAACGGTTCGCGGCGGCGAGGCGGATCAGAATCTCATCCTCATCGACGGCTTTCCTATCTACAACCCGTTCCACCTGGGCGGGCTGTTCAGCACGTTCATGGATGCGACCGTGGGCGGGATCGAGCTCATCTCCGGAGCGTTCCCGGCACGGTACGGCGGCCGCCTCTCCAGCGTGCTCGACGTCCGGTCGCGGGATGATACGCGGACGGGCGTGCACGTCTCCGCGGATCTCTCCGCGCTCGCCGCGACGGGGCGAGTCGGTGGCGCGTTCGCGAAGGGTCGGGGCACGTGGAGCCTCGCGGCGCGTCGCACGTACGCGGATGCCGTCGTCACGGCGTTCACGAACAACGTGCTCCCGTACCATTTCACTGACTTCCACGGCCGAGCGGCGTACGCGCTGCCCGGAAATTGGCGCGTGTCCTTCACCGGATACTCGGGGCAGGACGTCCTCGACGCGAACTTCGCCGAGCTCGAGGCGGATTCGACGCCGTCGCGCGCGGCAGAGGGAAACTGGGCGGTCGACTGGGGCAACAACGTCTTCGGCGTGGCGCTCGCGAAGAACTTTGGCCCGGACGCCCGCGTTCCGCTGTTCGGCTGGAGTCTCGGGCAGAACGCGACGTTCGAGCAGCGCGTGTCGACCTCGAACTTCTCGACGCTGCTGAATGTCGCTGACGGCGCGTTTGCAGAGCGCAGCCAGGTTCACGATTTTCGCCTCGCCGGATCGCTGCACGCCCATCGCGAGAAGCATGATCCGTCGTTAGGCTACGAGCTGGCGACGCATCGCCTTCGCTACTCCTCGAGCTCGTCGCAAACCGGGACGACGGATTTCGACATCGTGCAGCATCCGACGTCCGCGGCGTTGTGGATCGAGGACCTGTGGCGCGTGTCGTCGCGCTGGATGGTAGACGGCGGGCTCCGCGCGGAGGCGCTCACGGGTCGCGATTGGGCTGCACTTTCGCCGCGCGTCACGATCAAGTTCCTCGCGACACCGGAGCTCGCCTTCACCGTTGGAGCCGGGCGCGCGACGCAGTGGATGCATTCGCTCGCCGGCGACGGGCCGCTGCGCTACTTCGACGTCTGGGTCGCGAGCGACTCGTTCACACCCGTGTCGGCCGCGTGGCACTGGGTTGCGGGCGTCGAGCGACGAATTCCAAACGGCAGCGTTCGCGTCGAGGGCTATCTCAAGCACTACGATCGCGTGATGGAGGCCAACTGGTCCGAGGACCCAGCCATCCGAGGCGACGAGTTCTTCACGGATGAGGGGCGGTCGTACGGCGTCGACATGATTGCGCGATATCAGCCGGCGAGCGGGCTGGGAGGATGGATCTCATACACCTACGGTGTAAGCGCGCGCGCAAGAGATGGCGTGACGTGGGCGCCTGGCCACGATCGCCGGCACGATCTCGACGTCGTCGGAACGTGGCGCCTCTCGAAGTATCGGCTCGGGGCACGCTTCGGTTACGCGAGTGGCACGCCGTACACGGCCATCGTCGGCGAGATCGCGCGGCGGGTGTACGACCCCTCGCGCGACCGGTGGGGGACCGGCGATCCCCCAATCTATGTCGAACCGTTAGGCGGCCCGCACAACGGGGCGCGCTTTCCTGCCAACCACCGTCTCGATCTTGATGCCTCGCGAGAATTCCATGTCCACGGCGGGATCGTCGCGCCGTACGTGAGCGTGGTGAATGCCTACAACGCGAAGAACATCTTCATTTACCGCTATGACTACTCCACCGACACGCCGACCCGAAAGGCGATCTCGCAGTTCCCGATCGTTCCGAGCCTGGGGGTGCGCATTGATTTCTGATCGAGGCGTCGCGCGCGCTTACGCGGCGACGGTCGCGCTCCTGTTGGCAGTCTCCGCCTGCGAGATCGAGAAGGTCGGTATCCCACCGACGGAGTCGATGGTATCGCTGCACGGCGTGCTGAGCGCCAGCGCTTCGTCGCAGGTGGTGCTGCTCGAGCGAACGCGCAACGGGACGGTGCGGATGTTCGCGCCGCCGTTCGATCTCGCCGACCCGATCATCAGCGATGAAGGCGTGGCCGAGTCGGGTGCGATCGTGACGCTGACGACGCCGGATGGCCAGACGCTGACGGCGGTCGAAGACAGCCGCGTTCGCGATGATCGCAAGGGCGAAGGCATCTATCGCTTCTCGCTGCCCGGATCGGCACTCATCGCCGACGGCAACTACCAGCTCTCGGTGCAGACGCTGGGGGGCGAGGTTCTGGCGGCCGAGACGTCGGTCCCGGAGGGGATCGCGGCGGTGGACGCGCAGCAGGCCACGTTCGATCGGTCACGCGACACGGTGTTCTTCGAGTGGCCGGAATCCCCGAGGGCGCGGAGCTACTTCGTGCGCATCGAGACGCCGTTCGGGCCGCGCTCGTTCTTCACCGACAGCACGCGGGTTCGTCTTCCGGGTGGCCTGCGCAACGTCGACGTCACGGTGCTGCCGCACGTCTTCATTCCGGGCTTCCCGCAGGCCGTGACGGTGTCGGCGGTGGACTCGAACTACTATGACTGGTACCGGACGCATAACGACGCGCTGTCGGGCTCGGGGCTCGTGAATCGTGTGCGCGGGGGCATTGGGGTGTTCGGGTCGCTCGTGCGGCTCACGTACGTGGACTACGAGGTGGTGGCTCCGCAAACGGAGCCGATCGCCGGGACGTTCAAGTTCGTCGGGACAGAGCTCGAAGCGGAGACGACACCGTACCTGGCGCTGCACTTGTACGTGGAATCGCCGTCCTCACGGAGCGATCAGGGTGATGCCCTGAGCGGCCGCTTCGAGCGCCGTCCCACGTTCACGCAGCCTAACGAGCCGATCGATGGCTTGCTCGGCACAATCACGAAGAGCAAGGTCGAGCTGTCGTTTTTGCGGAACTGGTCATCCGCTGACACGGTGGAGGTGTTCAGGGGTGAGCTCCATGGCGACACGCTGGTGGGGAGCTATCGCGGGTTTGGCGGGATCGCGCATTTCGTGAAGCAATGATAGAGCGGGGAGGGAGGACGCTTCCCGTTTCTCACCGTCGCCCGTCGTCCGTCGCCCGTCCCCGGTTTCTATTCAGCGACTGAGCCAATACGCCAGCTTGATGAGGAACGTGTTGTCCGGATGCAGGCCGAACAGGTCACGATAGTCGTGCGTCCACGACTGGTCCGGATTCTGGTTCGAGTCATCCTGACGACCCTGCGTCCACACGACGAATAGCGTCGACCCCGGACGATACTCCCAGCGGACGACCGTGTTCGTTCGGAGCTGCGTGTACTTGAACTGCGTCTTGGTGCCCGCCGGCGGCGTATAGGGCACGAAGCGGTCGTCGTATTTGGCCGCGTCCGGCGTGGAGCTCACCTCGCGGATGTCCGCGTACGTCCCCGTGGAGACGAACGGCTGCCCGTAGAACTCGAACGTGAGATTCGGCGTCGCGGTGTAGTTGAGCCGCATGCTCATCGAGATCGTTCGCTGATCCAGGTGCGCGAACGTGTAGTGGGTCACGCCGGCAGTCGCGCCGGTGGAGTCGGTGAAATTGTCGAGCCACTGCGTGTTGTTGTGATCGCGCGTGTAGTTCGGTCCGAGGCTGAGCTGGAATTGCGTCGAGAACCGCAGGTTCACGTATGGGCTCAGGCTATACCCGTGTGACTTGCCTTCATCGCCGAACCAGAGGTTCGTCCACAGGCCGCTCGAGACTACCCGCCGGCTGTCGGTATTGAAGCCGCCCCAGGGCGAGTAGGTGTGTGACTGGCGGAGCACCGGGCCGCCGCGCGTGCATCGGTCACAATAGCTTGGGCTCAGCTTGCCGAACGTGCTGCCGAGATGGACGTCCCAGTTGTTCCTGAGACCCATGTGGCCGTTGAAGTTGAGCGCGTTCTCGAGCCGCGTGCCCGACGTGTTCCATGTCTGCCAGTAGTTCCCGTTGACCTGCGCCCACCGGTAGATCCACTTCGCATCCTGAAACGTGAGCGCGCTCCACGTGCTCCAGTCCAGGATGTCGGCGCGACGGAGGAAACCCAGGTCATTCACGTCGAACCCGGCGGACTGCCTAACGACGCTCGACTCGAATCGCGTTACGCCGCCACCGTACTTCCCGATCTTGAGCTGCTCCGAGTGGCCGAACAGTGTCGTGCGCGTCGAGTCGACGGTGTAGTCGTCGCCTGGCTGCTGGTAGTAGTGGACGGCGTTCTGCTGCGTGGCCGAGATGACCTCCGTCGACCCGGAGAGGCGCGATGCCGCGAATTGCCCCGCGATCTCGTACTGGTGGTTGTGAAAGCGATTGCGAAACGTGGCGCCTGTGGTGTACGCGCTGCCGTGCAGCACCGACCGAGTGATGTCGTCGAGCTG